>NZ_CAJQZB010000002.1:0-309785 GCF_907164545.1 Paraburkholderia gardini | reverse complement strand
AGCCGGACTTCGTTCCGGCTCGCCGCGCTTTGCCCAGCTGTCTTTTCCCCACAACCTGAACGCCGCGCGCCTGTGCGCGCGGCGCTTCGTTTCGACACCGGAAACCCACCCTGATGCGTCGCGCGTTGGTAATCGCACCGAACTGGATCGGTGACGCATTGATGGCGCAGCCGCTGTTTTCGCGGCTCGTGAAACTGCATCCGCGCATCGCGATCGATGCAGTCGCGCCCAGCTGGGTCGCGCCCGTGCTCGAACGCATGCCTGAGATTCGCGACGTCTACGCCACCGATCTCGCGCACGGCAAGCTGCAGATGCTGCGCCGCTGGCAGCTCGCGAGCGACCTGCGCGACGTCGGCTATGACGCCGCCTACGTACTGCCGAATTCACTGAAGTCGGCGCTGATTCCGTGGATGGCGGGCATCGGGCTGCGCATCGGCTATACCGGCGAGAGCCGTTATGGCCTGCTGAACGTGCGTCATGCGAATCCGCGCAAGGACGAGCGTCCGCCGATGGTCGGCCAGTACACCGCGCTCGCTTATACGCCGGGCGCAAAAGTGCCCGGCGACCTGCCGATGCCGCGCCTCGACGCCGACCTGAACGAGGCGTCGCGCGTGTCGGCGCGCTTCAATCTGGATACGCGCGTGCCGCTGGTCGTGTTCTGCCCGGGGGCCGAATACGGCCCGGCCAAGCGCTGGCCGCCCGAGCATTTCGCCGCGCTCGCGAAGATGATCGGCCAGTCGTTTCCCTACACGCAGATCGTCGCGCTCGGTTCGCCGAAAGACGCGCCGATTGCGCAGGCCATTGCGGACCGCGCGTCGAACGTGCGCAACCTGTGCGGCCAGACCGCGCTCGGCGAGGCGTGCGCGCTGATCTCGCGGGCGAGCGCCGTCGTCACCAACGATTCCGGGCTGATGCACGTCGCGGCCGCGCTGCGCCGGCCGCTGGTGGCCGTCTACGGCTCGACCGATCCGCGCCACACCCCGCCCCTGTCAGAGCTCGCGAAGGTACAATGGCTGCATCTCGAATGTAGCCCCTGCTTCCAGCGCGAGTGCCCGCTCGGCCATCTGAACTGCCTGCGGCAGCTCAGCGCGGAACAGGTCTTCGATGACCTGCGCGGCATGCTGGTCGCGCAACGCTAGAACCGTCTGATCGCCATACGCATGCTTCATCGCGTCATGTCCGCGCCTCACGGCGCGGACATCCTCGCGGAAGTCCCATTCGTTCATGCACGCCGGGGCACTGCCGCTGACTGTCGAGCCGTTCCGAAGACGCACCCGGACACGCAACCGCGCGCCGCGCACAAGAGACTGACGAGCCATGCCACGTTTTGCCCACATCTTCGAAGCCGCCGCCGACACGCTCAACGCCTGGTATCAGGCCATCGCCGAGGCCAACATCGACAGCTTGATGGGCCTGTGGATCGACGAGGAATTCGTCAGCTGTATCTGGGCGGACGGCTCGCACCTGCATGGCCTCGAAAGCATCCGCGCGGGCCTGTCCGTGCAGCTCGAAATGAATCCGGTGTCGATCGAGCCGCTCGATATCCGCGTCTACGACAGTCTTGGCACCGTGGTCTACGCGATTGCGGAAGCGCACCGGCCGGTCGATCCGGCCGCCACGCCCACGATGGTCTTCGCCACCTACGTGATGGTTCACGAGCGCGGCGAATGGTGCATCGCGCACATTCACGCGAGCCCGATGCCCGACACCGCCGCGAGCCAGTTCGCGGCCAAGATGCGGCGCGGACAGGGATCGCTGCACTGACGCTGCCTGTTTTTCCTGCCGCTCCTGCTTTTCCGTTTTTTCGATCTGGCTGCTGGTATGAGTACGACGCATAACAAGAACGGTTCGGATACGTCGCCTGTCGAGGACGTCGCGCAACGGCTCGCCGACCTGCGCTATCGCGCACCGCTGTGGCTGCCGAACAGCCACGTTCAGACCATCGTTCCCGCGCTTTTCGCTCGCGTGCCGGCCGTCGCCTACCGGCGCGAACGCTGGGACACGCCCGATGGCGACTTCATCGAACTCGACTGGCTGAAGCGCGAACCTTCATCGGCTGCACGCACGCACGATGGCACCGCGCCCCTCCTCGCTTCCGACGACAAAACGCCACTGTTCGTGCTGTTTCACGGCCTGGAAGGCAGTTCCGCATCGCATTACGCGCGCGCGCTGATGGCCGGCGCGCGCGATCGCGGATGGCATGGCGTCGTGCCGCATTTTCGTAGCTGCAGCGGCACGCTGAACCTGCTGCCGCGCTTCTATCATCTCGCCGACAGCAATGAAGTCGACTGGGTGCTGCGACGTCTGCGCGGCATGCATCGCGGGCCGATCGTCGCGGCAGGCGTTTCGCTTGGCGGCAACGTGCTGCTGCGCTGGCTGGGCGAACGCGGGCAGGATGCATCGTTTGTCTCGGCGGCGGCGGCGATTTCCGCGCCGCTCGACGTGCACGCCGGTGGACGCGCACTGTCGCAAGGTTTCGGCAAGGTGTACACGCGCAGCTTCCTGAAGACGCTGAAGCTGAAAGCGGACCAGAAGCTCACGCAATACCCCGGCCTGTTCGATCGTCACGCGATGCTCGCGAGCCGCACGATGTACGAGTTCGACAATGTCGTGACCGCGCCGCTGCACGGCTTTCGCGATGCCGACGACTACTGGACGCGCGCGACAACGAGCCCGCTGCTGCCGGACATCACCGTGCCGACGCTCGTGCTGAATGCGCGCAACGACCCGTTCCTGCCGGGCTCGGTGCTACCCTCGCGCCATGAGGTGTCGGCGTCGGTGGAACTGGACCAGCCGGATCACGGCGGCCACGTCGGCTTCATGACCGGGCCGTTCCCAGGCCGCATCGACTGGCTCGCGCAGCGCGTTTTCGGCTATCTCTCACCCTTCGCCCATCATGGATGACATCGTCAGGCAGGCCCTCGTCAAATGGCCGAACGTGCCGCATTGCACCGGCTGGCTGCTGCTCGACCGGCGCGGCAACTGGCGCATGCGCGACGAGGCCGCGCAGGCCCAGGGTGCGCCCGGCGCGCCGATCCGTCATGAGGCGCTGCTGGGGTTCATTCACCGCAACTACGAAGCCGACGCACACGGGAAGTGGTTCTTCCAGAACGGCCCGCAACGCGTGTACGTGGAACTGGTCTACACACCGTGGATCGTACGGCTGGCCGTCGATGCAAACGGCGCGCTGACGCTCACCGATCAGGCGGGCGGCACGTTCACGCCCACTGCCGCATGGCTCGACGACGAAGGCGGCATCCTGTTCACCGAGGCGGCGACCGGCGAGGGGAAACAGCCGCGCGTGGCCGCGTTGCACGACCATGATCTCGATCTGTTCTCGGAACACGCCGAAATCACCGACGATGGCCGGAGCGGCGCATTCCACTGGCGTTCCGACGTGACCTTGCCGCTGCAAGCCATCCCGCGCGCGGACGTCGCGGCGCGCTTTGGCTTCGTCGCGAGCCCCGCGGCGCAGGCAGCGCAAGCCGCCGAAGCGTCCGGCGACCGCGCCTGAGCGCCCTATCCGCGATTCTTGTCGTCTTCGCGCTCTTCCTTGTAACGCGCCTCGAAGTCGTGCAGACGCGCGTCGATCGTCGACAGTTCGTAGTAACCGGCGGTCTTGATGTCGCGCGCTTCTTTCAACTGACGGATCGCCGATGGCCACGCCCCCTCCAGCGCGAACTTCTCCGCGAGCGCGCGATGCTGTGTGAGCGCGTCGCCGGTGCCGACGCTCGCCTGCGCGAGATAGCGCCACCATAACGGCTGTTGCGGGTCGCTACGCGTTTCCTTGTACGCGAGCGCCTGGGCATCGGCGAAGCGGCGGGCGCTGAGCAGCGTCTGCAGCCGCATGTCGATCGCGGCGTGCGACGCCGGCCAGCGACGTTGCGCCACTTCGGCGAGACGCACCGCGTCGTCGTTGCGTCCGGCGCGGCGGGCGATATCGACGTCCAGCACGTCGAGGCTCGGCGAGCTGCGGGCAGCGACACCCTCGCTGCGTCCGGTCGCGCCGAAGGCCTTGCGCGACGCGGCAAGCGACGCAGCCGCATCGTCGTAGCGCTCGAGCAGCATTTGCGCGAACGCAATGCCATACCAGTTCGCCGCGACGTTCAGCGCGGTTTTGTCCTCGATCTCGGCGCGCATCCGGGAGATTTCGTCGGCGTAGTCGCTACGCGAGCGGTCCTGCAGCACACGCGCCCGGGCACGCACAAATCCATATTCCGGCGACTGACGCGGCTGGCGATACGGCGAGCGGCGCGCGCGGTCTTCCATGTCGGCGATGCGCTCGACGGTCAGCGGATGCGTGCGCGCGTAGACCGGAATGCCGGCGTCGCCCATCGACGCGCGGTCGAGCCTGCCGAAGAACGTCGGCATCGCGTACGGGTCGTAGCCCGCGCCCGCCAGCATCTGGAAACCGACGCGGTCCGCCTCGTGCTCCGCAGCGCGCGAGAACTTCAGCTGGGTGTCGACCGCATAGGCCTGGCCGCCCATCACAATCGCGCCGCCGAGATCGCCGCTATGAGCGACGACGCCCGCGAGAATGCCGAGCAGCATCGCGGCGAGCGCGGCGTAGCCGGTGCGCTCGCCAGCACTGATCATGCGCGCGATGTGCCGCTGCAGCACGTGTCCCATTTCGTGGCCGATCACGGACGCGAGTTCGGATTCCGTCTGCGTCGTGACAATCAGGCCCGTGTTCACGCCGATGAATCCGCCCGGCAGCGAAAACGCGTTGATCTGCGCGTCGCGCATCGCGAAGAGGTCGAAATCCGGCTGGTAACCGCCGATGTAAAGCGCCGTGGCCGCCGCCGACAGTTTCGCGGAAACCGAATTCAGGTAGTCGCGCATGAGCCAGTCGTCGAGATAATCGGGGTCGGCACGCACTTCGCGCATCACGCGCTCGCCGAGCTTGCGCTCGGCTTGCGGCGTGAGCGAGCCGCCGGAGCCGTCGCCGAGATCCGGCAACTGCTGCGTCAGAAGCGGCGCGTGCAGGCTGACGTTGGCGCCCGGCGTGCCGGCAAACCGGCTCTCGGCGCCGCCGTAAGTGCCGAACACGCCGGGCGCGATATTGTCGGGAATCAGCGGTGACGTCCAGGACCTGATCGGACCGATTTCGAGCGACGGCGTCTTCGGAGCGGAATTCGATGCGGAAGACTGCGCGAACGCCCCCGACGGCGCCGCGAGCGCGATCGAAAGACAGACTGCGAGAAGCCGTTTCAGACGCATTGCGTGATGGGCAAAAGCAAGGTCGGGAACCAGTCGGGCGCTTCGGCGCGGCGGCGCCGGGCGCGCTTTAATTGTACTCAGTGGCAGGCGGTATCGAGAACCCTGTGCCCGGGAAGTTGCCGCCGCTGTGTCTATACCTGCCGTCGAGTCTGTGCTCGCGCCGGATTTGAGGCCAGTTGCCCGCAGGACGTGCATGCGCGCAGCGCGAGGCGGACAATCACCGTCGAATGGGCGCTGTTATGATGGCACCCTTCAGGGAGCCCACCATGACGGAATTGACTCATTTCGACGCAGCTGGCCAGGCGCATATGGTCGACGTCGGCGGCAAGCAGGAGACGAAACGCATCGCCATCGCGAGCGGCACGATCCGCATGCTGCCCGCGACGTTCGCGCTGATCCGCGACGGCAACGCGAAAAAAGGCGATGTGATTGGCATCGCGCGCATCGCGGCGATCCAGGGCGCGAAGCGTACCGCCGACCTGATCCCGCTCTGCCATCCGCTTGCGCTGACGCGTGTCGCCGTCGACTTCACGCTCGACGACGCGCTACCCGGCGTGCACTGCACCGTGCAGGTGGAAACGCTCGGGCGCACCGGCGTGGAGATGGAAGCGCTGACGGCCGTGCAGATCGGTCTTTTGACCGTGTATGACATGTGCAAGGCCGTCGACCGCGGCATGACCATCACCGATGTGAAAGTGCTGGAGAAGCATGGGGGGAAGTCGGGGGACTGGGTGGCGAACCCTTAACCTTCACGCCCGCGCTTCGAGCACGAGATTGAACGGCGTCTCCGTCGCGCGACGGAACTGCGTGAAGCCGCCCTTCGTCACCACGTCGCGCAGTCTCGCTTCGCCGGCCTGCGCGCCGAGCCCCATCTGTCCTTCCTGCGCGAACGACGCCGGCGTGCAGATCATCGCCGATGCCGAATAGAAAATGCGTCCGACGGGATTCATGTTGTCGGCGGCGTTGTCGTTGGCGAACGGCTCGACGATCATCCACGTGCCGCCCGGCTTCAGCGACTGCCGCACATGCGCGGCCGCGCCCACCGGATCGCCCATGTCGTGCAGACAGTCGAAGAACGCGACGAGGTCGTAGTCGTTACCCGGGAACTCCTTCGCGGGCGCGACTTCGAACGTGACGCGATCGCGCACGCCTGCGTCCCCTGCTAGCTGACGTGCACGTTGAATCGACGGCTCGTGATAATCGAAGCCGACGAACGTCGCCTCGGGATACGCCTGCGCCATCAGCACCGTCGACGCGCCGTGCCCGCAGCCGACATCCGCGACTTTCGCGCCGCCCGCCTTCAGCTTCGCCTCGACGCCATCGAGCGCGGGTATCCACGCGCTGACGAGATTCGCCGCGTAGCCAGGACGGAAGAACCGCTCGGTGCCGCGAAAGAGCGAATGATCGTGCTGGTGCCAGCCGAAGCCAAGCCCGGTGCGAAACGTGCCTTCGAGTTTATGGATGTCGCGAAACATCGATTCGGCTATCTGGAAGAAACCCGGCACGAACACTGGACTCGTCTCATCGGCGAAACACATCGCCTGTTCGTCTTCGAGTTCGAAGGCATCCGCGGCAGCGTCGTAACGAAGAAAGCCGGCGGCCGCCTGGGCAAGCAGCCATTCACGCACGTAGCGCCCGTTGACCTGCGCAGATTCGGCGACCTGCCCGGCGGTCATCGGTCCCTGCCCCGCCATCGCCTTGTAGAGACCCAGCCGGTCACCCAGCAGGATCAGCGGCGCTGAAGCAACCGCGCCAAATTCGCCCACCATCCGCCCCATGAAATTCTGCAGCTTGTCCTGATCGATCTGCATGACTGGTCTCCCGTTCGAGTTAAAAATGAAACGGGCATGGCGCGGGGAAATTGAATGGCTACGATACCTTCCACTTTCGAGGCGCTCGCTCGGTATCGAAAAGTATAGGTTTGCAGCAGGAAGTTGAAAGGCGTTTCACCGGCGCGCGCATTGCACGTGCGCGCCCGGTCAATGTATTAACGACATCACTCGTCGTCGGATTCGTCATCCTGATTGATGTCCCTGGGCGGCATGCCGTACTTCTTCATGAGCTCGGCCTTGAAGCCGGAAAGCATCTTCTGGTCGTCGCAAAGATCATACAGATAGCCGAGTTGCGACGGCCAGTCCTTCAACTCCTGCGCGAAGATTTTCAGACGCTCGACCGTATCGAATGCGGCGTCGGTGTCGCCATTCAACGCCTGCAACACGGCATAGCGACGCAGCACCGTCTCGCCCGGCAACAACGCGAGCGCCTGCTTGTGCATCGCCAGCTTGTGCGGCAGGTTCTGCGCGTTCATCGGCAACAACGTTGCCATGCCGTATTCGCCCCACGCCTGGAACAGGAACGACGGGTCCGCCCGATACTCCTCGGCCGGATGTTTGCCGTAGTACAGCACTTCGGCGCGCGCATAGTCGCGATACACCGGATAGAGCGACGCAAGTCCGACGAAAACCACGAGCGCATAGATACCGAATGCCGCGCCCTGCGGCCCACGCAACGGCTTCGTTTCAAGCAGGCCGAAAACGAACATCGCCGGCAGCAGGAAAAACATGTATTGCTGCGGATACTCGACAAGCGCGTGCATCACCAGCACACCGATCATCGCCAGCCCGAAAATGCGCGCTGCCGTATGCGGCGCGCGCGCGACGCGGATCAGCCAGCTCACCAGACCGATGACGACAATCGCGGCACCGAGCAGGCCCGTCTTCGCGAGCAGATCGATAAAAATATCGTGCGAGTTATTGGCGATTTCCACGCCGCCGAGTATCTTCGCCAGATCGAACTGATAGCGCGGAAACTCACCCCAACCGACGCCCATCAGCGGATGCATCCTGAACATCGTCCAGCCGTACTTCCACAGCGCGAGACGCGGTGCGATCTGACCGGCGTCCTGCATCCGCTCGGCCGCCGACTGCGCGAGATCGAGCTGATAACGCACGTTCGCCCAACGGATCGCCGCGTTGACGACGACGAAGAGCGTCGCCAGCGCAACTGGAATCAGCCACGCGCGGTCGCTGCGCTTGCCTGTCCCGCGCTCCAGCGGCTCGCTGCGTCGCCCGGCAAACGCCATCCAGAACCCGGCCACGACGATCACGCCCATCTGCAGCCACGGCCCGCGCGATACCGTCAACGCGAGCCCGGCGCTGAAAATCGTCGAGACGACAACCCACAGCACGAGATTCAGACGCCGCGTCTGCACCAGATACAACGCACCGGCCATCGCGAACGCGATGTATGTCGCGAGGTGATTGGCCTGCGCCATGTTGCCGAACGGACGGCGATCGATCGTGATGTTGTACGCCACCACGAGCGGCGTGACCTTCGCCTCCAGATGAAACAGTTGCACGACCTGGCAGAACACCGCGAACAGTCCGCCGACGATCAGCGCCGCAGCCATCCAGCGCAACGTCGT
Source organism: Paraburkholderia gardini (assembly GCF_907164545.1). NCBI lineage: Bacteria > Pseudomonadati > Pseudomonadota > Betaproteobacteria > Burkholderiales > Burkholderiaceae > Paraburkholderia > Paraburkholderia gardini. The sequence goes on along the minus strand of NZ_CAJQZB010000002.1, from coordinate 301,141 downwards.
CTCGCTCAGGTTCGCGCGCGTGAAGCCATAGCCCGCGTGGGTCGCCATGAACGCAGCCAGCAGGAACCCGGCGCCGAGCCAGTTCATCGACGGTTGCGCAACCGGCAGCGCAAACGACTGCAGAACCAGCACAAGACCGAATGCAAGCGGCACGAGCGCGACAACCGGAGAGGCGAACGCAACACGCGGCCGCGCGCTGCTGACCAGCAGCACGACAGCGGCGCCCGTCAGCAGATACAGCGAGAGCGCGGTGAACTCGGCATAGAACGTCGGAATCGGATACGTGTGATTGACCACGGCATACGGCAGGGTCAACGCAAGAGCCAGCAGGACGAGAGACAGATAGCGCGCGAATGGGGTGGGCATGAGTAACCGGGGGCGTCAGCAACCGGCGCACTATACAAAAAAATCAATGACCTGTGCGCCGGCTGACCTAAATAACGCCAGATTACAGGGATGTACGCATGCGCCCGCCATTTGTGATCCCGTGCGTCGCTACACCCGTATCCACGTTCGTCGTCAGGTGCGGCATTCAGGTGGCGCGAGGTTCGCTGGCAGCGTCGCCGCATCTGCCGGTGCCGGACCCGATCCCGGCGCGGGTAGCGACGAACTGTTCTTGCCGCCCGCGAAGCATTCCCACGTGAGCGTGCCCGGCTGCGACGCTCCCCTGGCGAGGCCGACCCGCGCAGTGGGGGTTTCCGGGTTATCCGGCACCGACGGCACGAGCACGATCGTGTTCGATCCCGCAGCCGCGACCCGCGTCGTGAAGGCGACCGTGATCTGACCGTTGTCGTCGTCGACGTGAATCGACTCGACGTTGCGCGTGGCCGGCGGCGACGCGTATCCGCCACCCAGCGCAGTGCCGCTCGCCGCGTTCTCGGCAACCGACAGACGCGCCGACGAAGCCAGCGACAAGCCCTCGCCCACCCGGCCGCGCGCCAGATAGTCCTGATACGCCGGGATGGCATAGGCGGCGATGACACCGACGATCGCCAGCACGATCATCAGTTCGATGAGCGTGAAGCCGGCGTGACCCCAGCGGGCGTACCGGCGGCGCGCATGGGCAAGCTCGACAGGCCAGGGCCAGCGCCTGAAACACCGCATGGCGCCCACGCGAATGCGGCGGACCATCGATGAGGATGGCGACGAGGAAGGCGATACGGAACAAGGTACAGACACAATCATCAGCAGGCTCCCGAAACGAAAAACGCCTGCTTCACGTATTGAGGCAGGCGCTTCGATCGTAGCCAGTGGGAAAAGCGTCGGACAGTCGGCCGGACGGCCAACGCTCCAGGTTCAAGGTGGGCCGGGCGGCGCCTGCGTGGCCTCGCGACGTGCGTTGCGGCGCTTGAGCGCATAGCCGACGATCACGACGAACAGCGCGCCCGCGATGCTCATGCCGTACTCGGCGGCCGGCATGTCGAGGACAGGCCAGCGGTCGCCGGCAGGATCGTTGATGATGAGACCGCCCGCGATCCAGCCGAGCAGCGCGGCGCCCAGCGTGATCACTACGGGCAAACGGTCGAGCAGCTTCAGCACCAGCTGGCTGCCCCACACGATCAGCGGAATGCTCACGACCAGGCCGAAGATCACGAGCGCAAGGCGATGCTGCGGATCAGCGGCTTCGGCGGCGCCGGCAATCGCGATGACGTTGTCGAGGCTCATCACGGCGTCGGCGACGATGATGGTCTTGATCGCGGCCATCAGCTTGTCGGCCGGCTTGACGTCCGCGTGTGCGTCGTGCGCGGGCGCCATGAGCCGCACGCCAATCCACAACAGCAGCAGGCCGCCCGCGAACTTCAGCAGCGGCACATCGAGCAGGGCGACCGCAAACGCTATCAGCGCGACGCGCAGCAGGATCGCACCGACTGTGCCCCACAGCACGCCACGGGTGCGCTGATCGGCCGGCAGATTGCGGCACGCCAGTGCGATCACGACCGCGTTGTCGCCACCCAGCAGGATGTCGATCACGATGATCTGGAAAACGGCGCCCCAGTGGAGCGTAGCGAAAAACTCGAACATGGCAGGAAGCGTAGAAGGACGTGAAGCGAAAAACCAGCGGAAACGAAAGCGCGAAGACAAAAAAAAGCGAGGGAAGCAGATGCTCCCTCGCCTTGACACTTCGCTCTTACGAAAGGGATTCGTAAGGGTATCAAAATTTCGGGACGGCCGGGGCCGTCGTCGTTATTTCGATTACAGCATCGCCTTCAGAAGACGCGCCATTTCCGACGGGTTCTTCGTGACCTTGATGCCGCATGCATCCATGATTTCCAGCTTCGCTTCGGCCGTATCCGCACCGCCCGAGATCAGCGCGCCGGCATGGCCCATGCGCTTGCCCGGAGGCGCCGTCACGCCAGCGATGAAGCCAACCACCGGCTTCTTCATGTTGTCCTTGATCCACTCAGCGGCGTTCGCTTCGTCCGGACCGCCGATCTCGCCGATCATGATGACGGCGTCCGTATCCGGATCGTCGTTGAACATCTTCATCACGTCGATGTGCTTCAGACCGTTGATCGGGTCGCCACCGATACCGACTGCCGACGACTGGCCCAGGCCGATCGCCGTCAACTGGCCGACTGCTTCATACGTCAGCGTGCCCGAACGCGACACGACGCCGATGCGGCCCTTGCAGTGGATGTGACCCGGCATGATGCCGATCTTCAGTTCGTCCGGCGTGATCGTGCCCGGGCAGTTCGGTCCGAGCAGCAGCGTCTTGCTGTTCTTTGCGCGCATACGAGCCTTGAGCTCGATCATGTCACGGACGGGAATGCCTTCCGTGATACAGATAGCGAGATCCAGATCGGCCTCGACGGCTTCCCAGATCGCGGCGGCGGCGCCTGCCGGCGGAACATAAATGACCGACACGGTCGCGCCCGTTTCAGCCTTGGCTTCAGCGACGCTTGCGTAGATCGGAATGCCTTCGAAGTCTTCGCCGGCTTTCTTCGGGTTCACACCCGCGACGTACGCTTCGCGGCCGTTTGCGTATTCACGGCAGGCGCGCGTGTGGAACTGACCGGTCTTGCCGGTAATGCCCTGCGTGATGACCTTGGTGTCTTTGTTGATCAGAATCGACATGTATTGACCTCTGTTCGTCTGGCGTCGCACGCGCGTGGGCAGGATATTCTTCGCCCGCGTCGCATGCGCGCCGCCATTCGTAATCCGTGATGAGCGCCGGGGCGGCTTACGCCTTGCCCGCAGCGGCCGCGACGACCTTCTGCGCAGCTTCTTCCATGCTGTCCGCCGCGATGATCGGCAGGCCGGATTCAGCGAGCATCTTCTTGCCGAGGTCTTCGTTCGTGCCCTTCATGCGGACCACGAGCGGCACCTTCAGCGAGACGGCCTTCGAAGCCGCGATCACGCCTTCAGCGATCACATCGCAGCGCATGATGCCGCCGAAGATGTTCACGAGAATCGCCGTCAGGTTCGGGTTCTTCAGCATGATCTTGAACGCTTCCGTGACCTTCTCGGTCGTGGCGCCACCGCCCACGTCGAGGAAGTTCGCCGGTTCGCCGCCGAACAGCTTGATCGTGTCCATGGTTGCCATGGCCAGACCGGCGCCGTTCACGAGACAGCCGATGTTGCCGTCGAGCGAGATGTAGGCGAGGTCGAACTTCGATGCTTCGACTTCAGCCGGATCTTCTTCGTCCAGATCGCGATACGCGACGATTTCCGGATGACGGAACAGTGCGTTCGAATCGAAGTTGAATTTCGCATCAAGCGCGATGACCTTGCCGTCGCCGGTCAGGATCAGCGGGTTGATTTCGGCGAGCGATGCGTCGGTTTCCCAGAATGCCTTGTAGAGGCCCTGCAGGATCGCGCGTGCTTGCGGCAGCGAAGCGGCGGGCACGCCGATCTTCGTTGCGAGTTCGTCGGCTTCGGCGTCCTTCAGGCCGGTCGACGGGTCGACCGCGATCTTGTGGATCAGCTCAGGCGTCTTTTCCGCGACTTCTTCGACGTCCATGCCGCCTTCGCTCGATGCCATCACGACGATCTTCTGCGTAACGCGATCGATCACGAGGCCGACATACAGTTCCTTCTTGATGTCAGCGCCTTCTTCGATCAGCAGACGATTCACCTTCTGGCCTTCCGGGCCGGTCTGGTGCGTGACGAGCTGCATGCCGAGGATCTGGTTCGAGTATTCGCGAACCTGTTCCAGCGTTTTGGCGACCTTCACGCCGCCGCCCTTGCCACGGCCACCCGCGTGGATCTGAGCCTTCACGACCCAAACCGGGCCGCCGAGCTCTTCCGCGGCCTTGACCGCATCATCCACCGAGAAGACCGGCTTGCCGCGCGGTACCGCGACGCCGAATTTCCGCAGGATTTCCTTACCCTGGTACTCGTGAATCTTCATGCGTGATTCCCTTCAGTCTGAGAGTTGGATTGAACTTCGTTTCCGCTTTTATCGCTGTTCAACGACGCGCCGCTCGCGCGGCTTGTCCGTCGGATGCACCTTCCGCGCGCTCCTCTGCTCGCGGCGCGCGGCCGTACCAGCGCGGATAAAACTGCTGCACCGCTTCACCGTCGAATCGCAGCGCGTGGCAGCGACCGAGCTGGAAAGGCGGTTTGTCGGTTGATTCCGTTGCCGGCCTGCCGGCCTGTTCATCCGCGGATACAGGCTCGCTGGCGCCGCGGGCCGGATCTGCGTCTGCTGCTTTCTCGCCGGGCGCGCCGCTGTTCGTGTTCCAGACATCGCCCGCGAACGCCTGGATGGCGGCCGTGGGCATGACCGCGCACAACTCGGTGAGATGCGTGCAGCCGGCGGTGCCACCCAGTAAACGGTTGGCATCGCGACGGAAGTTGTTGAACAGATTGAGCCCGATGAGGGCCCGATAGGCGGGAGTGGCGGTCTGGCAGATGCCCGGATAGGGCACCCAGTCGGACGACGCTTCGGCGTCGACGACGTTGAGCTTGCGATCGATCGTAATGCGGAGCCAGAGTTCATGGATCGGCAGACCGTTGGGCCGGACGCCCGACGCAAGCACCACATCGCGTGGCTTTTCGTCGGTGAGGCATGCCTCGATGTCCCACAGCCCGTCCTCGCGCTCATAGGCTTCCGCACATATTGCGCGGCGATGGCGCAACCGACGGGAAACTGGCGGGGAAAGCGGCATGCGAGAGAGTTAAGGCCGGATTGGGAAACCAGCGAATTTTAGCATACTGGGTATTTGACATTATTCGTGTACGGCTACCCTGCGGCAACCTCGCCCGGGCCAACGCGTCGCGACCTGAAATACGATTAGCGGGCTATTCGCCGCCTTCGGCCCAGTCTTCGTCCATCCCTTTCAGGATCTTGCCGATCGTTGCGCCCGAAAATCCGCGTGCAGCCAGAAAACGCGCCTGTTTCGCGCGCTCGGCGGGCGTTTCAGGAACATGGCCGAATTTCTTGCGCCAGACACCTTGCGCGCGGGCAAGTTCGGTTTCGCGCAACTGCGCACTCGCCTCTTCGATCAACGTCTGGCCGACCGCGTGCTGCTTCAGTTCATTGACGATGCGGCTTGCGCCCATACGCGATGAACGGCGGTGGACCAGGCTTTCGGCGAAGCGCGAATCGGAGAGCCAGCCTTCGGTTTCCAGTATGTCGAGCAGCGCGTCGACGCTGTCGTTTTCTTCGACGAACGGAGCGAGCTTGCGGGCAAGTTCAGCGCGGCTGTATTCGCGACGCGACAGATAGCCGAGAGCACGCCCTTTCAGCGAGCGCACGGGACGTTTGGCGTTGGCGGAGCGGTCTTTGCCGGCAGGCGGCGGGTCACCCGGCGCGCGACGCGAGCGCGAGTAAGTGGGCTCCGCGGGTGCCGGGTCGCTTTCGGAGGTGAAATCTGAAGCGAAGGCACCGGCGGAATTTGAAGCCGACGAACGACGCCCTGCCGCGCGATCATGTGCATCAAACGACTCGAACGAGTCGTCTTCCTGCGGGCCGTCCGCATCTTGCCCTGCACGTCGAGCAGACCGTGGTTCAGGCTGCGAATCAAACTGCGGTGCAGACCGGCCCTTGCGTATCACGCGACGATTACTCTTCTTCGCCCGCGATTTCGGCGCTGACCACGGCGATGTCTGCCATCGTGTTCACACCAAGCGATTCGCGGATGCGGTTTTCAATTTCGCGCGCGATGTCCGCATTCTCACGCAGGAATTCGCGCGCGTTGTCCTTACCCTGGCCAATGCGCTCGCCGTTGTAGCTGTACCAGGCGCCGGCCTTGTCGACGATCTTTGCCTGCACGCCGAGATCGATAACTTCGCCCTGACGCGAAATGCCTTCGCCATAAAGAATGTCGAAGATCGCTTCGCGGAACGGCGGCGCCACCTTGTTCTTGACGACCTTCACGCGCGTTTCGTTACCGATCACCTCGTCGTTCTTCTTGATCGAGCCGATACGGCGGATGTCGAGACGCACCGACGCGTAGAACTTGAGTGCGTTGCCGCCCGTTGTGGTTTCCGGGTTGCCGAACATCACGCCGATCTTCATCCGGATCTGGTTGATGAAGATCACGAGACAGTTCGTACGCTTGATCGTACCGGTGAGCTTGCGCAGCGCCTGGGACATCAGACGCGCCTGCAGACCCGGCAGCGAGTCGCCCATTTCACCTTCGATTTCAGCCTTCGGCACGAGTGCCGCGACCGAGTCGATCACGATCATGTCGATCGAACCCGAGCGCACCAGTGCGTCCGCGATTTCGAGTGCCTGTTCGCCGGTATCCGGCTGCGAAACCAGCAGATCGTTCACGTTCACGCCGAGCTTGGCTGCGTATTGAATATCAAGCGCGTGTTCCGCGTCGATAAACGCTGCCGTGCCGCCCAGTTTCTGCATTTCGGCTACGACCTGCAACGTCAGGGTGGTTTTACCCGACGATTCCGGACCGTAGATTTCGACGACGCGACCACGCGGCAGACCACCGACGCCCAATGCAATGTCGAGGCCGAGCGATCCGGTGGAGACCACCTGGATGTCTTCGGCAACCTCGCCTGCGCCGAGCCGCATGACCGACCCCTTGCCGAACTGCTTTTCAATCTGCGCGAGCGCGGCTGCCAGTGCCTTGCTCTTTTCAGCAGTCAGTCCAGCCGGGCCTTTCTTGCTTTCTTCCATGAATCGTCCTTTGCTATGATGAACGGCGTCTGACGCAGGGTTGCGGTCCGTTTTTGCGGACGGCGCTCTAAACGCAGACACTGTATAAAAAAACAGTGGTTTTGGCAAGCGCGTTTCGCATTCATTTCGATGCGTGCGCAACGCCAGCCCAACCACCACGATTGTTTCGGAGACCGCCGCGCGCCGGGCGACACCACGACGCGGGCAATGCCAGAGCCTCAACGCCTCATGCGAATTCTCATTGCCGAAGACGACAGCATACTCGCGGACGGTCTCGTCCGATCACTCCGCCAGTCGGCCTATGCCGTCGATCACGTGAAGAACGGCGTCGAGGCCGATACCGCGCTTTCGATGCAGACATTCGACCTGCTGATCCTCGATCTCGGCCTGCCGCGCCTGTCCGGGCTCGAGGTGCTGCGGCGCCTGCGGGCGCGCAGTTCGAACATGCCGGTGCTGATTCTCACGGCCGCGGACAGCGTCGACGAACGTGTGAAGGGCCTCGATCTCGGCGCCGACGACTATATGGCCAAGCCTTTCGCCCTGAACGAGCTCGAAGCGCGTGTGCGGGCGCTCACGCGCCGCGGCGCGGGCGGCGGACCGACCGTCGTGAAACATGGTTCGCTGTCGTTCGACCAGGTTGGGCGGATCGCGTACGTGAACGAGCAGGTCGTGGACCTGTCGGCGCGCGAACTCGGCCTGCTGGAAGTGCTGCTGCAGCGGATCGGCCGGCTGGTGTCGAAGGAACAGCTCGTCGATCACCTGTGCGAATGGGGCGAGGAAGTCAGCAATAACGCCATCGAGGTCTACGTTCACCGGCTGCGCAAGAAGATCGAGCCGAGCGGCGTGCGCATCATCACCGTACGCGGACTCGGCTACTGCCTCGAAAAGGCCGCACCGGCACTGGCGCCGGCAGCCGGCGAAGCCGCTGCCACACCGGCGACACCTTCAGCAACAGCCGCCGCAACCGCCGCGCCCGCTCCGGGCGCGATGCCCGCGAGCCACTACTTCAAGTAAGGCCCGCATGCCCGCTCGCCACGAGCACGCCGCCGCGCATCACGCCGAAGTGCCGGCGCCACGGGCGCAAACCGGACAAAGCATGTCGCCGGGTTCGCCAGGCGCATCCGCCACGGCTCTCGACGACGAAGCCCGCGACGCCCGCTACGCCAACCCCTTCGCCCCGCCCGACGAAAGCGAGGCCGCTGCCGCAGCCCGTCCGCGCTCGCTCTTCGGCGAAATTCTCGACTGGATGCTCGCGCCGCTGCTGCTGCTGTGGCCGATGAGTCTGGCGGTCACCTATCTCGTCGCCAAATCCATCGCGAACGGCCCGTTCGACCGTGCGCTCGAAACCGATGCCTACGTGCTCGCGCGGCAGATTCATCCGGTGAACGGCGTCGCGGAACTGTCGCTGCCCGATTCGACCCGCGATTTCCTGCGCACGGACAACATCGACAGCGTGTTCTACCAGGTGCTTGGCACGCGCGGCGAACTGGTCGGCGGCGACCGCGACATGCCGCTGCCGCACGAGGAAGACCGGCCGCAACCGGGCATCGTCGCGTTTCGCGACGACGTGCTGCGCGGCAACGACATCCGCGTCGCGTACACGACCGTCGAGTTTCCGCAGATGCCCGGTGCCCAGCCGGTGTTGCTGCAGGTGGCCGAAACGCTCGACAAGCGTAGCCAGCTTGCCAACGACATCATCAAAGGCGTGATCCTGCCGCAGTTCGTGATCCTGCCGCTCGCGATCCTGCTGGTGTGGTTCGGGCTCTCGCGCGGGCTCGCGCCGCTGCACGCGCTGCAGTCGAACATCCGCGCGCGTCGTCCAGACGACCTGTCGCCGCTCGAAGCCCGACGCGCGCCGCCGGAAATCGAGCCGCTCGTGACGTCGTTCAACGACCTCCTGACCCGCCTCGAACAGAACATGGAGCTGCAAAAGCGCTTTATCGCCGACGCCGCGCATCAGATGAAGACGCCGCTCGCCGGTCTGCGCACGCAGGCGGAACTGGCGCTGCGGCAGGATGCGCCGGCGGAAGTGCATCGTTCGCTCGAACAGATCGCGACCAGCTCGGAGCACGCCGCGCGGCTCGTCACGCAGTTGCTGGCGCTCGCGCGGGCGGAAAACCGGATGTCCGGGCAGATCTTCACCCCGGTCGAAATCACGGAAGTGGCCCGCAACGCCGTGCGCGACTGGGTTCAGGCCGCCCTCGCCCGGCAGATGGACCTCGGCTACGAAGGCCCCGACGATATCGACGCACCCGACGGCGGGCGCATCGAGGTGGACGGCAATCTCGTGATGTTGCGCGAAATGCTGTCGAACCTGATCGACAACGCGATCCGCTACACGCCCGAAGGCGGGCGCGTCACCGTGCGCGTCAAACCCGAACCCGCCGTGGGACTCGTGCACCTCGAAGTGGAAGATACCGGCATCGGCATTCCGGCCACCGAGCGCGACCGGGTGATCGAGCGCTTCTACCGGATTCTCGGTCGCGAGGGAGATGGCAGCGGCCTCGGCCTCGCCATCGTCCGCGAGATCGCGACGATGCACGGCGGCACCCTGACGATCGGGGACAACGTCTATCAAACCGCGCCAAGGCTCGCGGGGACGCTCGTGCGTGTCAGCCTGAGATTGCTGGAACGCGCCCGGGACTTACCCTAACTGACGGCTTTCCGGCAAGCACCGCACCCCACCAATTCGCGCAATTGCCACCACATTGAACGATCTTGACACCATATTGGATAATGTAGACGGACATTGAGCTTCAGGCGCAGCGCTCTTATTTACGGGACAAGCGTCAGTAGGCAGTAAGTTTTGGCTCCAATAATCGGCTCACGGGCTCGCCTTGCCGGCGGGTCCGCATGCTTATATCAATATTGGAGACGACATATGGCAACCGTTGGCGGGCAAATCTCGCACGCGCCGATGACAAGCGATGAGAAGCGGGTGATCTTCGCTTCATCGCTCGGCACCGTTTTCGAATGGTACGACTTCTATCTGGCCGGCTCGCTGGCGGCTTACATCAGCAAGAGCTTCTTTTCCGGCGTCAACCCGACCGCGGGGTTCATCTTCACGCTGCTCGGTTTCGCGGCGGGCTTCGCGGTGCGTCCGTTCGGCGCGATCGTGTTCGGCCGGCTCGGCGACATGGTGGGCCGCAAGCACACGTTCCTCATCACGATCGTGATCATGGGCCTGTCGACGTTCGTTGTCGGCTTCCTGCCGGGTTACGCGGCCATCGGCTTTGCGTCTCCGGTGATCTTCATTGCGATGCGTCTGCTGCAGGGTCTCGCGCTCGGTGGCGAGTACGGCGGTGCGGCGACCTACGTCGCCGAACATGCGCCGGCTAACCGTCGCGGTTACTACACCGCGTGGATCCAGACGACGGCCACGCTCGGCCTTTTCCTGTCGCTGCTGGTGATTCTCGGCGTGCGCACGTCGATGGGCGAAGATGCGTTCGGCTCATGGGGCTGGCGCATTCCGTTCGTTGCGTCGATCGTGCTGCTCGCGATCTCGGTGTGGATCCGCCTGCAACTGCAGGAATCGCCCGCGTTCGAGCGCATCAAGGCCCAGGGCAAGACGTCGAAGGCGCCGCTGACCGAAGCGTTCGGTCAATGGAAGAACCTGAAGATCGTGATCCTCGCGCTGGTCGGCCTGACGGCCGGTCAGGCGGTGGTCTGGTACACGGGCCAGTTCTACGCGCTGTTCTTCCTCACGCAGACACTGAAGGTGGACGGCACGAGCGCCAACATCCTGATCGCGCTGGCGCTCCTGATCGGCACACCGTTCTTCCTGTTCTTCGGCTCGCTGTCGGACAAGATCGGCCGCAAGCCGATCATCATGGCCGGCTGCCTGATCGCGGCGCTCACGTACTTCCCGCTGTTCCACGCGCTCACTCACTTCGCGAACCCGGCACTCGAAGCCGCGCAGCAGAAGTCGCCGATCGTCGTGGTGGCGAACCCGGACGAATGCTCGTTCCAGTTCAACCCGGTAGGCACCGCGAAGTTCACGAGCTCGTGCGATATCGCGAAAAGCGCGCTGTCGAAAGCCGGCCTGAACTACGACAACGTGGCCGCTCCGGCGGGCACGCTGGCCGAGATCAAGGTGGGCGACAAGATCATCAACACGTATGACGGCAAGGCTGCGGACGCGAAGGATCAGGGCAAGACGTTCGACAAGACGCTGGGCGACGCGCTGAAGACGGCCGGCTACCCGCCGAAGGCCGATCCGTCACAGATCAACTGGCCGATGACGGTCGTGATCCTGACGATCCTCGTGATCTACGTGACGATGGTGTACGGCCCGATCGCGGCGATGCTGGTGGAAATGTTCCCGACGCGGATCCGCTATACGTCGATGTCGCTGCCGTATCACATCGGCAATGGCTGGTTCGGCGGCTTCCTGCCGGCGACCGCCTTCGCGATCGTTGCGGCGAAGGGCAATATCTATTCGGGGCTGTGGTATCCGATCGTGGTCGCGCTGGCGACGTTCGTCATCGGCATGCTGTTCGTGAAGGAGACCAAGGACTCGAACATCTACGCCGAAGACTGACGGCGTGACTGCGCCGCCGGCTTGAGGGCGCCGCCTGGATGGGGTGTCCACGAATATGGCGCGCGGGGGTTGACAGTCCTCGCCGCCATCCGCATAATCTCGCTTCTTTCGGCGAATTAGCTCAGTTGGTTAGAGCGACGGAATCATAATCCGCAGGTCCGGGGTTCGAGTCCCTGATTCGCCACCAGTTGTAAAAAAAGCCGCTGCTTCTCACGAAGCAGCGGCTTTTTTGTTTCCACTGACCGTCCACCGCGCCCAGCGCTACTTCCCCTTCGACGTCGAAAACGGCTGCGCCAGCTCGAAACACGCAAACTGCGCCGCCGGCATGCGCGTCTTCTGGTCGATCTGATGCTGCTCGATGCATTTGAACGCGCCCTGCTCCCGCTGAAGATAAAACGTCTGGGTCGAATTCGCCTCGCCACGCCGCTCGTCGATCACCGATACGATCCGGTACCCGTCCTGCACGAGCGTAAACAAGGTTGCCTGGCTGGGCTGCCACTGGCTTTCGGGAACGGGCTCGGCATGCACGGCCAGCGACGCCACCGCAGGCAGAAACGCCAGCGCAAGCGCGAGCCTTCGCGCGACGAAACAGACTGACATGAACGAGCCTCCTCTGTTCGGTTGACTGAACGCATCCGCTGCCAGTTGCCAGCGTTCACGCCAGCGCCAGCGTTACTTCAGCAGCACAATCCGGGCCTCAGACCTTAGCACGGCTCCCGCGCACGTTCACCCTTCGATCCGCCGGCGCGTCACGCCGAGCAGGTTCGCCATCGCCTGACGCGCGGCTTCGGCGTCGCGATCGCGGATCGCCTCGAAGACCGCCGTGTGCTCCGCGAGCGACGCGTTGAACACGCCCGCCCGCCGCGCGTTCAGTTGCAGTTGTGCCTCAAGCGTGCGCTCGATCAGCGTGCCAAGCGGAATCAGCAGTTCGTTGCTGCACGCCGTCAGCACGTTCAGATGGAACTGAAGATCGGCCCGCACCCATTCGTCGACGTTGCGCGCCGTCACCATCGAGGCATGCGCGGCATCGAGTGCGGCAAACGTCCCATCGCTCCAGGACGACGCAGCTAGCGCCGCCGCATATGGCTCGATCATCTCGCGCATTTCCTGCAGCTTGAGCGCGAACGCCATCGGCGGGGCGACGCGCGAGTACCAGTCGAGCACGTCGACATCGAGCAGATTCCACGCGTTTTTCGGACGCACACGCGTCCCCACCCGCGGACGCGACTCGATCAGCCCCTTCGACGTCAGCGTCCGCAGCGCCTCGCGCAGCACCGTCCGGCTGACGCCGAACGCATCCATCAGTTCCGCCTCGCGCGGCAGGATGGATTCGGGCGCATAGTCGCCGCGCAGGATGGCGGTCGCGAGCAGGTGGGCGACGCGCCCGTGCAGATCATGCTGAATAACGGTTCTCCGCTTTCGCCTCGCGGCGCGATGAGTGACTGGAACGCCCCGGATTATCCGGCATCAGACCAGGAACGCGAGCGAACGGCCAAAGCCGCGTGACAGTCGATGCCCATACCAATAGTACTATTAATACTACTTAACGGCGATTTTGTTGTAGGATGTGTTCCCCGTATCCACGCTTCCACCGTCCCACAATCTGGCCCGCAGCGGCAGTCAGGAGAGCCTCAGCATGAAAATCACCAAACTCGAAACCTTCATCGTCCCGCCGCGCTGGTGCTTCCTGAAGATCACGACGGATGAAGGCATCGTCGGCTGGGGCGAGCCGGTTGTCGAAGGTCGCGCGCACACGGTTGCGGCGGCTGTCGATGAACTGTCGGATTACCTGATCGGCAAGGATCCGCTCCTGATCGAGGATCACTGGCAGGTGATGTACCGCGCCGGCTTCTATCGCGGCGGCCCGATCACGATGAGCGCGATCGCCGGCGTCGACCAGGCGCTGTGGGACATCAAGGGCAAGCATCACGGCGTGCCGGTGCACGCGCTGCTCGGCGGCCAGGTGCGCGATCGCATCAAGGTGTATTCGTGGATCGGCGGCGACCGCCCGAGCGACGTCGCGAACAACGCGCGTGCCGTCGTCGAACGCGGTTTCAAGGCAATCAAGATGAACGGCTCGGAAGAGCTGCAGATCATCGACACCTTCGACAAGGTGCAAGGGGTGATCGACAACGTCGCCGCCGTGCGTGAAGCGGTAGGTCCGAACATCGGCATCGGCGTCGACTTCCACGGCCGCGTGCACAAGCCGATGGCGAAGGTGCTGGCGAAGGAGCTCGATCCGTACAAACTGATGTTCATCGAGGAACCGGTGCTGTCGGAAAACGCCGAAGCGCTGCGCGATATCGTCAACCAGACGAACACGCCGATCGCGCTGGGTGAGCGTCTGTACTCGCGCTGGGACTTCAAGCACATCCTCGCGAACGGTTTCGTCGACATCCTGCAGCCGGACGCGTCGCACGCGGGTGGCATTACCGAATGCCGCAAGATCGCGACGATGGCCGAAGCGTACGACGTCGCAATCGCGCTGCACTGCCCGCTTGGTCCGATCGCGCTCGCCACCTGCCTGCAGATCGACGCAGTGAGTTACAACGCATTCATCCAGGAACAGAGCCTCGGCATTCACTACAACCAGGGCAACGACCTGCTCGATTACATCAGGAACCCGGAAGTCTTCAAATACGAAGACGGCTTCGTGTCGATCCCGCAGGGCCCGGGCCTCGGTATCGAAGTCAACGAAGAAAAGGTTCGCGAGATGGCGAAGGTCGGGCATCGCTGGCGTAACCCGGTGTGGCGCCACGCAGACGGCAGTGTCGCCGAATGGTAAGCACGGGAAGCGCGTAAGCATCTGTTTGCGTGACGGGAAGCGCCGCCACTTGAAGGCAAGGTGGCGGGCGCGGTAATCGTTCAGTCAGCGGAGAGCAGCCCGATCAGCCCATCGCGGCGAAGGCCGGAATGCTGTGCGACAGCACGGCAGCCGCGACGAACACGCCCAGCATCGCGAGCGCTTCCAGATACATCACGTTGTTGAACGTGTGCGCATCCATGGTCGACGCGCTGCGCTTCAGGCGCGGCAGCGCCGAAAAGCGGTTGAGTCCGCCCAGCACGAGCGCGAGCGCGACAAGCGCCAGCTTGAGCATCAGCACATGACCCCACGTGCTGGCGTCGATGGCTTCGAACGAACCGCCCGAACCGCGCACCGCGTTGAACACGCCCGTCAGCAGCACGAACACGACCGCGACGAGCGACACACTGGACACCTGGCCCGCCGTGCGGATCAGGACGCCGCGCGCGGTTGACGTATCCAGCGCCGGCAGCACAGCCAGCCCCGCTGACAGCGCGAGACCGCCCCACACGCTCGTGACGAGCACATGCAGCGTATGCATGCCGATTGCCGCCGACGGAATGCCGGCATCCGCCGCGTGACCGAGCGCCGCCTTGCCTGCCGCGACGGCGATCACCGCAAGCCACAGCAGCGCGTTGCGTAACACCCCCTCATGACTCGCAAGCGACGTAAGAAGCAACACAAGCGCGCCGCCGAACGCGAGACTCCACGCAAAGCCGACGTGCGTCTGCGTGAGTACGGAAGGCACGACGCCGAGCGCCTCGGGCAGACCGACGCCGCTCATCGTCGCACTTTGATAGATGAGCCAGCCGAGATCGGCGAGCACCAGCACGACAGCCCCCATCACCAGCGCGCGTTGCGCACGCAGCAACGCCGGCCGCGCCGGCGCCACGGTCTGCCCGCCGTCCTTCGCGAGCCACGCCGCGAGGAGCGCCGACCCGACGGCAAACGCAAACGCAATATTCATGAGCGAGGCCATGGCGACCTGCCCGATCCACAGTCCGTCGACGCTCATTGCGCGGCCTCCGTTCTGTCCAGACGGAAATCGGCGTGGCGGCGCGCACCCGATGCCGTTTCATGCTCCAAAGATGAGCTGTCGATCACGGAGTCTGGCGGCAGGCAGGCAAAATCAGTTGGCATCGTGAATGAAATGAGGAGATAAACAGGGAAGCGGAGTGAAAGCGGAAGCAGGCCCGACGCCGGACAGCACCGGCTGCAAGACCCGCGAGTGTACGCTTCGATGCCCTCGACGCGCGATGGTTTCAGATCTCCCGACGGTCCCTGCAATGCAGGTGGCGATCATTCTGCGGCAAACTGTCGCATCGACGCTGAGGCCGGAACTCACGTCAATGTGTCAAATAGTCACCATCAGTCATCGATGATAGAATGCTGCGTCGCCGCAGCGCCGGCTGGCTTCCACACCGAGCCGCTCGAAGTTCGGTCAGGTCCCCTGATTTTGATGGAGTTACGCGTGTCTTCAAGACGCATTTTCCGCCCATTGCTCGCCGTTCTGTTGATCGGGAGTGCAGGCGTCTTCAGCGCAGCGAATGCGCAGACCCAGCCCAAAGCCCCGGACACGATGGAAGCACGTGTGCAGGGTTGTACTGCGTGCCACGGCTCCCATGGTCAGGGTACCGATAACGACTACTTCCCGCGCCTTGCGGGCAAGCCGGCCGACTATCTGTTCAACCAGTTGCAGAATTTCCGCGAAGGCCGTCGCAAGTATCCGCCGATGAACTACCTCGTCACGTATCTCTCGGACGACTACCTTCATCAGATCGCGACGTACTTCTCGCAGCAGCGTCCGCCGTATCCGCCGCCCGCAAAGCCGACCGTATCGGCCACGACGCTTTCGCGCGGCCAGCAGATCGTGCTGCACGGCGATGCATCGAGGGAGATTCCCGCCTGCGCGGCCTGTCACGGCAAGGGTCTGACGGGCATGGAACCGGCCATCCCGGGTCTCGTCGGCCTGCATGCCGACTACATCAGCGCACAGCTTGGCTCCTGGCGCTCGGGTACGCGCCATGCGGTCGCGCCCGATTGCATGCACACCATCGCCACTCGCCTTACCGATGAAGACGTGAATGCCGTCGCGGCATGGCTTTCCACGCAACCGGCTCCGCATAACCCCGTGCCGGCTCCTGCCCGTTCGATGAAGACTCCGCTTGCCTGCGGCAGCGAACCGCAATAAGGCACCGGGAGAGATATTCAAATGAAACGCAAGTCCCTTTTCGCACTTTCGGCTGTTATCGTCGCTGCAGCCGCTGCGCTTGTTCCGGTCCTGTGGACCGGTGGCGATAACCTGCATAACGGCTCGGCCGTCGCGGCAACGCCCGCCGACCAGGCCGAGCTGATCAAGAAGGGCGAGTACCTCGCCCGCGCCGGCGACTGTATCGCGTGTCACACGGTGCGCGGCGGCAAGACGTTCGCTGGCGGCCTGCCGATGGCTACGCCGTTCGGCACGATGTTCACGCCGAACATCACGCCGGACGATCAATACGGCATCGGCAAATGGACGCGGGACGATTTCTACCGCGCGATGCACACGGGCCGTTCGAAGGACGGCAGCCTGCTGTATCCGGGCTTCCCGTTCACGAGCTACACGAAGATCACGCGCGCCGACTCGGACGCGATCTACGCGTATCTGCGTTCGGTCACGCCGGTGAACGTGCCGAGCCGTCCGCACGAGCTCAAATTCCCGTTCAACCAGCGCAACATGCTGATTGGCTGGCGCACGCTGTTCTTCCGTGAAGGCGAGTACAAGGCCGATCCGACCAAATCGGTCGAATGGAACCGCGGCGCGTACCTGATCGAAGGCCTCGGCCACTGCGGCATGTGCCACACTTCGATCAACGCGATGGGCGGCCCGGTGAGCTCGGCAGCGTTTGCTGGCGGTCTGATCCCGCTGCAGAACTGGTATGCGCCTTCGCTGACGTCGAACAAGGAAGCCGGCCTCGGCGACTGGGACATCAAGGACATCTCCGATCTGCTGAAGAACGGCGTGTCGAATCGCGGTGCCGTGTTCGGTCCGATGGCTGAAGTGGTTCACAACAGCCTGCAGTACATGTCGGACGATGACATCCACGCGATGTCGACGTACCTGAAGACCATTCCGCAAAAGAAGGAAGCGCCGGAAGGCCTGCAGCTCGAAACGTCGGAACAGTTCGGTGGCGAACTGTTGAAGCAAGGTCAGAAGATCTACGGTGACAACTGCGCGAAGTGCCACGAAGCGAATGGCCTCGGCCAGCCGCCTAACTTCCCGCCGCTCGCGAACAATCAGTCGATCCAGATGCCGTCGGCCGTGAACCCGATCCGCATGGTCCTGAATGGCGGTTATCCGCCGAGCACGGATGGCAATCCGAAGCCGTATGGCATGCCGCCGTTTGCGCAGTCGCTGTCGAATCAGGAAGTGGCTGCAGTTGTGACGTACATCCGTATGTCGTGGGGTAACCACGGCTCGGCAGTGTCGCCGCAACAGGTAAGCGATCTGCGTTCGGCGCCGCTCGATTAAGCGACGCCGGGTGCACCCGGGGCGCGGCCAGCGGTTTTCGCGGGCTGCGCCCTTTGTTTTTGCTGGATTCTGTTTTTGAGGTTCAGTTGCCGGTCACGCGTGTAGCATGAAGCGCATGAGGGCAGGCAGGAGAGAGTGCCGTGCATTTCGGTGAGCGATTCAACAGCATTACCCATCTCGTCGGCGCCGTGCTGTCGGTGGCGGGGCTCGCGACGCTCGTCACGATGGGCGCGCTCGATGGCGATGCGTACAAGGTCGTCAGTTTCGCTGTCTACGGTGCAATGCTGTTCGTGCTGTATGCTATCTCCACGCTTTATCACAGTGTTCGCCATCCGCGTCTGAAGGCGATCCTGCAAAAATGCGACCATTCGGCGATCTATCTGCTGATCGCCGGCAGTTACACGCCGTTCACGCTGGTTACGCTGCGTGGTCCGTGGGGCTGGTCGCTGTTCGGTGTGAGCTGGGGGCTCGCAGCTCTTGGTATCACGCAGGAACTGACGCTCGGGCGACGCACCCGCAGCGTTTCGATGGTGCTGTATGTATTGATGGGGTGGCTCGCGCTCGTTGCCATTCGTCCGCTGGTGGAAGCATTGCCGCCAGCAGGCACCGCATGGCTCGTGGCCGGCGGTCTCATCTACAGCGCCGGCATCTACTTCTTCATCAATGACGAGCGCATCCGGCATGGACATGGCATCTGGCACCTGTTCGTGCTGGCCGGCAGTCTGTGCCAATTCGTCAGTGTCGCGCGCTACGTCGCATGACATTCCACGGCGGCGAAATGCAACTTAACGCCAGTCGACGTGTCTTGATAGCGCGTTGATGCATTCGGTACGCCAGCGAGCGTACCGCCGATTTCCCGGCGATCAGCTTCAGACCCCGGCTTGCGCCCCGGTCTTTGCTCCGGCTTTCATCGCGCCTTTTCCGGCTGCGAACGAGCGGATCGCTACATCTGCATTTACAAAGAGTTTCTATGTCTTTTGATTCCCTCGGCTTGTCCGAACCGCTGGTCCGCGCTGTTCACGAACTGGGCTACACCTCCCCGACTCCGATCCAGACGCAGGCGATTCCTGCCGTGCTGAATGGCGGCGACCTCCTTGCCGGCGCCCAGACCGGCACCGGCAAGACCGCCGGCTTCACGCTGCCGATCCTGCAACGTCTGACGACGATGCAACCGGTCAACAACGCAAACGGCAAGCGCGCGGTGCGCGCGCTGATTCTCACGCCGACGCGCGAACTCGCCGCGCAGGTCGAAGAAAGCGTGCGCCAGTACGGCAAATACCTGAAGCTGAAGTCGACCGTGATGTTCGGCGGCGTCGGCATCAATCCGCAGATCGATGCGCTGCGACGCGGCGTCGATATCGTCGTGGCGACGCCGGGGCGTCTGCTCGACCACATGCAGCAAAAGACGATCGATCTTTCGCAGCTCGACATCCTCGTGCTCGACGAAGCCGACCGCATGCTCGACATGGGCTTCATCCACGACATCAAGCGCGTGCTCGCGAAGCTGCCGGCGAAGCGCCAGAACCTGCTGTTCTCCGCGACGTTCTCCGACGAGATCAAGACCCTCGCCGACAACCTGCTGAACTCGCCGGCGCTGATCGAAGTCGCGCGCCGCAATACGACGGCCGAGAACGTCGCGCAAAAGATCCATCCGGTCGATCGCGACAAGAAACGCGAACTTCTCACGCACCTGATCCAGCAACACAACTGGTTCCAGGTGCTGGTGTTCACGCGCACGAAGCACGGCGCGAACCGTCTCGCCGAACAGCTGACGAAGGATGGCATCAGCGCGCTCGCCATTCACGGCAACAAGAGCCAGTCGGCGCGTACGCGCGCGCTCGCCGAGTTCAAGGATGCGACGCTGCAGGTGCTCGTCGCGACCGATATCGCCGCGCGCGGCATCGACATCGACCAGTTGCCGCACGTCGTCAATTTCGATCTGCCTAACGTGCCGGAAGACTATGTTCACCGCATCGGTCGTACCGGTCGCGCGGGTGCGACGGGCGAGGCGATCTCGCTCGTGTGCGTCGACGAACTGCAACTGCTGAAGGACATCGAGAAGCTCATCAAGCGTCCGGTGCCGCAGGAAGTGATCGCGGGCTTCGAGCCGGACCCGACGGCAAAGCCGGAACCGATCCTGCGCCGTGGACAAGGTGGCGGCGGCGGTGGCCGTCAGCCGCGCCAGCCGCAAGGCGGCGCGCCGAAGCGTGACGGTGCGTCTTCGCCGAAGCCGGCGCAGTCGCGCCCGAACTCGCGTGGCGGTGCACAGCAACAGCCGCAGCAGGCGCGTACGCAAGGCAGCAAGCCCGTGAACAATGGTCCGGCGCAGGTGCGCAAGGACAATCCGCGTCACGAAACCACGCGTCATCACGACAAGCCGCGCGCCGCATCGCACGAGGGCGGCAACGCCAGTTCGCCCGCACCGCGCAAGCCGCAACGGGCAGGCGGCAATCCCGGCTCACTGCTGGGCGGCGCGCCGCGTGGATCGCATCCTGCGCGTAACGGTGGACAGCGCGGTCGCTAGACCGCAGGTTCCATCGCTCGCATCAGAGAATTAACGGCCGGGGCTTGCTCCGGCCGTTTTTTTCAGGTGCTCGATCTGTTGCTTCCATCGGTCGAGCACCGTCTCGCGCTCCCCTTCCAGATCGAACGTAATGCCGCCGGTGAGGCGCGCATAGCGCACGCGCTGCGCTTCGCCCGTATCGATCGACCCTGTGAAGCACGCCAGATCGCCGCCTGCTTCGGGAAGCGGTTCGATATCGAGCTGCACCTGATAGAACGCATCGTCGAAGACGAAGGTGAGTGCCGCGCGGCCGCCTCCAGCGAGCGCACGGGCAGCGCGCGAATGCGGCCACAGCGCGAGGCACAGCGTGCGCGAGTCCGGTGCATACAACTCGCCGACGCCGAGCAGCGACGTACGCAGATGACCGTTCACATCGCGGGTGATGAGCGATGCGGTGAAGCCGATTTTCGTCTCCAGAGATGTCCCGTCGAACGCCGCTCGCAATGTGGGCGGCCATTCATCGAATACGTCCTGTTCGAGTGATCGCTCGCGATCCGTTGAGGCGGTCATTAGTCGCTCCATGTGGGTTCACACAAAACAGAATGGCCCGCGCAGGCGGGCCATCCGGTCACTGCCACGCAGCGGCATGCGCCGCGCGCGTTGTTCGGAACTATCGGAAGAACACGTGCTGCGTGATCTTCGCCAGCGGATAGTGCACGCCCGGCTGGATCTTCGCGGGTAGATCGAGCGGCTTGAGCAGCATCTTCACACACATATCGGCCGACAGATTGCGACGCACCAGCGAATTGACGCGCGCCGCGCGGTCGCGATTGTAGGCCGAATCGTTGACGCGCTCGGGATAACGGATCGCAAATACATGACGCAGCGCGATTTCCGAATCCTCGTTCTTGATCTCCATCACACGACGCATCAGCGCACCCAGCACCGCCAGCCGGCCGTTACCTTCGATCCTGTTGTACTTCTTGAAGTATTTGAAAAAATGCTTGTAATGGCGCACTTCATCGATACGGATGTTGTCGGTGATTTCCTTCAGCACGGGTTCATCCGAGCATTCGCCGATCGCCCGATACAGCGTTGCCGTACCCGTTTCGACGACGCACCGCGCAACCATTTCGAGCGCGCGCGTCTTTTCGAAGTCTTCGAACGAACAGGTCAGCTTGTACTCTTCGAAGAAGTTATGAAACGCCGTATCCCAGTCGAATTCCGGCCACACATGCGCGATGTACGTCTTGAGCGCGCGCCCGTGCTGCATTTCCTCGGGCTCCCATTCGTTGTTGAGCCACGCGGATACTTCCCGGTCGCCATTGAAGAACGTGCTGAGGTTACTCGTGTAGAGATCGGTGCCGCTTTCAATGAACGACGCCGCGCACAGCAACAACAGCAGATCCTCGTTGACGGCCGCCTTCTGCCGGTCGATCCGGCTGAGATCGATGTCCTCGATACGCCAGGGCATCACATGCATGGAGTCTGTTCGCATTATTCGTGCTCCCAAAAGCTGTCGCGACACGGGAACATGCCAGACCGTATGTCTCTTGCCCGGCTGGCTACGCACCACTGCAACATACAGCGCTTTGAAATGTTTAACCCCTTCTCAACTGCATCTTAGCCAATGTCGCGCAAATGTGCAGATACCACAGCACAGACCGTGCCGGATCGCCGCAGTTCCGCTCAATACCAGGGAAAGCGCTCGGCGCGGGTGACATTCGTCAAACGACAGTCGCGCCACGCTGGCAACTGGCCGAAACCATTCGTCAAGCGGGCGCAAAAAAAGCAGCCGCGAACGGCTGCTTTTTTTGCTGTGTCTGATATTTCGCCCACTATTTTGCGTCGAACGCCTGTAGTGAGCCCGGCTCTCAGCGACCGGTCACGGAATCCGCGCGACCTTTGTACACGAGCAGCATGCGATCAGACGCGCTGACGCACGCGCCGCATGCGTATCGCGACGATCACGAGCGAAATGCCGGACAGCGCGGCCGCAAGCAACACGTAATAGCTGGGCGCGAGCTTGTCGCCGGTCAGATGGATGAACGTCTCGACGATAGTGGGCGCAAAGCCGCCGAAGATCGTGACGCCGACGCTGTAGCCAATTGAAAGACCTGTCGAACGCACCCGCACCGGGAAGATTTCAGACATCAGCGCCGGCATCGGCCCGGAGTACGCGGCCTTGAAAATACCGGCCATGGCTTGCAGCAACAGCAGCCAGCCGATCGTCGGATGAATTTGCAGCAGCGCGAACATCGGATAGATCAGCACGCCCATCAGCACCGACGTTGTCAGCATGATGCGGATACGGCCGATGCGATCCGACAGCGCGCCCATCACCGGCGACAGCAGGAACTGCAGGCCGCCGTTCAGCACGACCACGCCAAACGATGCAGCCGCCGCCATATGTAGCTGCTTCACCGCATAGAGCGGCATGTAGAGCTGGAGCACATACACGCCGACCGTCGATTGCGCGACGATGCCGATCGCAAGCAGCAGATTGACCCACTGGCTGCTGAACGATGCGCCCTGATCCTTGAGCGGCACGGCGCTTTCCACTGCGCGCGCACGCTGGGCCGCGACGAACTCGGGCGTCTCGTCCAGATGCGAGCGGATGTAATAGCCGACCGGCCCGACCAGCAGACCGAACACGAACGGAATACGCCAGCCCCACGCATTGAGCTGATCGGACGGCAGCCAGGCCGTCAGCAACGAGCCGAACGCCGCAGCCGTGATCGCGGCCAGCCCCTGGCTTGCGAACTGCCAGCTCGCGTAATAGCCGCGCCGCGTCGAACTGTGCTCGACCATGAAGGCGGTCGCGCTGCCGAACTCCCCGCCCACCGCGAAGCCCTGCACGAGCCGCGCGACGAGAATCAGGAGAGGCGCGGCAATGCCGATCGCAGAATACGGCGGCATGACGGCCATCGCGAGCGTGCCGACCATCATCAGTGCGATGGCGAGCGTCAGCGCCGCCTTGCGGCCTTTGCGGTCGCCGTAAGTGCCAAGCACGACGGCGCCGAGCGGCCGCATCAGGAACGAGATGCCGAAGGTGCCGATCGCAAGCAGCGTCGAGAGCCACTCGTCGTGAGTCGGGAAGAACTGTTTCGCGATGACGGTCGCGAAGTAACCGTAGACCAGAAAATCGAACCACTCGAGCGCGTTGCCGACGGACGACGAAAATACAATGCGCCGCACCGTCGCTTTCGAAAGCGGGACGGGTTGTGGTGAGGAAGCGGTCGCGGCGTGCGACGCGTGGGTGCTCATGATGTCTCCTGCCTTGCCTGTTATGGCCTGTTATCGCCTTGATTGCTGTATCGCTGTCACGCCGGCCGCGATGCGACGCGGATTGCATCGCATGCGGCGGAAAAACGCGAGATGGATACGCCGGGCGGCGGTACGTTTCACGCGCCGTCGCACCCGGGGCATGCCTGTTCCCTGTACTAGAACCCGGCGGCAAGCCCGTCGCGACGGCTGTCGCTCGCCGCCACATAGCCGCGCTCCGGATCATTGCGGTCGAGCTTCCAGATGTACTGGCCCGAGCCGAAATCCATATACGGATCGTCGACGGACTTGATCGTGTGACCGAGACCTTCCAGCGCGCTGGCAGTTTGCAGGTCGAGGGTCGATTCGACGTCGATCGTGAAGTCTCGGTTGACCTTCCAGCGCGGCGCATCGCAGGCGGCCTGCGGCTGCTGGCCATAGTCGAGCATCCGCACGATGGATTGCAGATGGCCTTGCGGTTGCATGTCGCCGCCCATCACGCCGAAGCTCATGACCGCTTCCTGCTGGCCGTCGACCTGCTGCGTGAGGAACGCCGGGATGATCGTATGGAACGGCCGCTTGCCGCCCTCGACGACGTTCGGCGACTTCGGATCCATCGAGAAGCCGCAGCCGCGGTTCTGCAGCGCGATCCCGCTGTCCGGCACGACGATGCCCGAGCCGAAGCCCATATAGTTCGACTGGATGAAACTCACCATCATGCCGCGCTCGTCCGCCACGGACATATAGATCGTGCCGCCCGCCTTCGGCATGCCGAAGTCGAACTGCGTCGCGCGCTTCGGATCGATCAGTTTCGCGCGCGAAGCCAGGTACGCGTCGTCGAGCATCTGTTCGGGCGTGACATCCATCGAGCGCGGATCCGCGACGTAGCGGTAAACGTCGGCGAATGCCAGTTTCATCGCCTCGATCTGCAGATGCTGCGACTCGATGTTGTCGACCGCCAGCGATCTGATGTCGAAATGTTCCAGGATGCCGAGCGCGATCAGCGCGGCGATACCCTGGCCGTTCGGCGGAATTTCATGCACGGTATAGCCGCGGTAATCTTTGGCGATCGGTTCGACCCAGTCGGCGCGATAGTCGCGCAGATCGTCGAGCGTGAGCGCCGCGCCACCCTGGCGGGCGAAGCCGGCGATCTGTTCGGCGATTTCGCCTTCGTAGTACGCACGCGGCCCAAGCTGAGCCAGCTTGCGCAGTGTCTTCGCGTGACCGGGAAAGCGCACCAGTTCGCTCACTTCCGGCGCACGGCCGCGCGGCATGAACGTCTCCGCGAAGCCCGGCTGATCCTTCAACTCGGGCACCGCTGCCGCCCATTTGTGCGCCACGACGCTCGCCACCGCATGGCCGCGTTCGGCGATCTCGATTGCGGGTTCCATCAGGTCGGCAAACGGCAGCGAGCCGAATTTCTTGTGCAACGCTTCCCAGCCGGCAATCACGCCCGGCACGGTGACCGCGTCCCAGCCGCGCTTCGGCTGCCTCGCGAGGCCGTTTTCCTCACCGTACTTCTGCCTGAAATAGTCGACACTCCACGCCGCTGGCGCCACGCCCGACGCGTTCAGACCGTGCAGCTTCCTGCCGTCCCACACGAGCGCGAATGCGTCGCCACCCAGCCCGCACGACACCGGCTCGACCACCGTGATGGCCGCCGCCGCCGCGATCGCCGCGTCCACCGCATTGCCGCCCTTCCACAGCATGCGCAGGCCGGCCTGGGCCGCAAGCGGATGCGAAGTCGAGACGATGTTGCGGGCGAAGACCGGCAGGCGCGGTGTCGGGTAAGGGTTTTGCCAGTTGAAGCGGGTCATGTCGAACACTCTCTGAAATACGCGGCCCGACATAACGCACGACGTCGAACCGCTGGAAACGGAAACCCGAAATTGCATCGTGTTCGGGCACAAAAAACAAATTCATTTATTGACTGAATAAATGCGCTAAACATCTGAATCGCGGCTGGCGATCGTGCTTGCCGGCAACGTTGCTGACAAGTTGCCTGAAGGTCTTACAATACGTCGACTCCAATACCTGCCCATCAGAGGCGCACCATGCGGCCCGCGTCGCTGAACGGCAATCGATCCTTTCGCCATGACCCGAGACCCACGCCTGACCCTGAACGCACGCCAGCAGGAACTGCTCGAATGGGTCCAGCGCGACGGGTTCGTGACCGTAGACGACCTGGCGGCTCACTTCGACGTGACACCGCAGACCATCCGGCGCGACGTGAACTGGCTCGCGGACATGAATCTCCTGCGACGCTATCACGGCGGCGCCAGCCTGCCGACCAGCTCCGAGAACGTCTCGTACACCGCGCGGCAACGGATGTTCCACGACGAAAAGCGTCGCATCGCCACGTTGGTGGCCACTCACATTCCCGATCAGGCGTCCCTCTTTATCAACCTCGGCACGACGACCGAAGAGGTGGCGCGTGCGCTCAACCGCCATCGCGGACTGCGTGTGATCACCAACAACCTGAACGTCGCCAGCATGATGAGCGGCTACCCCGACTGCGAGGTGCTCGTGACGGGTGGCATCGTGCGGCCGTGGGACAAAGGGATCGTCGGCGAACTGGCCATCGATTTCATCCGCCAGTTCAAGGTCGACTTCGCGATCATCGGCACATCGAGCATCGAGACGGACGGCACGCTGCGCGATTTCGACACCCGGGAAGTGCGCGTCGCGGAAGCGATCATCGAACACGCGCGCATCGTTTTTCTCGCCGCTGACCATTCGAAGTTCGGCCGCCCGGCACTGGTCCGGCAAGGGCATCTCGACCAGATCGACGCGCTTTTCACCGATGCCGCGCCGCCACCCGACATGACCGAAACCCTGACGAACGCCGGCACGCAGGTCTACATCGCCGAATAGTCGCGACTGTCGCGATAGCCGGTACGCAGTGCCCGAAAATGCGCCCTGAGTTTGCTGCACCGCACGAACAACTTCGAGTGAAATCAAGGATCTGGCGGCGAAACCAGACCGCCGCTAGCGTGCCTTTCTGTCAACGGGAAAATTTTCCGGGGGCGGTTTGGCGTTCTGCGTGCGGTTGACTACACTCCAGTTCCCCGGCGTACATACCGTGCCCGCCGGCGTGACCGCGTGCATCTCTGCCTTACCGCCAGATGTGTCGCGTTGCTTCGGCGCCTTGCGCGCAGTCCGGGAACATTGACATGGAGAGAACAATGCTGAGTCCGCATGAATTCGCCACGTTGTTGCTCGTGAAAGACTCCCCGAATCAGACCGACATGGAACGCGACGAACTCGATGCGCTCCTCGAACGTCAACTCGTTCAGCTCGAAAAGCTTGCGTCCGGCCTCCAGCAGTGGCGTCTCACCGAAGTTGGCGATTCTGCGCTCAGGGCAATCAAGCGCTTCTCCTGACCGCTGCGCCGGGCACTCTCATCAAGTACCGTCATCCGCGCCCACGGCGTGCGGCAACCGCACGCCTGCTCACACCGCAATCATCACGCGCTTCCCGCCGCGCGATCGCGCATGCCCGCGCGCTAGCCGCCGCGCAAGGTCGGATCGACCGTCGCCCGCCAGCTGAGCGCCTTCGCGCGCTGTGTGGTGAGGTACGCCACCCACTGGTTTCGGACCTGCGCGTCGCCACTCGCGCCTTCTGTCGTGTAGTGCTGCGCGAGTTCCGTCTGGAACGCGCAATACGCCTCTTTCGATCCTTTCCCACGATGGCTGCCGATATACGCATCGAACAGCATCGAATACACTGACTGCGCGTCCTTGCCGTAATCGAGCGCCTGCCCGCCACACATTTCCTGCAAGGACGCGAACGACGGCGCGCCCACCGTGCCGCTCAGGCTCGGTGTACCGACGCACCCCGCCAGCAGCGCCGTCGCGCCAGCTATCCAGATTCCACGCATGTTTCTCACCTTTTGTTGGCTCATCTCGTGAGTATCGTCCGCGAGCGTGCCTCGTGTCACCCTGGCCATTCAGCTATCAGACTATCGAACTTTACTTTTTCGAATATGTTCATTAAAGTTCGAAAACGAACATTATGGTTTCGTCAAAATTTCCTTCGAGATTCAGGGGACACAGCCGGTGACGCAAGGTGCGAGATACGATCTGCTCGTCGCAGGCGGCGGAATCAATGGTGCGGGCATCGCGCGCGATGCCGCCGGACGTGGCCTTTCCGTGTTGCTGTGCGAACAGGACGACCTTGCGGCGCACACTTCGTCGGCGAGCACGAAGCTCATTCACGGCGGTTTGCGCTACCTCGAGTATCGCGAATTCGGGCTCGTGCGCAAGGCACTGCAGGAACGTGAAACGCTGCTGCGCGCAGCGCCGCACATCATGTGGCCGCTGCGTTTCGTCATGCCGCACATGCCGGACCTGCGGCCGGCGTGGCTCATCCGGGCCGGCCTCTTTCTCTATGATCACCTCGCGCGCCGCGAACTGCTGCCCGGCTCGCGCGGCATCGACATGCGCCGCCATCCGGCCGGCGAGCCGCTGATCGACTCGATCCGTCGCGGTTTCGTGTATTCGGATGGCTGGGTCGACGACGCGCGGCTCGTCGTGCTGAACGCGCTCGACGCCGCCGAGCGCGGCGCCACCGTCCTCACCCGCACGAAACTCGTCAGCGCGGTACGCGCGGGCGGCGAATGGCACGCGCGGCTCGAAAGCGCGGACGGCCGCACCATCGACATGCGCGCGGGTGCCATCGCGAACGCGGCGGGCCCGTGGGTCGGCGAACTGCTGCAGGGCGCGCTCGGACGCGGCGCGACACACAGCGTGCGCCTCGTGAAAGGTAGCCATATCGTGACGCGGCGCCTCTTCACGCACGATCACGCGTATATCTTCCAGAATCCGGACAAGCGGATCATCTTCGCGATCCCGTACGAGCACGACTACACGCTGATCGGCACGACCGATATCGAGTATCCCGACGATCCCGCCCAGGTGGCGATCACCGCCGGCGAAACGCAGTACCTGTGCGACTCGATCAACCGCTACTTCAAGCGCAAGATCGCGCCGGCAGACGTCTGCTGGACCTATTCCGGCGTGCGCCCGCTGCTCGAGGAAGAAGGCGCGGACAACCCTTCGGCCGTCACACGCGACTATCGTCTGGAACTCGACGCGCCGCCTGGCGAAGCCCCCCTGCTGTCGGTGTTCGGCGGCAAGATCACGACGTTTCGCAAGCTCGCGGAAGAAGCGGTCGACGAACTTTCCCGCGCCCTCGAATCGCCG
Organism: Paraburkholderia gardini; assembly: GCF_907164545.1. Lineage (NCBI taxonomy): Bacteria > Pseudomonadati > Pseudomonadota > Betaproteobacteria > Burkholderiales > Burkholderiaceae > Paraburkholderia > Paraburkholderia gardini. The sequence continues at coordinate 272,235 of NZ_CAJQZB010000002.1, read as the reverse complement.
GCGCCGGCCTGGACGGCCGGTGCGACGCTGCCGGGCGGCGATATCGCGAACGCGAATTTCGAGCGCTTCGCCGTGCAGTTTCAGCAGCAGCACGCGTGGCTGCCCGCCGATCTCGCCCACCGCTACGCGCGCGCTTATGGCACGCGCGCGGCGTATGTCGTCGGCCGTGCGCGCGCGCTTGCCGATCTCGGCCACGCGTTCGCGCCAGGTCTCTACGAAGCGGAACTGCGCTATCTTCGCGATACCGAGTGGGCCCGCTGCGCGCACGACGTGCTCTGGCGACGCACCAAGCTCGGCCTGCATCTCATCGGGTCAGGCAAGCTCGACGTGGTCGCGCGCGAGATCGACGTGTGGTTCGCGCGCGAAGAAGACGCCACGCAGCACGCGTGAAGCCGACGTGGCCGCATGCAGTGCGTGCGGCATGGCTGCCGCGCCAAAGCAGGCACATGACGGCCAGCCCGTTGTGCGCGACACACCGTGCTGCCCGAAACATGAGCGTTGCCGCATGCTGACGTACACCGGCAGCCCGCGAACGCGCCGCGTCATGAAAAACATGGAGAAGACACAATGCAGGACCAGTACATCCTCGCGCTCGATCAGGGCACGACCAGCTCGCGTGCGATGCTGTTCGACCATGACGGCAATGTCGTGTCGATTGCGCAGAAGGAGTTCCAGCAGTTCTATCCGCATCCGGGCTGGGTCGAACACGACCCGCGGGAAATCTGGTCGACGCAGGCAGGCGTCGCCGCCGAAGCCGTCACGCGTGCCGGCCTGAACGGCACGTCGATTGCCGCGATCGGCATCACGAACCAGCGCGAAACGACGATCGTCTGGGATCGCGAAACCGGCCAGCCGGTCTACAACGCAATCGTCTGGCAGGACCGCCGCACCGCGGATTTCTGCGACCAGTTGAAGGCACAGGGCTTCGAAGAAAAAGTGCGGGCGAAAACCGGTCTGCCGATCGACTCGTATTTCTCCGGCACCAAGATCCGCTGGATTCTCGACAACGTCGAAGGTGCACGCGAAAAGGCGCGTCAGGGCAAGCTCGCGTTCGGCACGGTCGACAGCTGGCTCGTGTGGAATTTCACGCAGCACGGCCTGCACGTCACCGACGTGACCAACGCATCGCGCACGATGCTCTTCAACATCCACACGCTGCAGTGGGACGACGAACTGCTCGACGCGCTCGATATTCCGCGCAGCATGTTGCCGGAGGTGCGTTCTTCGTCCGAGATTTACGGGCCGACGAAAACCACGGTGTTCGCTTCGAAGATACCGCTTGCGGGCATCGCCGGCGACCAGCATGCCGCGCTGTTCGGCCAGATGTGCACGCAGTCGGGCATGGTGAAGAACACCTATGGCACCGGCTGCTTTCTCGTGATGAACACCGGCGACAAGCCGATCGAATCGAAGAACAATCTCGTCACGACCATCGCCTGGCAAGTCGGCGACCAGATCAACTATGCGCTCGAAGGCAGCATCTTTATCGCGGGTGCGGTCGTGCAATGGCTGCGCGACGGGCTCGGCATCATCAAGAGCGCGTCGGAAATCGAGCCGCTCGCGCGCAGCGTGCCGCATTGCGACGGCGTCTATCTCGTGCCGGCGTTCGCAGGGCTCGGCGCGCCGCACTGGAATGCGCGCGCACGCGGCACGCTGTTCGGCGTGACGCGCGGCACGACGTCGGCGCATATCGCGCGCGCCGCGCTCGATGCGATCGCCTATCAATCGGTCGACGTGCTGCGCGCGATGGAAGCGGATTCGGGCATTCGCGTCGGCGAACTCCGCGTTGACGGCGGCGCGTGCGCGAACAATCTGCTGATGCAGTTCCAGGCCGATATTCTGGGCGTGGACGCGGTGCGTCCGAAGGTCAGCGAAACCACCGCGCTCGGCGCGGCGTATCTCGCGGGGCTGGCGGTCGGGTACTGGAAAGACGTCGGTGAACTGCAGAGCCAGTGGAAACTCGACCGTCGCTTTTCACCCGCGATGCAGCCTGCCGATGTGACAGCCTGCATGGAAGGCTGGCATCGCGCTGTGCGTGCCGCGACGGCGTGGGCCGATTCACCGGCGCATTGAGCGGGCTGTTCTTCGCCTTGCAGGCCGAAAGCCCACGCGGCATGGCGGTTGCGAGCGTTCGCGCGCGACAACCACGTATGATGACGTTTTCGATCCACGCCGGCCAGTGCGTCACCAGGCCGGCCGGCCCGCCAACCTGATATCGGCGCCCGTTTCACACATGCTCGACCACCTCATCTGTGATTGCGACGGCGTTCTCGTCGATAGCGAAGTCATCGCCGATCACGTCATGCTCGATACGCTGACGTCCACCTTCCCCGGCATCGACTTCGAAGCCACCGTGAAGACTGCGTTCGGCCAGCAGACCTCGCGCTTCCTCGAAAACCTCGAAGCGAGCCAGAACATCACGCTACCGGCGGATTTTCTGCACACCGTCGAACAGAACGTCGAGCGTGCGCTGGCTTCTTCGCTGAGCGCGATCAGCGGCGTGCGCGATGCGTTGCAACGCGTGACACTGCCGGCGGCGGTCGTGTCGAACAGCCGGATGTCGCGCGTGCTCGCTTCGGTGAAACGTGCGGGGCTGACGGAGATTTTCGCTGGACGCATCTTCAGCGCCGAGCAGGTCGCACGGCCGAAGCCGTACCCCGACGTCTACCTGCTCGCCGCGCGGCAACTCAACGTGGAGCCGGCGCGCTGTATCGTCGTCGAGGACAGCGTTGCGGGACTGAATGCGGCGCGCGCAGCGGGAATGAAGACGATCGCGTTCGTCGGCGCGAGCCACATCCCCGACGGTTACGCGGACGTACTGCGCCACATGGGCATCACCCGGATCATGGAACACATGGACGAACTGCCCGCGCTGGTCGAAGCCGGCAAACGCGGCGAGTTCGGCGACGTGCAGTCGTAGGCCCCAACGCGCGGGCCGATGTAGTGGCGACATCAACTTCAATGCCGACGCCACCGGCTACGTACCGCCCACGCTTTCGTTTTTCAAAGGCCGGTTCGCATGACGAACCGGCCTTTTCTCACGCGGCGTCCGTGCAGCATTCGCGCGTCGTTGCCAGCGCTTCACGAAACGCCACGAGTTCCGCAATCGTCAGCATCGGCAGATTGTGTCGCGCGGCGAAGCGCTCCACATCGGCGCCGCGCGTCATCGTGCCGTCGGCGTTCATCAGTTCGCACAGCACGCCCGCCGGCTTGAGACCCGCGAGAATCGCGAGATCGACCGTGCCTTCGGTGTGGCCGCGTCGCGCGAGCACGCCGCCAGGCATCGCGCGCAGCGGGAACACGTGTCCCGGACGGACGATATCGGCGGGCTTCGCATTGTCGGCGATGGCCGCGCGGATCGTCGTCACGCGGTCGGCCGCGGAAACGCCCGTCGACACCCCTTCACGCGCTTCGATCGACACCGTGAACGCCGTGCCGTGACGGCTTTCGTTGTTGACGGCCATCGGCGGCAGTTCGAGCGCGCGGATCTTCTCGTCGGGCAGGCACAGACACACGATGCCGCTGCATTCGCGGATCAGCAACGCCATCGTTTCATTCGTGAGGCGTTCGGCGGAAACGATCAGATCGGCTTCGTTCTCGCGGTCGTGGTCGTCCTGAAGCACGACCGCGCGACCATCGCGCAGCGCCTCTAGTGCGGCGGCGATACGGGGCGGAACAGCTTCGGTGGAAAGCAGGGGGAGATCGGCAAACGCACTTTCGACGTGCACGGCCGGTGCGGGAAAAGTAGCAAAAGACATGTGAAACGCTCCTCGCGGAAGTTGGGCGAAAAACGTTTCAGGGCATTGCAAACAGACAGAACCCCGTGCGCGCATCGAACGCAATGCGGCACACGTCCACGCGCCGCCGTTCGCATACACGGACGAAACGCATGGGCTGGACCATGACCATCTGCACATCTTCTCTCATCCGGACTATGACCGTCGGCTCTGGCATTTCACCAGATCTGCTGACCCCGCTACAACGTGAAGCGCGGGCGCTCGCGGGCTCGCGGGCCGGACTGCCGTGGCCTGCATACCGCCGGTGGGGAATTACACCCCGCCCTGAAGACGCACTGATTGCCGGATAAAACCGGCCGGCAAAGAATACACGAATTCGACGAAAAGGATCGCACAGGACGATTTACCCTGGGGCTTTCACGACGCCACCGGTTGCGCTGGCGCGTCGTGCGGCATGTCCTGGCGCGGCGGTGTCTCGGCGTTGAGCGTCACGCGAAACGCGCGCGCTTCGGTGTCGCCGGGATTGCGAAAACTGTGTGGCTGATCCGCATCGAAGACGATCGCATCGCCGGTTGCCAGCAACTGGCGCCGGTCGTGTACGCGCACCTCGAGCGTGCCGTCGCTGACCACCAGATTCACCGTCGTACCCGGCGCGCGACGCGTCCCGGTTTCGGTGTGCAGCGGCGCGACCCTCAGTTCATGAAACTCTGCCGCGACGGGCTCGCCCTCGGGATACAGCGCGCGCGTCGAATACCGCCCGCTGGCGCTGACCACGCGCGCCGCCTGCCCTGCCGGCAGATGCTCGAAACCGTTCACCGCGTGCCGCCGCAAAAACGCCGCCACCGAAACCTTCAGCGCCGCGGCGACCTTGCATAGCACCTTGATCGACGGCACGCTGCGCGCGGATTCGATCTGCGCGAGCATCGCCCGCGAAACGCCGGAAGCGCGTGCGAGTGCATCGAGCGAAAGCTGGCGTTCGGCGCGCAGCCGGACCAGGTTGATGCCGACGAACTGCTCGGGCGCGTCGAACGGTTCAGGCGCGCGGGGGCCGTCGGGCAGATCGGCCGCTGGGTCGCGAACCAGCGCAAGCGGGGAATGCATGGTGGCCTCCAGAAGCGCCGCCATCGGGCGGACGCGCATCAATGAAAAGCCAGACTATCAGCGGATTTCGTCGCGCCCAACGAAGTTATCGTCACACCGTTATCAGCATTGCGCGGCGACGGCCTGCGCATCCTGCTGCCGGACTGCCGCTATCCAGATGCGCCGCTGCACGCGCTTCATCACCGCAACCGCTTCATGGCATCGCACGTGCGGGTGCTGCCCGATTTCCTGAGCACGCGTTTCGCGCAGGTTTCCGTCGAACTGGAAGCGCTGCGAGGCTTTCCAGCGCCCGCGCCGGCGCGCAAAACCATCCGTCAGCAGGGGATATAATGCCGGACTACGCTACACGGATGGCGAACGCCGCAAGAGCCGCTTCAGTGCCCCGTGCAGTTCCTTCGTTCCCCATTACTACCGCGCCCCCAGGTTAACCACTGCGACCGGCGAAATTCGATGACCAAGAAAGTTTATGTAAAGACCTTTGGCTGCCAGATGAACGAGTACGACTCCGACAAGATGGTCGACGTACTCGGCGCGGCTGAAGGCCTCGTGAAGACCGACTCCCCCGAAGACGCGGACGTCATTCTCTTCAACACGTGTTCGGTGCGCGAAAAGGCGCAGGAAAAAGTCTTCTCCGACCTCGGCCGCGTGCGCGAGCTGAAGGAAGCGAACCCGGATCTGATCATCGGCGTCGGCGGTTGCGTCGCGAGCCAGGAAGGCGCGTCGATCGTCGCGCGTGCGCCGTACGTCGATCTCGTGTTCGGTCCGCAAACGCTGCACCGTCTGCCGCAGATGATCGACAAACGCCGCACAAGCGGCCGCGCGCAGGTCGACATCTCGTTCCCGGAAATCGAAAAGTTCGACCATCTGCCGCCGGCGCGCGTCGATGGCCCGAGCGCGTTTGTGTCGATCATGGAAGGCTGCAGCAAGTACTGCAGCTATTGCGTCGTGCCGTACACGCGCGGTGAGGAAGTGTCGCGCCCGCTCGACGACGTGCTCACCGAAATCGCCGGCCTCGCCGATCAGGGCGTGCGCGAAGTCACGCTGCTCGGTCAGAACGTGAATGCTTATCGCGGCGCGCTGACGCTGGGCGAAACGGAAATCGCCGACTTCGCGACGCTGATCGAATACGTCGCCGATATTCCGGGCATCGAACGGATTCGCTACACCACGTCGCATCCGAAGGAATTCACGCAACGCCTCATCGACACCTACGCGAAGGTGCCGAAGCTCGTGAGTCACCTGCATCTGCCGGTGCAGCACGGCTCCGACCGTATCCTGATGGCGATGAAGCGCGGCTATACCGTGCTCGAATACAAGTCGGTGATCCGCAGGCTGCGCGCGATCCGTCCGGACCTTTCCCTGTCGACCGACATGATCGTCGGCTTCCCCGGCGAGACCGAGGAAGACTTCGACAAGATGATGTCGCTGACTCACGAGATGAAGTACGACACGAGCTACTCGTTTATCTACAGCCCGCGCCCCGGCACGCCGGCCGCGAACCTGCACGACGACACACCGCGCGAGGTGAAGTTGAAGCGCCTGCAACATCTGCAGGCCACGATCGAGGAAAACGTCGCGCGTATCAGCGCGGCGATGGTCGGCAAGGTCGAGCGCATCCTGGTCGAGCGCCCGGCGCGCAAGGACCCGAACGAGCTCGCGGGCCGCACCGAAAACAACCGCGTGGTCAACTTCCCGGCGCCGGTCGGGTCGCACGCGCGCCTGACCGGCCAGATGGTCGACGTGAAAATCGTTCAGGCGTACCCGCACTCGCTGCGCGGCGAACTCGTGCTGCTGCACGACGACGTCCCGACGACCACGCATTAGGCAACGCCCCGAAGCGCAACGAAACCGACAGGATCGACCCACCGCCTTGAAGACCACTCAGCAGCATCTGGAATTCACCGCGCCGCGCGAAGACAACGCGCGGCTTGCCAACCTCTGCGGCCCGCTCGACGAAAACCTGCGGCAGATCGAGCAGGCGCTCGACGTCACGCTGCAACGCCGCGGCCATCGCATCACGATTCGCGGACGCGGCGCGAAGATCGCGCTCACCGCGCTCGAAAACTTCTACAACAACGCGCGCGAGCCGCTGTCGGTCGACGATATCCAGCTCGCGCTGGTCGAAGCCCGTCATCCGGTGCGTGCTCGCGGAAACGGTGCGAACGGCACGGATCACGCGGATGCCCGCTTTCCCGGCAACCCCGATCATCCGTTCGACCAGCCGGCCGACACCGGCGACGAAGACCTGGAAGAACTCGGTCCGAAGCTGTACACGCGGCGCGCGGATCTGCGCGGCCGCACGCCCGCGCAACGCGAATACCTGAAGCAGATCGTTTCGCATGACGTGACGTTCGGCATCGGACCGGCCGGCACGGGCAAAACCTATCTCGCGGTGGCGTGCGCGGTCGATGCGCTTGAACGCGATCAGGTGAAGCGCATCGTGCTGACGCGTCCGGCCGTCGAAGCCGGCGAACGCCTCGGGTTCCTGCCAGGCGATCTCGCGCAGAAGGTCGATCCGTATCTGCGTCCGCTGTATGACGCGCTCTACGATCTGCTCGGCTTCGATAAAACCGCGAAGATGTTCGAGCGGCAGATGATCGAAATCGCGCCGCTCGCGTACATGCGCGGCCGCACGCTGAACCATGCGTTCATCATCCTCGACGAGGCGCAGAACACCACGCCGGAACAGATGAAGATGTTCCTCACGCGGATCGGCTTCGGCTCGAAGGCAGTGGTCACCGGCGACACGACGCAGGTCGATTTGCCGCGCGGCCACAAGAGCGGCCTGATCGAAGCGCAACAGGTGCTTTCGAACGTGCGCGGCATTGCGCTCACGCGCTTCACGAGCGTGGACGTGGTGCGCCATCCGCTCGTCGCACGCATCGTCGAGGCCTATGACGCGCATTCCGCGAAGGCCGCCGAAAAGCCCTCCGACGCGCGCTGACCATCGATCATCGAACCGACGCAAAGAAAAGCATCCGCATGAGCCGCGCTCCGAAACTTTCGCTGAATCTGCAGTTTCCCGCTTCGAAAGCCTTCCCCGGGCACAAGGCGATCCTGCCGCGCGCGACCGTCGCCGGCTGGATCAGGGCCGCGCTCTTCGCGGATGCCGAACTGACCGTGCGCCTCGTCGACGCCGAAGAAGGCCGCACGCTGAACCGCACGTATCGCGGCAAGGATTACGCGACCAACGTGCTGACTTTCGCGTACGCCGAATCGGAAGACGATCCGGTGACGGGCGACCTGATCCTGTGCTGTCCGGTGGTCGAAAAGGAAGCCGCCGAGCAGGGCAAACCGCTCGTAGCGCACTACGCGCACCTGCTGGTTCACGGGACCCTGCACGCTCAGGGCTATGATCACGAAGTCGAAGAAGAAGCGCAGGAAATGGAAGGCATCGAGACCGGCATCCTCGTGAAACTCGGCTTCCCCGATCCTTACTGACACGCCGGATTTCACCGTGAGCGCCCGCTACCCCAGTCCCGCCGAAGACAGCACCGCACCCTGCCCGGACTATCCGCCGGCGCTCGGCGAATCGCGGTTACTGACGGACGGGGAACTCGCGGCATCGCTGGAATGCGCGTTGCGCACGTGGGACAGCAAGAGCGACCTGTGGCTCTTCGGTTACGGCTCGCTGATCTGGAATCCCGGGCTGCCGATCATCGAAGCCACGCGCTCGAAAGTGCACGGCTATCACCGCGGGCTGTATCTGTGGTCGCGCGTGAATCGCGGCACGCCGGAACAGCCGGGCCTCGTTCTCGCGCTCGATCGCGGCGGCTCATGCACCGGTATCGCGTTCCGGCTGGCCGCCGAAGGCGCGATGCCACATCTCGAAGCGCTCTGGCGACGCGAAATGGCGATGGGCTCCTACCGGCCGGCGTGGCTGCCGTGCGTGCTCGCCGACGGCCGCCGCGTCGCGGCGCTCGCCTTCGTCATGCGTCGCGACGTGCCGAGCTATACCGGCAAGCTGCGCGACGATACGGTCCGGACCGTGCTCGGCTGCGCCTGTGGCCGCTACGGCACGACGCTCGACTACGTCAGCCGCACCGTCGCCGCGCTGCGCGAAAGCGGCATGCCCGATCGCGCACTCGAAGCGCTGCTTGCCCGCTGCCGGTAATCGTCCGCCGGTCACGGATCGAACGACCCGCGGCACCACCCCGAACCACCTGCATTTTTGGCGAAAAGTCCCGCCGCGCGGTTTCTGCGCCAGGGGTTGAATCTCGCCTCGCACGACCCGCGCCGCCGTCTTCAGGCATCCGGGACCGTGATACAGCCATCCGGCCAGGTGCGCCCGGACACGGAGCCGCCATGTGCGTGGTGTATCCTTAATGCTCTGCCATCACGCGCCCAGCCTTGTCGGGCGCACCATCATGAACGACACGTATCCCAGTCGACGCCATACCGACAAACCACCAGAAAAGCGCTCACTCCTCGAGCGACTGACCGACTTTATCTCGCCCGAGCCCGATTCGCGCGGCGAACTTCTCGAAATCCTGCAGGACGCGCACGAACGCAATCTGATCGACGCCGATTCGCTGTCGATGATCGAAGGCGTGTTCCAGGTCTCCGAACTCAGCGCGCGCGACATCATGATCCCGCGCGCCCAGATGGACGCGGTCAACATCGCGGAAACGCCTGAAGAATTCATGCCTTACGTGCTGGAGAAGGCGCACTCGCGCTATCCGGTGTACGACGGCAACCGCGACAACATCATCGGCGTGCTGCTCGCGAAAGACCTGCTGCGCTACTACGCGGAAGAAGAGTTCGACGTGCGCGGCATGCTGCGCCCGGCCGTGTTCATCCCGGAATCGAAGCGCCTGAACGTGCTGCTGCATGACTTCCGCGTGAACCGCAATCACATCGCGATCGTCGTCGACGAATACGGCGGTGTCGCGGGTCTCATCACGATTGAAGACGTGCTGGAACAGATCGTCGGCGACATCGAGGACGAATACGATTTCGACGAGGAAAGCGGCAACATCATCGCCTCGCCCGACGGGCGCTTCCGCGTGCGCGCGCTGACCGGCATCGAGCAGTTCAACGAGGCATTCAACACGCACTATTCCGACGAGGAAGTCGACACGATCGGCGGGCTCGTCACGCATCACTTCGGGCGGGTGCCGCATCGCGGCGAAAAGGTTCGCCTTGACGACCTGATCTTCGAGATCCTGCGGGGCGATGCGCGGCAGATTCACATGCTGCTGGTGCGCCGTGACCCGATGGCCGGACAGCGCGAGCGCGACGCACAGCACGTCCAGACCTGATTTTCGCCGACGTATCCCGTCTTCCCTCCACTTTTCCCGCCGACCGCGTAACGATGGCCGACCCGATCTCTTCCCGTCTGCGCCGTGGCGTGACGCCCACCGCCACAGAAGCGGGCGGCCGCGCGCTGCCACGCTGGCATTACCTCGTAGCGCTCGCAGCCGGCGCGGCGAACACGCTCTCCTTCGCCCCGACGCCGCACGGCGGCTGGCTCGAACTCGCGCTCTTCGTATTCCTGTTCGCGTGGCTCACGCGCGCGACCGGCTGGAAAAGCGCGGCGCTCACGGGCGGCGCGTTCGGCTTCGGCAATTACGTGACCGGCGTGTGGTGGCTGTACGTTAGCATGCACTTCTACGGCGGCATGGCCGCGCCGCTCGCGGGCGCGGCGCTGGTGCTGTTTTCGCTTTATCTCGCGCTGTATCCGGCGCTGGCCGCGGGCGTCTGGTCGTTTTGCGCCGGACACGCGCGTAACGGCCGGCTCGGCGACAAGCCGTTCGCACCGACGTGGCACGGCGCGTTCGCGTTCGCGAGCGCGTGGGCGATCGGCGAATGGGCGCGCGGAACCGTGTTCACCGGCTTTCCGTGGCTCGCGAGCGGCTATGCGCAGGTCGACGGCCCGCTGGCCGGCTTCGCGCCCGTGGCGGGCGTGTACGGCGTCGGCTGGGTGCTGGCGCTCGTGGCCGCGCTGATCGTGCAGGCGGCGACGCGTTCGCGCGGAACCACGGGCGTCGAGCGTCGATCTGGCAACGGGCGTCTGGCCCGCACGCTCACGCCGGCTGTCATCGCGCTCGGGTTGCTCGCGGCGGGCATGATGCTGCCCTGGGTCCAGTGGACGCTGCCGTCCGGCGCACCGCTTTCCGTGCGTCTGCTCCAGGGCAACGTGAAGCAGGAAATGAAGTTCGAGGAATCCGGCGTCATGACCGCGATCAACGAATTCCAGCAGATGATCACCGCGAAGCCCGCGGATCTGATCGTCACGCCGGAAACCGCGATTCCGGTGCTCGCCCAGCAGGTTCCGCAACCATTCGCCAGCGCCGTGCGGCAGTTCGCCGATACGACGAACTCGTCGATCCTGTTCGGGGCGATCGGCGGCACGATTACGCCAGAAGGCCGGGTCGTCGACTATACGAACAGTCTGTTCGGCATCACGCCCGGTTCAACAGATGTCTATCGCTACGACAAGCATCATCTCGTGCCATTCGGCGAATTCGTGCCGTGGGGCTTTCGCTGGTTCGTGAACCTGATGAACATTCCGCTCGGCGATTTCGCGCGCGGCGATCCGGTGCAAAAGCCGTTCATGGTCCGCAACCAGCCGATTGCGCTCGATATCTGCTACGAGGACATCTTCGGTGAGGAGATCGCGCGCACCGTGCGCGAGAGCGACACGTCGCCGGGCGTGCTCGTCAACTCGACGAACCTCGCGTGGTTCGGCGACACGATCGCGCTCGACCAGCATCTGCAAATCGCACGGATGCGCTCGCTGGAAACCGGCCGGCCGATGCTGCGCGCGACGAACACCGGCACCACGGCGGCAATCGATGCACAGGGCCATGTGATCGCGCGTCTGCCTGTGTACACAAAAGGTTCGCTTGAAGCGACCGTGCAGGGCACGGCGGGCGAAACGCCGTACGTGACGAGCGGCAACAACACGGTGCTGGCGGTTTCGCTGTTGCTGCTCGCGTTCGGGTTTGCGTTTGGGCCGGGGCGGGAGAAGCGCGAAAACGGGAAGTCGGATGACTGAAGTCTGGCGTTGGGCGTCGCGGGTGGGGGTTGCGCGCTCGTTCCGCACTTCGCTGATGTGATCCTGGGAGCGTCAGTCTGCTGGTTTCAGCGAGATCGCACGCGCATGTGCTTGACGCTGTCGAACAGCAGCCGCTCCTCGCTACACCGTTTGAAAGACAGAAGGGCCGATTGAGCGACCCTTCGTTCACGAAACGACGTTAGATCATTGGCGCGCGGCAATTAAATGAGTTGAACCAGCTTTCCGGCCACTCTTCGCGCTCGCTCGACATCTGCCGGCAACCCCATCTGTTCTGTCTCGGCCCATAACAGATAATCGATCACTTCCTCAACCGACTGCCTTTGCACGATGAGCGCGCAAATCCTGGTGACATAGGCATCGTATTCATCCTTCGCGGCATCTTCCCTTCCGATACCGATCGGTGCGCGTCAAGCTAGTTGCCGCCTCATTCATGCAGCCAAAAGGTTGTTTATCCGTGGCAAGCGATGCCATGGCGACGACTGAATCACGTTCCGGGTTAAGGGTCACGGCACCGGCCGGCATCCAGTTGCGCGTGTTGCCCGACCATCGAGCCGGATTGCGTTCGCGCGCCTTCGCGTACAGTGAGGTGGCCTCACTCGTTCGGACAGTCTTCTGAGATTTTTAAGTGGAACGTCCGAGGCGGTCATGCTGCCGATTTGATCGCAGGCAGCGTTGCGAAGTATGCCTCATCCGGCGTGCGATCCGCCAGGCTCGAATGGGGCCGTTTCCGGTTATACAGCTTGATGTAGTTGCCGATGGAGCGTCGGGCATGGCTGACCGACTCGTAGGCTTTCAAATACACCTCTTCGTACTTGATGCTGCGCCACACGCGCTCGACGAACACGTTGTCGCGCCACGCACCTTTGCCATCCATCGACAGCCGCACGCCCCGGCCTAGCACGGCCTCGGTGAACGCGCCCGCCGTGAACTGGGCTGCCCTGATCAGTGTTCACGATGTCCGGCAGCCCGTAGCGGGCAAACGCTTCTTCCAGCGCCTCGATGGCGTGCGTGGCCTCCAGCGTGATGGCGACCCGGTGCGCAAGTACCTTGCGGCTGGCCCAGTCGACCACTGTTGTCAGATAGACGAAGCCGCGCGCCATCGGAATGTAGGTCGTATCGAGTGGCCACGCCTGGTTGGCCCGGTCGATTTTCATGCTGCGCAGCAGGTACGGCCAGATTTTGTGCCGGGCGTTGCGGCGGCTCGTGTTCGGCTTGCGGTACTGCCTGTGTTCCGCGCTCGACGAAGCGGCCGCGCGCACCGACTGGGGCAATGGCAGCACGACCGGGATGGAATGGGGAACGAGCGGCTTGGCCACGACTTTTGGCTATGACCGTCAGGGTGGTGATCGTGTCTACGTAATTGCCCGGGAGTGCGTGCACGCGCCTCACGAAAATCGCCATCTCATCGAGGTCATCCGTTCATGCCGCAGCCGCTCGAACCGGATGGGAGGGCGAGCGCCAATAACCGAAAAGGACGCACCCAGCGCCCTTTCCGTTAAAATCCATGGTTTGGCACTTTGCTCCACGGCCACCCTCCTGCGTGCCCTGGCGCCCGCGGCGTGGCCCTTATGCCTGAAAGGCACTTCATGCTCACGTTTCAGCAAATCATCCTGACGCTGCAGTCCTACTGGGACAAGCAGGGTTGCGCGCTGCTCCAGCCGATCGACATGGAAGTCGGCGCGGGCACGTCCCACGTTCACACGTTCCTGCGCGCGATCGGCCCCGAGCCGTGGCGCGCGGCGTACGTCCAGCCGTCGCGCCGGCCGAAAGACGGCCGCTACGGCGAGAATCCGAACCGTCTGCAGCACTACTACCAGTATCAGGTCGTGCTGAAGCCCGCGCCGGAAAACATCCTCGACCTGTACCTCGGCTCGCTCGAAGCACTCGGCTTCGACCTGAAGCAGAACGACGTGCGCTTCGTCGAGGACGACTGGGAAAACCCTACGCTCGGCGCATGGGGGCTCGGCTGGGAAGTCTGGCTGAACGGCATGGAAGTCACGCAGTTCACGTATTTCCAGCAGGTGGGCGGTCTCGACTGCAAGCCGGTGCTCGGCGAAATCACTTACGGGCTCGAACGTCTCGCGATGTATCTGCAGAAGGTCGAGAACGTGTACGACCTCGTCTGGACCGAATGGGAAGAGCAAGGCCCGAACGGCCCGGAAACGCGTCGCCTCACGTATGGCGACGTGTATCACCAGAACGAAGTCGAACAGTCGACGTACAACTTCGAACACGCGAACGTCGATCTGCTGTTCACGTTCTTCAACAGCTACGAAGCGGAAGCGAAGCGCATGATCGACGCGCAGATCGCGTTGCCCGCGTACGAACTCGTGCTGAAGGCCGGTCACACGTTCAACCTGCTCGACGCGCGCGGCGCGATTTCCGTGACGGAGCGCGCGGCGTATATCGGCCGCATCCGCGCGCTGTCGCGTCTTGTTGCACAGGCCTACTACGATTCGCGCGAGAAGCTCGGCTTCCCGATGCTCGGCAATCCGGTGCACGGCGTGCCCGGCCTCACCACCGATGCACAGGACGCCGCGATGCCCGCCTGGGCGCCGCCGCTCAAAGTCGAACGCAAGATCGATCCGGACTGACGAGACCACGAACACATGACTCATCCCCAACACACCCTGCTCGTCGAACTGCTGACCGAGGAACTGCCGCCGAAAGCGCTCGCGCGTCTCGGTGATGCATTCGCTGAAGGCATCGCGCAGCGCCTCGCGGCGCGCGACCTGATCGACGGCGAACCGTCGTTCGAACGTTACGCCACGCCGCGGCGTCTCGCGATCGTCATCCAGAACGTACGCGACGTCGCGCCTGAAAAGCACGTGCGCGAGAAGGTGCTGCCCGTATCCGTGGCGCTCGACAAGGACGGCCAACCCACCGCGCCGCTCGCGAAGAAACTCGCGGCGCTCGGCTTCCCCGATTTCTCGGTGAACGATCTCGAACGCGCACCGGACGGCAAGGCCGAAGCGTTCTTCCTGCGCTACGCCGCACCTGGCGCCACGCTCACCGAAGGCCTGCAGGCCGCGCTCGACGAAACGCTCGCAAAGCTGCCGATCCCGAAGGTCATGACCTATCAGCGTCCTGACGGCGCCAACGTGCAGTTCGTGCGTCCGGCACATCGTTTGACCGTGCTTCATGGCGACACGGTCGTGCCGGTCAGCGCACTCGGTGTCGATGCCGACGATACGACACTCGGCCATCGTTTCCTGTCGGAAGGTTTCGTGCAGATCCAGCACGCTGACGTCTACGCGGAAACGCTGATGCACAAGGGCCGCGTGATCGCGAGTTTCGCGGAACGCAAGGAAACCATCCGCACGCATCTGCTCGCGCAGGCCGAAGGCGACCAGGTCGTGATGCCCGAAGCGCTGCTCGACGAAGTGACGTCGCTGGTCGAATGGCCGGCTGTGTACACCTGTAACTTCGAGGACGAATTCCTGCAGGTGCCGCAGGAATGTCTGATCCTCACGATGCAGACGAACCAGAAGTACTTCGCGCTCACCGATGCGGCGGGCAAACTGCGCTCGCGTTTCCTGATCGTCTCGAACATCGAGACGAAGACGCCGGGCGACATCATCGAAGGCAATGAGCGGGTGGTGCGTCCGCGTCTTGCCGATGCGAAGTTCTTCTTCACGCAGGACAAGAAAAAGCCGCTCGCCGATCGCGTGCCGCTCCTCGCGAACGTCGTGTATCACAACAAGCTCGGCTCGGCGCTGCAACGCGTCGAACGTGTCGAGGCGCTGGCTGGCGCGATCGCCTGCATGATGAACGCGGACGTCGGGCTCGCCACGCGCGCGGCGCGTCTCGCGAAGGCCGATCTGATCACCGACATGGTCGGCGAATTCCCGGAACTGCAGGGCACGATGGGCACGTACTACGCGCGCCACGACGGCGAGCCGGAAGAAGTCGCGCTCGCGTGCTCGGAACACTATCAGCCGCGGTTCTCCGGCGACGCGCTGCCGGCCACCACCACCGGCACGATCGTCGCGCTCGCGGACAAGCTCGAAACGCTCGTCGGCATCTGGGGCATCGGCCTGCAACCAACCGGCGAAAAAGACCCGTTCGCGCTGCGCCGTCATGCGCTGGGCGTGCTGCGTATCCTCGTCGAGAAGCCGTTGCCGCTCGACCTCGTCGAACTGCTGCGCGCGGCGTATGCGCAGTTCGCATCGGTGCCGAACGTCGCCGATTCGACGGCGGCGATCTACGAATTCTGCATGGACCGCCTGAAGGGTCTGCTGCGTGAACGCGGCCATGCGGCGGGAGAAATCGACGCAGTGCTGGCACTGAACCCGACGCGCCTCGACGACATCGTCGCCCGGCTCGACGCCGTGCGCGAATTCGCGGCGCTCACCGAAGCGGCCTCGCTCGCGGCGGCGAACAAGCGGATCTCGAACATCCTGAAGAAGTCGGAAGGTACAACGGGTGGCGTGCAGACCGCGCTCTTCGTCGAACCCGCGGAAAAGGCGTTGTACGCGCAGCTCGAACAGGTTGCGCCGCGCGTGCAGAAGCAGCTGGCCGGGCGCAACTACACGGGCGCGCTCACCGCGCTTGCCGCGTTGCGTGAACCGGTCGATGCGTTCTTCAACGACGTCATGGTCAACGCCGAAGACCCGGCGTTGCGCGCGAACCGTCTGGCGCTGCTCGGTGCACTGCATCAGCAGATGAACTGCGTCGCCGATATTTCGCGGCTCGCTGCCTGAGCGCCACATCATGCCAACCAGCGCAAAAAAAATCATTGTGCTCGACCGCGACGGCGTGATTAACGTCGATTCGGATGCGTACATCAAATCGCCAGACGAATGGATCGTACTGCCGGGCGCGCTCGAAGCAATCGCGCGCCTGACCCAGGCGGGATATCGCATCGCGGTCGCGACGAACCAGTCGGGCATCGGGCGCGGTCTTTTCGACATGAACACGCTGAACGCGATGCATCTGAAGATGCACAAGATGGTCGCGGCGGTCGGCGGCCGCATCGACGCCGTGTTCTTCTGTCCGCATACGGCGGAAGATCAATGCGAATGCCGCAAGCCGAAGCCCGGCATGCTGAAGATGATCGCCGAACGCTTCGAGATCGATCCCGAAGAAACCCCATGCGTCGGCGATTCGCTGCGCGATCTGCAGGCGGCCGCGGCGATCGGCTGTATTCCGCATCTGGTGCTGACCGGCAAGGGCCAGAAAACGCTCGCTGCGGGCGGTCTGCCAGAAGGCACGATCGTGCATGCGGACCTGCGCGCGTTCGCGCTCGACTTCCTCTCAGAAGAACTCGAGTGATGCGACCCGCACGCATCACTTTCATGGATTGACCACACCGATGCGCTTTATCCGTTCGCTCCTGCTGCTGATCTATTTCGTCGTATTCACCGTGCCGTACGCGATTGCATGCTTCATCGCGTTCCCGTTCATGCGTGCCGATAACCGCTACTGGATGGCCGCGGGCTGGTGTGCGTCGACGCTGCATGTCGTGCGCTGGCTGAACGGTATCCGCTACCGGATAGAAGGTTTCGAGAATCTGCCCGACGGTCCCGCCGTGCTGCTGTCGAAGCATCAGTCGGCGTGGGAAACGCTCGCGTTTCCAGCGCTGATGCCGCGACCGCTCTGCTATGTGTTCAAGCGTGAGCTGCTCTTCGTGCCGTTCTTCGGCTGGGCGCTCGGCATGCTGAAGATGGTTCACATCGATCGCAAGGAAGGCAAGTACGCGTTCAACTCCGTGATCAAACAGGGCAAGGCACGCATGGCCGAAGGCGCATGGGTCATCATGTTCCCGGAAGGCACGCGTACACCCACAGGCAAACAAGGCAAGTACAAGACGGGTGGCCCACGCTTTGCGATTGCGTCGGGTGCACCGGTCGTGCCGATCGCGCACAACGCGGGCCGCGTGTGGCCGCGCAACTCGTTCATCAAATATCCGGGTATAGTCACAGTGTCGATCGGCAAGCCGATTGAGACAACGGGGCTCACGCCCGACGAAGTGAACACGCGCGTCGAAACGTGGATCGAAGCGGAAATGCGCCGCATCGATCCTGCTGCGTACAGCGCTGCGGAAAGCACGCCTGCCGCTGCCCGAATCTGACGCGCCCCACGCCATCACGTGGCGTATAGCGCGAAGCCGAAGCCGATGCAGAAGTCTCCCACGTCGCAGCCCGCTGCGGCGCTCGATAGCCGGCAACTCGATCTGCCGCTCTTTGCCGAGCCGGCTGTCCCGATGCCGCCCTCTCCCGCGTCACCCCAAACCCCGTCTTCGTCACAGAAGCCGGGCGCCCAGTACGCCCCCGACGGCACGAAGCTGCGCAGCCTCACGGTCGGTTCGCAGACGCTCCACTATCTGCTGAAGCGCTCGGCGCGCCGGTCGATCGGTTTCGCGATCGACAGCACGGGGCTCATGATCACCGCGCCACGCTGGGTGACGCTCGCCGATATCGAAACGGCCATCACCGAAAAGCAGCGCTGGATTTTCACGAAACTCAACGAATGGCAGAACCGCGTCGAACAGCGCGCGCTGCCGCAGGTCGACTGGAAAGATGGCGCGCAGGTGCCGTATCTCGGCAAGCCCGTCAGCGTGACGCTGGCGGCTTCACGCGGCACGCTCGAGTTCGATGCGCGCCACGCGGCGCTCCTGCTGCCCCTGCCACAGCACGCCGATCCGCAGCAGATCAAGGACCGCGTGCAGGGCTGGCTGCAGAACGAGGCAAAACGGATCTTCGGCGAGCGGCTCGCGATCTATGCCGGGAAGCTCGGTGTGGATTATCGCGCGTACTCGTTGTCTTCGGCGGCGACGCGCTGGGGCAGTTGTTCCAGCGACGGGCGCATTCGCCTCAACTGGCGTTTGATCCACTTTCCGCTTTCGATCATCGATTACGTCGTTGCGCACGAACTCGCGCATCTGCGCGAGATGAACCACAGCCCGCGATTCTGGGAAACGGTCGAGTCGATCTTTCCCGAGTTCCGCGAGGCACGGCAAACGCTCAAGCATCATCCGCCGGAACTGCTGCCCACGCTTTAACGTCGACGTCGCGCGAACCTCGCGACCATGCAAAAGGCCCGCTTGCACAGCGGGCCTTCTGTTTTATTACTGCACTACACGTGCAGCGTGCAGCACATGGACGTTACGGTTTCTTCTGGATGAATTCGATCTTGTAGCCGTCCGGGTCGGTCACGAACGCGATGACGGTCGTGCCGTGTTTCATCGGGCCGGCTTCGCGCACGACCGTGCCGCCTTGCGCCTTGATCTTTTCGCATGCGGCCGAGGCGTCGTCGACTTCGACAGCCAGATGGCCGAACGCCGTACCCATCTCATACGATTCCGTGTCCCAGTTGTGCGTGAGTTCGAGCACGGTGCCATCGCGTTCGTCTTCGTAGCCGACGAACGCGAGTGTGAATTTTCCTTCCGGATAGTCGTTGCGGCGCAGCACTTTCATGCCGAGCAGTCCGGTATAGAAAGCGATCGAACGGTCGAGATTGCCGACCCGGAGCATGGTGTGAAGCAGGCGCATCGTAGACCCCCTGTTGCATTGATGTCGAGGACGTAAATGTACCAAGGAACCCACGAAGCCGCTGGCACCCGCCGCGCTCACCCGGTGCTGTCGCGCAGCGCCCGCCGCAGGATCTTGCCGACCGCGCTCTTCGGCAACTCCGTGCGGAATTCAATCAGCTTCGGGCGTTTGTAGCCGGTGAGCTGCTGCGCGCAGAACGCGAAGATGTCCGCCTGCGAAAGCGCCGGGTCTTTCCTGACGATGAAGAGCTTCACGACTTCGCCCGAATGCGCGTCCGGTACGCCGAGCGCGGCCACTTCGAAGACGCCCGGATGTTTCGCCACGACATCCTCGATCTCGTTCGGATATACGTTGAAGCCCGACACGATGATCATGTCCTTCTTGCGATCGACGAGCTTCACGAAGCCGCGCTCGTTCATCACGCCGATATCGCCCGAGCGGAAGAAGCCGTCGGGCGTCATCACGCTCGCCGTTTCTTCCGGACGGTTCCAGTAGCCCGCCATCACCTGCGGCCCGCGAATGCAGATTTCGCCTGGCTCGCCGGGCGGCACTTCGCGACCGTCGTCGTCGCGAATCGAGATTTCCGTCGACGGCAGCGGCACACCGATCGAGCCGCTGAACTCCGTCGTGCCGGGCGGATTGCTGCTGACCGAAGGCGACGTCTCCGAAAGCCCGTAACCTTCGAGGAGCGGCACGCCCGTCACGGCCTGCCAGCGCGCCGCGACGGCCTGCTGAACGGCCATGCCGCCGCCTGCTGCCTGAACCAGCTTCGAGAAATCGAGCGATGCAAAATCCGGATCGTTGAGGAGCGCGTTAAAGAGCGTGTTCACCGCTGGAAACGTGTTGATCGTAAAACCGCGCAACGTGCGAATCATCGCGGGAATATCACGTGGATTCGGGATCAGGATGCCGAGACCGCCGGTTCGCATCGACAGCAGTCCGCACACGGTCAGCCCGAACACGTGATAAAGCGGCAGCGCGACGACCGTGACGTACTGTTCGATATCGTCGCGGCCACGCACGGACGCTGCGCGCCATGCTTCGGATTGCAGCACGTTCGCGATCAGGTTGCGATGCAGCAGCGTCGCGCCTTTCGACACGCCGGTCGTGCCGCCGGTGTATTGCAGCACGGCGACGTCGTCGGGCGAGATGGCGACGCGCGCGAAGGGCGCGTCCGCGCCTTGCCGGAGCGCCTGTTCGAACGTCACGTGCGAGACGACGGGTGCCGTGTCCGCCTGAGCGCCCGTCGAAGCAACCACCACATGACGCACCTGCGTATTGCGCCCGAGCGCGTTGAACGTCGGCAGGAAAGCATCGAGCAGCACGAGCGCCTGCGCGCCGCTGTCGTTCAGCTGATGTTCCAGTTCGCGCGACGTGTACAGCGGATTCACGTTCACGACGACATAACCTGCTCGCAGGATCGCGGCGAGCGTCACCGGATACTGCAGCAGATTCGGCAGCATCACGGCGATCCGCGCGCCAGGTTCGAGACCTTGCGACTGGAACCACGCGGCCAGCGCACGCGAGCGGTTGTCGAGACCGGCGTAGGACAGTTCGTGCCCCATGCACACGAATGCAGTCCGCGACGCGAATTTGAGAAAAGCCGCTTCAAGCAGCCCGGCGAGCGAACCGTGCGGTGTGATGTCGATTTCCGCGGGCACGCCGGGCGGGTACGACTTCAGCCAGATTTTTTCCATGCTTCCTCCATTTTTTGCGTCGGGACGCGTCGCTTCGCATCCCGTGTGACCTGTCGTGCGTCCGCGTTATCGCGTGGCGAGTGCGGGCATACGTCGCGATGGCTGGTCGAAGCACGCGAAGAACACTTGCAACTGCTCCAGCGAGCCGCGCTCCAGTGCAATCTCCTTGCTGCTGACGCCCGTCACCAGCATCGCCGGCAGGTCGCGCAGCATTCCACGCAACACGTCTGACGCAAGCGCAAGCTGAACATCGGCGCTCGCCAGCGCGAAGCAATGAACCTGTAGCACGCCGCGTCGCAATTCGAGTGAATACGCTTCGTCGTCGCGATCGGTGAGCCTCAGCGTCAGCGACATGTGAACGTCCGCGCACCGCACAGGGTCGACCACCACGCAGAAGCGCTGGAACACGTTGCGCAGCGGCTGCGCACGCAACACGTCCGACGAGGCAAGCCCACCCGAACCATTGAACGGAAGATCGTCGTACGCGTGCTCGAGTTCCCTCGCCGCGCTCAGATACCAGTTCCGCCAGTTCGTGTTCACCGTGAGAAAACCGAGTTCACGCAACGCCTTCGCCTTGATGCCGCGCGCGTCGTCATCGCCGGTGTCGAGGCGTACCAGCATCGTCGCGAGTTCGGCGGCCCAGCGCCAGTCCCGGTCGCCGAGTGCGGCACGCGCCCCCTCGCGCACGCGCTCGGTGCCGCCCATCATTCCGATCATGCGGCGCGTGCGTTCAACGCGCGGCAGCGGATCGAGCGAAACAGGATCGCCGTCGAACCAGCCGAGCTGCCCCGAATACACCTGACGCACCGAGTGCTTGACCGTGCCGTAGTACTCGCCAAGCCACGCGTGTTCCGCGAGATGCGGCGGCAGCGCCGGAATGGCTTCGGCCAGTTCGTCCGGGCTCAGCCCAAGATTCATGTGGCGAATCGTCTGGTCATGGATGAACTGGATCGCATCGCGATAGACCGACAGCACGTCCTCGACGGCATCCGCGCCCGAGACCGGCCGGCCGTGCGCGGGCACCATATGCGTCGCGCCGAAGCCGCGCATCATGTCGATCGTGTTGTACCAGCGCACGGGATCGCGATAGCGCGTGCCGCGCAGCGTGTGGACGTTCGCCAGACATTCGCCCTGGATCACTTCCGCCGACAGCAGCACGCCAAGGTCGGGCAACCACATCACGATTTCATCGTCGGCCTCCGATGGCGCGTAGCGAAATTCGAACCGCACGCCAGCGAGCATGATGTCGAGCCGTTCGTCGAACACGCGCGTCGGTGCGAGGAACGTCGCCGCTTCGGCGATCAGCACCGGACCGATGCCTGCATTCACCTTGCCCGTCGGGCCCGGCGGCAACAACGTGCCGAAGCTGTACGCCGAGCGCGTCGCGAGAATCGGTGCGACGAGATTCGCGTTGTTGACGACCGTTTCCATCAGCGAACTGTGCGCGATGATCTCGACGCTGCCGCCGGCCAGCGACGATTCGTCGGCGAACGCGCGCACGCCGCCCGTGTGGTCCGTATGGTTGTGCGTATAGACGATCGCCTTCACCGGCAACGCCGCGTGACGCGGATCGATCGAGCAGAAGTCTTCGTAGATGCGCTTCGCCGCCGACACGGCCTCGGTCGCGTCGACGACCACGATGCCGTCGTCCCCCACCACGAAAATGATGTTGGCGATCGCATAACCGACCGCGCAATACACACGCTCCGCCACGCGATAGATACGCTGGGCCATGCGCTGCGAGTGTTCGGTGAGTTTTGCCGGAACCGTCGACGCGGCCACTGCGTAAGCGAGATTGACGCCTGCATCGAAAACCACGTCGAGCGGTTCGCCGACGTGAGGCGCATCGAAAGCAGGATGGCGGACCATTCCGGTGCAGCAGCGGGTCATACGATGTCTCCAGAAACGATATCGGAATTCCTGTTCCGATTTATGCAAAAAAATACTACGCTGCCGGCAGATCGAGGCAACGGCGAAACTGGCGCTGCAGGTAAGGCACAAGACGGCGGCTCGTCAGCGACAGCGGTTCCGGGTCGTTCAGTACGCTGTTCACCAGCATGCTGAGCATCAACTGCAACGCGGCGAGCACTTCGAATTCGAGCGCGGCACGCTCCGCCTTCGGGCCGCCCATGCGCACGAGGGCATCGACGAGCTTCGGCACGATCAGCGCCTGGACTTCGAGGTTGCTGTGGCGGATTGCGTCCCAGGTCGACTTGCGCTGTGACGCACGCAGGAGCGACGCGTGATACAGCCCGCGATTGCGGCGAAACGCGCGCACGTAAAGCGAGATCATCGCATCGGCGATGGCGCCCGCGTCGTTCGACTGCCACACGGCCTCGGACACCAGTGCTTCGCGCACCCTGTCGAGCCCCTCGGCAATCACGCGGTCCTGCACGACGTCGAAAAACGTGTCCTTGTTGTCGAAGCGCCGGTAAAACGCGCCGATCGACGTACCCGCGCGCTCGACGATATCCGTGATCGACAGATCGTCGAGATTGCCGCACTCCTCGATCAGCGCGCGCCCTGCCTCCAGCATCTTCGCGAAGCCGAGCTGACTGCGTGTCTGAAGTGGAGCGCTTGTGGTCTGGAGCGGTTCGCGGGGGCGTCGTTGAGCGGTGGGCATGCGTGTCGCGGTAATCTGGCGGTACTTCGTGGTGTTTCGCGGTGTAATGCCAGCAGACATCAAACCGGAATCTGAATTCCGGATCGTCCGTGATCAGACGGCCTTTGTCAACGGCATCCAGGGAAAGTCCCCGGTCTACGCAGTTGCATGCAGGAAGTTTTCGGCCCCGGTTTTCGCGTCGGACATCACCTGTTCCGCGATCGCCAGCGCGGAACGCGCGGCGGGAGAAGGCGTGCGCTCGGCGAGCGACACGAGCGCGAATTCGAGTCCCATTCTGGGCGCATTGCTCAGCGTGACGCGCGCGAGCCGCCGCGCGCCGAGGTCGCGCCGCACGGCAGACGCCGTCGAGAACATCACGGCGTCGGTCTGTGCAACCACGCCCTTTAGCACCGCGATGTCGTTGCACTCGGTCTGCAGTGGAATCTGTTCGTGCGAACGGAATTTGAGCATCCGGTGCAGCGCGTCCTTCATCACCGGGGGCAGCGATACCGATACGAGCGGAAACTCCCGCAGCGCCGACAGCGGCACCGCCGCGCCCATCAGCAGCGGATGCCCCGGGCGGACAAACCATCCGCCCTCGTGACGCGGCAGCCGGTGCATCGTCACGTCCGGCACGACGGGCGGCACACGCCGGTCGGTCACGAGAAAATCGATCTGCTCGGTGCGCAGCTTGGCGAGGAGTACGTCGCCGTCGCCCAGTTCGATCGATACCTTGATCTTCGGAAAACGCTTCGCGAATTCGACCAGCAGATCGGGCAGCAAAATCGCAGCCACGTAGGGGCCCAACCCGATGCGCACCTCGCCGAGTTCATGCGCGGCGAGCAGTTCGACGTCGCGAAAAAGACAACGGGTTTCGAACAGCACGCGCCGCGCCCGCTCCACGAGCAGACGCCCGGCCGCGGTCACCGCGACACCCCGCGTGGCGCGGTCGAAGAGCTTCATGCCAAGTTCATCTTCCAGCGCCTGGATGCTGCGGCTCAGCGCCGGCTGGCTCAGATGCACGCGCTCCGCGGCACGCGCGAAGCTCCCCTCTTCCGCGAGCGCGACAAGATGGGTGAGGCGGCGGGAACTGATCTCATGCATTTTATGCAACGTCCTCATAATGAGATTGCACTTGAATTATTCCGTTATACCACCTCAAATGGGCGAAAACACGGCGACTCTGGCCCGGATGCGGCCGGCGGTGCCACACTACAACCATCTTGCATGGGACCAGGAGACAGCTTTTGCCCACCTTATATTTCGTCTTGCGAACAGATTCGCCGGGGCGCTCGCGGCGTTGCCGGATGGCTGGTACGCACCGGTCCCACGCGTCACGGCGGGCGACGCACAATGCGCATCATGTCCGATCGAATCCACCGCAACGCCATAGCCTCCTGGGAGGCTTCCATGTCTGAAGCGCAAGGTTCGGGTTTGAACATCGCGCACGCGGCACCTGTACAGGCCAGTCGAAGCCGCCGCTGGGTGATCGTTGCCTCGCTGTTCCTCTTCATGGTGATCAACTTCGCGGACAAGGCCGTGGTCGGCCTCGTCGCGGTACCGTTGATGCACGACATGCAATTGACACACGCGCAGTTCGGCCTCGTCGGCAGCGCGTTTTTCCTGCTGTTTTCCCTGTCGGGGGTCGGCCTCGGGCTCTTCGTCGATCGCGTCGACGTCAAATGGCTGCTGGCCGGGCTCGCGCTGACCTGGGCTGTTGCCCAGTTGCCGCTCGCATGGCCGGTCAGCTTCGCGGTGCTGCTCGCGTGCCGCGTGCTGCTCGGCGCCGGTGAGGGTCCTGCGGCGGCGTTCGCGCTGCACGTCGCGTACACGTGGTTCGACGATCGCGAACGCAACCTGCCGACGACGTTCATCCAGCTGGGCGCGACCTCGGGCGTCATCATCGCCGGGCCGCTGCTCACCTGGGTGACCGGGCGCTGGGACTGGCACGCGGCGTTTCTCGCGCTTGGCGTGGTCGGCGTGCTGTGGACGCTGCTGTGGCTGTGCGTCGGCAAGACGGGTAACGCGGGTCGAGGCACGGCGGGTGACAGCGCGTCCGCGATGCCGCACCACCATGTGCCCGCGCCGCGCGTTGCAGTCGATCCGCGCACACGCGTGAGTTATCGGCGGCTGCTCGCCGATCGCACGGTGATCGGCGTGCTGCTGCAATGCTTCGTCGGATATGCGGTGATCGCGATCGGGCTTACCTGGGTGCCGGCTTATTTCCGCGTCGGGCTCGGCTTCGATGCGACGCAGGCCGGCAACCTGTTCGGCCTGCAGGTCGCGACGCAGATTCCCGTCGGGATCGCGCTCGCCGTGTTCTCACATCGTCTGCTGAAACGCGGGGTGACGACGCGTCGTGCGCGCGGCACGCTGATCAGCGTGGCATGCGTCGTCAGCGGCATCGCGTATTGCATGCTGTATTCGGGCGCGTCGCCGCTCGCCAAAGTCGGTCTGCTGTCCGTTGCGTTCGCGCTGGCAAGCCAGGTGTTCACGTTCGGACCGCTGCTCATCGCGGAGATCGCACCCACTGCGCAGCGCGGCGCGTTGCTGGCGATCACGAACTCGATCGTGACGACGGCGGGTCTGATCGGACCTGTCTCGATGGGCAAACTGCTCGGCGTAGCTGGCGATCATGTGGGCTATGAGACCGGCTTCGCGATCGCGGGTGCGCTGCTGATCCTCACGGGCATTGCCGGCTTCGCGCTGCTCGATCCGCAGCGCTCGCGGCAAAAGCTGCAAACGGCCGCCTGACATGCCTGCTCACGAAGCGCGCGTGACCTCACGAACAGTGCGGTCACGCGCTTATCACAGCCGGACACGAACCCGAGCGCCCTCGCGCTCAGAACGTATGGCGCATGCCTGCCATGACGCCAAGCTGCGTGCTCTTCTGCGCGAGCCCGACACCGTTCACGCCCTGCAACTGCGCGCCGATCAGGTCGCCGTGATACTGCGCGTAGTCGCCTTCGAGATAGACGTCGGTGCGCTTTGACAGCGCGTAGTCGGCGACGAGCTGGTACTGCCATGCCGAGCCGTCCTGCGCGGCCGTCTTGCCGTCCTGCAGCGTGCGCCAGACGTTCGCGGCCAGATGCCACGCCGCGCCGATCTGCTGCGTGATGCCGCCCAGAATCATGCGACGCTTCGAGAAGTCCGTGTACTTGAGCGCCGCGAGCGCGGCCGCGGTGAACGGACCATTGGCGAAGTTGGAAAAGCCTGCGTCGTTCTGGTTGACGATGTAGCCCACGGCAAAACGCGTCTTCTCCCACGTGTACGAACCGCCGACCGTCCACGCCAGCGAGCCCGAACCGTTGACCGAATCCTTCGACTCCTCGTACGCGCCACCGAGACTGACCGGGCCGCCCACCGGCGCATACGCCAGCGCCGCGCCATACTGGCTGCCATACGACGTGTGGCCCGCGACGCCGCCGACCGCATACGCCGCCGAGAACAGGATGTCGTGAAAATGCGCCTGATACTGAACCTGGTTGCTGGTCCAGATGCCACCGGACAGCGTGACTTCCGGCTGGTAGCTGAAGTCATATGGAATCCACGGATTGCTGCCGTATCCGCCGATCGTGATGCCTTCGATCATCACGTTGAACTGACGCCCGATGATGACCTGGCCGTACGACGTGGACCGGATGCCGACCTGCGCTTCGTTGAAGAACGGCAGTGTCGGGTCGCTCTGACCGGTGTTCAGATAGAAACGGTTTTCGAGCTTGAAGAAGGTGCTCCAGCCGCCGCCCAGGTCTTCGACACCCTTCATGCCCCAGCGGCTCTCGCTCATGCCGCCGTTGCCCATCACGACTTTCGAATCGCCCGCCTTGTCGACGTTCGTCATGTAGCGGATGCTGCCGTCGACGATGCCATAGAGTGTGACGCTGGATTGCGCGTGCGCCATCTGGCACGCGAGCGCCGCCGGAATCAGTGCGAAACGCCACTTGCTCAGCTTCGTCATACGGTCTCCCCTGGCAGTGCAGGATTGCGAACCTTGCATGACGGTCACTCTCGGGGCGAGAGGCCGGTGGAACGTCTGAGGAATGTACTCCAGAGCGTCGCGAGCGGCCATCAGGTCCGCGCGCGGCGTGGCGAAATGGAAGCACGCGCGCGTAGTGGGGTCATCGCATCGGTGACACGTGCCTTTTGATATGGTATGGCCTGCCCTTACACGAGACCGCCCATGATCCTGCGTTTTTGCACTCCAGCACGCATGAAGGCGCACATCGCCATGCATGGCACGCATGCCATGCGGGTCGTGCGATGAGCACCCGCGCCGTTTCGCTTCGCCGTCCACCCGACACCGTCGCCATCATGCTGATGGTCGTGCTGTGCGCGATCTGGGGCTTTCAGCAGGTCGCGATCAAAAGCACGAATGCTGCGGTTCCACCGGTATTCCAGGCGGGGCTGCGCTCGGCGATCGCCGCAGTGCTCGTGTGCAGCTGGGCGCGGCTACGCGGCACGCCGCTCTTTCGCGACGACGGCACGCTCGGTGCCGGACTGCTCGCTGGCGTGCTGTTCGCTGGCGAATTCGTCTGTATCTTTCTTGGCCTGACGCTCACGAGCGCGTCGCGCATGGCGGTGTTTCTGTACACGGCGCCATGCTTCACGGCACTCGGGCTGCACTGGTTCGTCGCGGGCGAACACATGCGGCGCATTCAGTGGATCGGCGTGATCACCGCGTTCGCGGGCATAGCGCTCGCATTCGCGGACGGCTTCGCGCGCGCCGGGGCTGGATCTGGGTCGGCGAGTCATGCGTCGATGCTGGCAGGCGTCACGGGCGATGCGTTAGGTGTGCTCGGCGGCATCGCATGGGCCGCGACGACGATCGTCGTGCGCGCAACGAAGCTCGCGCATACGAGCGCGAGCAAGACGCTCTTCTATCAGCTGGCGGTATCGGCGGTGGTTCTGCTGGCGCTGGCCGTGCCGCTCGGGCAGGTGCGCGTGGCAGCGGTTACCCCGCTCGTGGTCGCGAGTCTCGCGTATCAGGCGGTGATGGTCGCGTTCATCAGCTATCTGATCTGGTTCTGGCTGCTCACGCGCTACATGGCGTCGCGCCTTTCGGTGTTCTCGTTTCTGACGCCGCTCTTCGGTGTGACGTTCGGCGTGGTGCTGCTCGGCGAATCGTTCAGCCTGCGGTTTCTGATGGCGGCCGTGCTGGTGCTCGCCGGCATCGCGCTCGTGAATGCGCCCGCGCTCCGGCGTGCCACCTGAAGCGCTAGCGGGCTGACGTGAGCGCGGCGCCCGGTGGTGGTGTATGGCGCATGCGTTAGTTACGCGGGTGCCGCGCCGCCTGGCCGTGCTTTCGGCGAAGCCGACACCGTCTGCGCGACGCGCACGTATTCCTCGACCGGCACATCTTCCGCGCGGCGCTGCAGATCGAAGCCGAGCGCATCGAAATCGATTACATCGCGATACGCCGAGAGCGTATTGCGCAACATCTTGCGCCGCTGCGAAAACGCGGCCGTGACCACTTCGCCGAGCGTGCGCACGTCGACGTCCGGCAATTCGTGCGGCGCGTGGGGAATCATGCGCACGATCGCCGAATTCACTTTCGGCGGCGGCTGGAACGATTCGGGCGGCACATCGAGCAGTTTGTCGATCACGTAGCGATACTGCAGCATCACGGACAGCCGGCCGAACGCCTTGCTGCCCGGCTCCGCGACCATGCGCTCGACGACTTCGTCCTGCAGCATGAAATGCTGGTCGATCACCACCGGCGCAAACGTCGTGAGATGAAACAGCAGCGGACTCGAAATGTTGTACGGCAGGTTACCGACGATCCGCAACGAAGGCGTACCGCCCGGCACGGCGAGCGAGCCGAAGTCGAACGCGAGCGCGTCGCCCGCGTGCAGTTCGAGCAGCGCGCCGAACTGCTTCGTGAGACGCGCGATCAGATCGCGATCGAGTTCCACCGCGTGCAACGGCGCTTCGGGCGTCGAGAGACGTTCGATCAGCGGACCGGTGAGCGCGCCAAGACCCGGCCCGATCTCGACCATGCGTTCGCCGCGTTTCGGCGCGATCACGTCGACGATCGAATCGATCACGCCCATGTCGACCAGAAAATTCTGTCCGAACCGCTTGCGGGCGAAATGGCCCTGATGCTGTCTGCTGCCTGGGCTGTTGGACATCGGAAAAACAGTAAAAAAGAGTTCAGGCCGCGCGACGATGGCGCGCCATCGAAACGGCGGTGTCGATGGCGGCGATCAGGCTGCCCGCGTCCGCGCGGCCCGTGCCGGCGAGGTCGAGCGCGGTACCGTGATCGACAGAAGTACGGATGATGGGCAAGCCCAGCGTGACGTTGATGCCTTCACCGAACGTGGCGTATTTCAGGACCGGCAGGCCCTGATCGTGGAACATCGCCAGCACGCAGTCGGCGTCTTTCAGATAGCGCGGCTGGAACAGCGTATCGGCGGGATACGGACCGCGTGCGTCGATGCCTGTATCGTTTGCCCGTTTCAGGGCCGGCGCGATGACATCGATTTCCTCGTGGCCGAGATAGCCGTTTTCACCCGCGTGCGGGTTGAGCCCCGTGACCAGAATACGCGGCGCGGGAATGCCGAAGTGATGACGCAGATCGTGATCGATGATGCGTAGCGTCTCGACGAGCCCGTCGATCGTGAGCGCCGCCGACACATCCTTCAGCGGCAGGTGTGTCGTGGCCAGCGCGACGCGCAGCGGCCGCTGGCCGGTGCCCGCGAGCATCATCACGACGCGCGGCGTCTGCGTGCGCTCCGCGAGATATTCGGTGTGGCCGGTGAAGGGCACGCCGGCATCGTTGATCGTGCTTTTTTGCAGCGGCGCGGTGACGATCGCATCGAACGTGTGCGCGAGCGCGCCGTCGATCGCGTGGTCAAGCAGCGTGAGTACGTAACGGCCATTCGCCGCGTCGAGCCTGCCGGCCTGCGACGGCACGTCAAGCGGCACGTGCTGCATCCGGATGCGTCCGCCCGCGCGTTCGCCAGTGAGCGCGGCCCAGTCGACGCCCACGGTCTGGGCACGCTGTGCGATGAGTGCGGCATCGCCGAGCACGGTGAACTGTGCGTCGGGCCAATGCGCTGCCGCAGCCGCGAGCGCCTGCGCCGTCAGTTCGGGACCCACGCCGGCGGGTTCACCCGTCGTGATCGCGATCTGCAGCGGGGCGCCTTGCGGCTGGGCGGAAGGTTTCATGACCGTGACCGTTATTGCAAGCTGGGCTGGTCGATCTTGTAGTCGACGTACGCGGTGTCGCGCAGTTCGCGCAGCCAGTCGGCGTAGGCCTGCTCGGCCTTGCGCTGGCCGATTGCCTGGCGCGCCAGATCCATCTGCTGCGAAATCGAGCCCTCGGCTTCGCGGCGGCCCAGCACCTGAATCAGGTGATAGCCGTATTCGCTGCGCACCGGGTCGCTGATCTGACCGTCCTGCAGCGAATTCATCGCGCGCTCGAATTCCGGCACCGTTTCGCCCGGGCTGATCCAGCCGAGATCGCCGCCCTGCGACGCCGAGCCGTCCTGCGAATACGTGCGCGCGAACTTGTCGAAGTCGCCGCCGCTTGCAATGATCTGACGCTTGATGTCTAGCAGCTTCTCGCGCGCCGCCGGCTCCGACATGCCGTCGCCGACACGCAGCAGGATGTGACGCACGTGCGTCTGTACAAGCTTCGATGCGTCGGCCGACGCCGTGCCCTGCGAGTTGCGACGCTCAACGAGGCGCACGATTTCAAAGCCGTCCGCCGTGCGGATCACCGACGGATTCACCTCGCCCGGACGCAGCGTCGAGGCCGCCGTGACGAACTCGGGCGGCAGCTTCGACTGCGACAGGAAGCCCATGTCGCCGCCCTTCGCCGCGTCGGCAGCCTGCGAATTCGACTTCGCGAGCCTTTCGAAATTCGCGCCGCCCGTGGCTTCCTGCAGCAGCGCCTGCGCACGTTGCTGCGCCGCTTCGATTTCCGTTTGCGGCGCGTTCTGCGCGGCCTTCAGCAGGATGTGCTCGAAGTGCAGATCGCTGGTCTGGCCAGGGTTCGGTCCGCGCTGGCTCGCGATGTAGTTCGCGACTTCGCCGTCCGTCACCGTGACCTTGCTGTCCACTTCCTTCTCACGCAGCTTCGAAAGCGTCAGTTCCGTACGCGCGTCGTTCGTGAACACGGTCCAGGGCACCCCTTCCGCCTCGATCCGCGCGCGGTAGACGTCGAGTGTCAGGCCGTTCGACTGCGCGAGACGGCCGAGCGTGCGCTGCACGGTAGCGTCGTCGACGGTGATGCCGTCTTCTTTCGCGCGCTGAAGCTGGATGCGTTCGAGCACCATCTGGTTCAGCACCTGCGTGCGCAGCTGGTCGGCCGGCGGCACCGGTGCGTTCTGTTGCGTGAGACGCCGTGAAATCAGGCCGACACGCTGGTCGAGTTCGCGCTGCGTGATGACCCCGTTGTTCACCACGGCTGCGATCGTGTCGACTGTCTCGCCGTTGCTGTTGCCGAGCGCCTGTGCCTCAGCGGAAGAAACCGGCAGAAAGGACGCCGCGACGGCGATACCCGCTGCGAGCGTTGCGAGGCGAAGCTTTTTCATGATTGCCACAGATACTCCAGTGATGTCGGGCGCGCCCCGCCCGTTTTTTCGCATTTTATAAATGATCGGGCGACGGTCATTCGTAGTTGGTGAAACGCGACTGAGGCGGCGTGCCCGGCGGCAGCGGCGTGTAACCCGGCACGCTGGCGCGGAACGCCGAGATCAGTCCGTTGTCGACATTCGACAGGCCCTTCAATGTCAGCTGCGCGAGGAATTTCGTGCTCGACGTCTGAGTGCCCGATGTGTTCAGTCCATTTGCATAACGCTGAAAACCAACGCCGAGCGTCCAGCAATCGGCATCGTATTGCAGGCCCAGCAGACCGTCGACCACCCGGTGCCCGCCCAGGTCGTAGTTCAGGCGCGCGACACTGTAGACGCGATGCGTCAGCGGCCACTGCCCTGAAATCAGGATCTGGTTGATCGGCTGGTTGTCGAGCGTGGTGTTCGCGCGCGTGTAGCGGTACGCGATGTTGATCACCTTGCCCGATGCTGGACTGAAGCCGAAACCGACGCTGGTTTTGGTCAGCTGATTGTTATCGGCATTATATTGGAACGCGGTTTCCGACGCGAAACCGGCCCCGAGCTTCACCGATGCACCCGCGATCAGGTCCGAATGGGTCGCCTGCGCGTTCGACTGACCCGGCAGCAGCGTGACGCGCTGGTCCTGGAAGTAATACTGCTGCGCGATCACGAAGCGCGCACGTTCGTCGCCGGTTGCCGGGTTGATGAAGCGCGTCGTGAGCGCTGCCGTCAGCCGGTTCGCATCCGCGATCCGGTCGCCGCCGACAAACGTGTTCGGCGTGAAGATTTCGGCGAGACCGAAGTCGGAATCGGCCGTATCGAAGAGCGGCGCGAACTGCTGGTTGCGATACGGCGTGTAGACGTAGTACAGCCGCGGCTCCAGCGTCTGGATGTAATCCTGGCCGAAGAGCCGTACCGAACGGTCGAAAATCAGCCCGGTGTCGAAGCTGAACGTCGGGATCGATTCGGTGAAATTCTTCGGCTGTCCGGCCGGCGCGCCCGTCGCGATATTGCTGAGATCGTACGACGCGAAGTGCCACTGCACCTTCGGCGTGACAAAGTAGCCGGGCCCCACCACCGAATACGACAGGTACGGGTTGAACATCAACCGCTGACCTTCGGTCGCATCGTCCTGCGTGATCTTGAAGCGCGTGTAGTCGGCTTCCGCACCGAAGTCGAAGCCGTCGACGTTGTACTTCGTGTACTTCACGTTCAACTGCGGCTCGCGCGAATACGGCGGCACCGACGGCTCGAGCGTCTGCCAGTGCTGCTCGCGTGCAAGCACGGACCACGGGCCGTTGTTGTACGTCAAGCCGGCTTCCTGCTGGTACAGCAGCTGCGTGCCGTTCAGGAACTGGTTCGACGTCGACGAAAGGTCTTCCGGATAGGTGTTATCCGAGACCTTGTTGTAATAGACATACCCGGCGAACCCGTTGCCGAAGTTCTGGTTGTGCTGCAGGTAGATCGCGTAACGGTCGGTCTTCGTGATCGCGTCGTGCGGCAGGAATTCACCGGTGATCGTGCCGCTGTAAGTGGGCGACAGATAGCGGAACGACGCCTGCGTCTGTACCCCGCGCTTCGAGATGATCCGCGGTGTCAGCGTCAAATCGCGATTCGGCGCGATGTTGAAGTAATACGGAACCGACAGTTCGAAACCGTTGTTCGAACTGAGCGACGCGACTGGCGGCAGAAAACCGCTGCGCCGGTCGCCCGACAGCGGGAACGACAGCCACGGGCTCGCGAAAATCGGCACGCCCTGGAAAAACAGCACGCCGTTATGCGCGACGCCTTCATCCGCGCCGGTGTCGAAATTGAATTCGGTGCCCTTGATGTACCACGCCGGGTCGGTCGCGCACTGGCACGCCGTGTAGGTGCCATGCGAGAACACGGAGCGCTCGCTGTCGAGCATGTCGACGCGCTCCGCGCTACCGGAACCGCCCGTCACGTTGAAGTGGTACTTCGGCGCGGGCATGTAGCCTTCGCTCGCCTCGACGCGCATGTGCGCCTCGGGGCCGGTAAACGAAATGCCGTTGTTGATGACGTGCACCGAGCCGTAAGCGTCGGCCATGTCGGTGTCTTCGTCGTAATGGAGCGCGTCGGCCTTGATCACCGACGTGAAGCGGCGCACCTCGGCCGAACCTTTCGCGGCCATGTCCTGGCCGCTCGTGCCCGTGGTGGAGTCGCCGAGCACGAAGGTGGCGGGCCGCTGGCCGCCCGCGACCGGGTGCTCCTCGAGTTGCGGGGCCAGCCGCAGGCCCCATGGCGCGTCGACAGGCTGCGCCTGCGCGGCGTCGCCGACCAGCTGGGCGTGCGCGAGCGCGGGCATCAGGCCCGGCACGGCGATCAACGCCGCGACGAGCCGCCTTTTGCGCGGTACGCCGTCACAAGAAGGTGTCGTTCGGAAAAGCTGTCTGGGCGGCATGTATCGTTTGGCGAATCGACCCGCCGCCAGCTCACACCGTTACTGTCCGCCGCCAGCGCAAACGGGCCGAGTCAGCCAGAATGCAGACAAACACGCACAATCTGTCGATCGATAAGGCAGGCGGTCAAACGGGATGGGCGAAAGCTGGCGCGAGTCGCGTCAAAAAAGTCGTGGGGTATTATATGGCAAGACGTTGCCCCCCAGAATTTGCCTCGGGTTTTCATGACCTTTTCCACGCCTTCCGGCGCCAGCGCCGCCTCCTCACCCTCCGACAACCGTCTGGATCTGCTCACCACCTGGCTTCGCCCGCATGCCGACCGGTATGGCCTCGAACTGGCCTCGCTCGCGCCGGCTTCGTCGGACGCGAGTTTCCGGCGCTATTTCCGGCTCGCCGCCAGCAGCGAGCATGGCGCGTCGCTGATTGCAGTCGATGCGCCGCCGCCGGAGAAGTGCCGCGAGTTCGCGCAGGTCGCGCAGCTGCTCGCGCAGGCGGGCGTCCACGTGCCGCGCGTACTCGAGGTCGATTTCGACGCCGGCTTCATGCTGGTCACGGATCTCGGCACGCAGTCATACCTGCGGGCATTGACCGATGCGCAGGGCGAACCCGGCAGCGCCATCCCGCGCACGCTGATGCGCGATGCGCTCGATGCGCTGATCCACTGGCAACTCGCATCGCGGGAAGACGTCCTGCCGCCGTTCGACGAGGCGTTCCTGCGTCGCGAAATGGAATTGATGCCTGAGTGGTTTATCGAACGGCATCTGGATCAGGCCGTCGACGACAACACCCGTGGCGTACTCGATCGCACGTTCGCGCTGCTGGTGGCGAGCGCGCGGGCGCAGCCGCAGGTGTTCATGCTGCGCGATTTCATGCCGCGCAACCTGATGATCGCGACCCCGAACCCGGGCGTGCTCGACTTCCAGGACGCCGTCCACGGTCCGATCACGTATGACGTCGCTTCGTTGCTGCGCGACGCCTTTCTGAGCTGGGACGAAGAATTCGAGCTCGATTGCTTCGTGTACTACTGGGAACGCGCGAAAAAAGCCGGCCTGCCGGTCGATCCCGATTTCGGCGAGTTCTTCCGCCAGCTCGAATGGATGGGCCTGCAGCGGCATATCAAGGTGCTCGGACTCTTCTGCCGGATCAATTATCGCGACGGCAAGCCGCACTACCTCGCCGACCTGCCGCGCTTCATCGGGTACGCGCGCAAGGTGGCCGGACGGTATCGCCCGCTCGCGCCGTTCGCAAAGCTGCTCGACCAGCTGGAAGGCCGCGCCGTCGATATCGGCTACACGTTCTGAGCCCATTCACCCAGGATCGGTCCCTCTGTGAATTCCCTGAAGAAAGCGATGATTTTTGCCGCGGGACGCGGCGAGCGGATGCGTCCGCTGACCGATTCGCGCCCCAAGCCGCTGCTCGAAGCCGGCGGCCGTGCGTTGATCGAATGGCAGATCGAGCGGCTCGCGCGGGCCGGTTTTAATACCGTCGTGATCAATCACGCGTGGCTTGGCGAGCAGATCGAAGCCGCGCTCGGCGACGGCTCGCGCTGGAACATCGCGCTGCGCTATTCGCCTGAAGGCGAAGCGCTGGAGACCGCGGGCGGCATCGCACAGGCGCGCTCGCTTCTGGAAGACGCAGGCAAGCCGGAAATCTTCGTCGCGGTCAGCGGCGACGTGTACGCGGATTTCGACTACGGCACGCTCGATGCTCACGCTGCACGGCTTGCCGCGCTGCCGGAACCGGGCATGCATCTCGTGATGGTGCCGAATCCGCCGTTCCATCCGTCAGGGGATTTCGGGCTTGTCGACGGCGTCCTCTCGCTCGATGCGTCGCCGCGTTTCACGTTTGGCAACATCGGGCTGTACGACACGCGGATGTTCAGCGACCTGCAACCCGGCTCACGCCGCGCGCTGACGCCCTACTACCGCGATGCAATCGCGCGCGGGCGCGCGACAGGCGAACTGTACGAAGGATTGTGGGAAAACGTCGGCACACCGGCGCAGTTGCAGGCGCTCGACAAAAAGCTCGCGGCACGCCGCTAGCGGCAGCGGCCTGTGGCGGCACCACGCTGTCGCCGCGCGAAGCGGTTTGCAACAACCGTTGCGCCGGAATCCGCTTGCGCCTGATCGCGCGGCGCAAATCCACGGTAAGCAGGTAAGCGCGCGTCAGTGCCCGGCGCTGCCCGCTTCGGTTGCCGGCTCCGGCGCTTCGCCGGCATGTTCCGCGCGTTGCTGCTGCAACGCCCACATCTGCGCGAAGAGACCGCCCGCGCGCACCAGTTCGGCATGCGTGCCGCGTTCGACGATCCGTCCGCGATCCATCACGATAATCTGCTGCGCGTGAACGACCGTCGACAACCGGTGCGCGATGATGAGCGTCGTGCGCTCGCGGGCGATCTGGTCGAGTTCGTGCTGGATCGCGCGTTCGGAACGCGAATCGAGCGCGGACGTCGCTTCGTCGAAGATCAAAATCGGCGGATTCTTCAGGATCGTGCGCGCAATCGCGACGCGCTGTTTCTCACCGCCCGACAGCTTCAGGCCGCGCTCGCCCACCGGCGTCTCGTAACCCTTCGGCAGCCCTTCGATGAAATCGTGAATGTGCGCCGCGCGCGCCGCCGCGATCACTTCGTCGCGCGTCGCCGTCGGGTGGCCGTAGGCGATGTTGTAGTAGATCGTGTCGTTAAAGAGCACCGTATCCTGCGGCACGATGCCGATCGAGGCGCGCAGCGAATCCTGCGTCACATCGCGGATATCCTGGCCGTCGATCGTGATCGCGCCGCCCGTTGCACGGTCGAGATCGTAGAAGCGGAACATCAGACGCGCGAGCGTCGACTTGCCCGAGCCGCTATGTCCGACAACAGCCGTCGTCGTGCCGGCCGGAATCATGAAGCTCACGTCGTGCAGGATCTGACGCTCGGGGTCATATGAGAAATTCACGTGATCGAGCCGCACCTGCGCGCCGCGCACGGTGAGCGCGGCCGCGTTTTCCAGGTCGGGTACTTCCTGCGCGGCGCCGAGCAGCGTGAACATACGGTCCATGTCGGTGAGACTCTGCTTGAGCTCGCGATACACCACGCCGAGAAAATTCAGCGGAATGTAGAGCTGCAGCATGAACGTGTTGATCAGCACGAGATCGCCGAGCGTGAGCTTGCCCGCCATGACGCCTTGCGTCGCGCGCCACAGGATGAACACAAGGCCCGTGCCGATGATCGTCTGCTGCCCGAAATTCAGCGCCGACAGAGAGTTCTGCGACTTGATCGCCGCCGCGCGATAGCGCTTCAGGTTTTCGTCGTAACGCTGCGCTTCCCACTCTTCGTTGCCGAAGTACTTGACGGTTTCGTAGTTGAGCAGCGAATCGATGGCGCGTGAATTCGCGCGCGAATCGAGGTCGTTCATCGTGCGACGGAAATGCGTGCGCCATTCGGTCACTTTCACGGTGAACGTGATGTACGCGGCAAGCGCGATAAACGTGACGATCGCGTAATACGCCTCGTATTTGACGACGAAAAATCCCAGCACGAGCCCGACTTCGACGAGCGTCGGCAGGATGCTGTAGAGCGAATACGAAATGAGCTGCGTGATGCCGCGCGTGCCGCGTTCGATATCGCGCGACATGCCGCCTGTCTGCCGGTCCAGATGAAACCGGAGTGAGAGCGCGTGCAGATGCCGGAACACTTTCAGCGCGAGTTGCCGCACCGCGCTTTCGGTCACTTTCGAGAACAGGATTTCCCGCAGTTCGGTGAAGAGCGAGGTGGAAAGCCGCACCACCGCGTACGCGACCACGAGCAGCCCGACGCCGCCGAGCAGCACGATGCCCGGCGCGTGATCCGCGCGCCCGAGCGCAGTCAGATGCTGCACCGACACGAGGTTGTCGATGATCCGCTTCATCACGATCGGCACGCCGAGGTTCGCGACCTTCGCGCCGATCAGGCAGCTGAGCGCGAAAATCACGCGCCACCTGTACGTCGCGAGATACGGCAGCAGCGAGAGGATCGTCTGCCAGTCATTGCGCGGCTGGGTCGAGATCGGAGAAGGCTCGGACGAGGCGGAATAACGGCGCATGAAGGTCGGCTGTGGGGAGGGGGTGTCGAATGTATCGGAGCGCGCCTGCCCGCAGGCATCCGGCGTGCGCGCTTTCCCGTACAATTCCTGATCTTCCTATTGTCGCAGAAGCCGGCTGGCGCCGCTTTGGCCGCGCTGGCCGGGTACCGGCCATGCCGATGGCGCGAAAAACGCGTCTCTTCCATACGAAGCAAAGCCAGCCGGCACGAAGCCCACCCGCTCCATGGACGTCACGATGACCCAAAACCTGCAACTCCCGCAAAAGCCGCCTGCCCTGCGTGTCGTCCCGCAACCGTCGGATTCGAACATGCATGGCGACGTGTTCGGCGGCTGGATCATGGCGCAGGTCGACATCGCCGGGTCGATCCCGGCGAGCCGCCGCGCGAACGGCCGCGTCGCGACGATCGCGGTCAATTCGTTCGTGTTCAAGCAGCCGGTTTTTGTCGGCGATCTGCTGAGCTTTTACGCGGATATCGTGAAGACGGGCAATACGTCGGTCACGGTTTCGGTCGAGGTGTACGCGCAGCGTATGAGCCTCGCCGAACACGTCGTGAAGGTGACCGAAGCGACGCTCACGTATGTCGCGACCGACAGCGACCGTCGTCCGCGGGCATTGCCTGCGCTGGATTGACCGTTTTCAGTTGACGGGAAATATGGGCGCTTCAATCCACACTGGAACAAACGCCGCCGCAGCGCGGCCCCGGTATTTTTCAGGTCTCGACCGATAACACGGCCGCCGCCTGCCGCAACAACACCGGAACCGCCTCGTGCGGCATCGGCTTCGCGAAATAGAAGCCCTGCATTTCGTCGCAGGCACGTTCGCGCAGGAAGTCGAGTTGCGCCGACGTTTCCACGCCCTCCGCGATCACCTGCAATTTCAGCGAGTGCGCGAGCGCGATGATCGCTGACGTGATCGCTTCATCGTCGCTCGATGCGCCGATATCCGACACGAACGAGCGGTCGATCTTCAGACGGTCGACCGGAAAACGCTTCAGGTAGCTCAGGCTCGAATAACCGGTGCCGAAGTCGTCGATGGCAAGACCGATGCCGAGCGCGTGCAACTCGGTGAGCATCGTCACCGCGTCTTCGGCGTTGCGCATGATCGTGCTCTCGGTCAGTTCGAGTTCGAGATACTTCGGTTCGAGCCCCGTCTGCGCGAGCACCTGTTTGACGAGCACCGCGATGTCGCGCTGTTCGAACTGCCGCGCCGACAGGTTCACCGACACGCGCGCCGGCGGCAAACCTTCGTCCTGCCACGCCTTGTTCTGGCGGCACGCCTCGTAGAGCACCCATTCCGACAGCGGCCCGATCAGCCCGCTTTCCTCGGCTACCGGAATGAACGATGCCGGCGACACCAGTCCGACCTCAGGATCGAGCCAGCGCACGAGCGCCTCCATTCCGACAATCCGCCCGCTGGCGATATCCACCTGCGGCTGGTAATGCAGCAGGAATTCACTGTCGCGCAGCGCGCGCCGCAAACGCCGTTC
This sequence comes from Paraburkholderia gardini, assembly GCF_907164545.1. NCBI lineage: Bacteria > Pseudomonadati > Pseudomonadota > Betaproteobacteria > Burkholderiales > Burkholderiaceae > Paraburkholderia > Paraburkholderia gardini. The sequence goes on along the minus strand of NZ_CAJQZB010000002.1, from coordinate 232,058 downwards.
GAGGTTCATCCGCGCGCTCGCGTTCGCGTTCATCTCCGGCTCGAAGAACTGGAACGTATTGCGGCCCATGTCCTTCGCACGGTACATCGCGAGGTCGGCCTTTTTCATCAGCGTTTCGGCGTCGTGCCCGTCCTGCGGGAAAAGGCTCGCGCCCATGCTGCAGCCCACATACAGTTCGGTGCCGTCGAGCCAGACCGGCTCCGAAATCGATGCACGTGCCCGCTCCATCCACGCAATCAGAAACTGTTCGTCGATGGTGTCGGTCATCACGATCACGAACTCGTCGCCGCCGTGACGCGCGACCGTGTCGCTCGCCCGCGCGCAACGCGTGAGCCGCTCCGCGACGACACCGAGCAGCCGGTCGCCAACGCTGTGTCCGAGGCTGTCGTTCACGTTCTTGAAACCGTCGAGATCGATGAACACCACCGCGACGCCCCGCTCGCGACGCTGCGCGGCAATCAGTGCGTGCTGCAGCCGGTCGCGCAGCAGGTTGCGGTTCGGCAGGCGCGTGAGGCTGTCGTAATTCGCCTGGTATTCGAGCTGCTCCTGATAGCGGATCAGCTCGGTCACGTCGTTGATGACGCCGATGTGGTGCGTTGTCTGGCCGTCGGCGTTCGGCACCGGCGCGATGAACAGCTGGTTCCAGAACAGCGCGCCGTCCTTGCGGTAATTGCGCAGCACGGCACTGACTTCGCGATTGGCGGCGAGCCCCTGACGGATCGCGGCGAGCCCTTCCTGATCGCGATCGTCACGCTGCAGCAGGCGGCAATCCTGGCCCAGCACTTCGGCCGGATCGTAGCCGGTGATGCGCTTGAACGCGGGGTTCACATATTCGATCAGGTTGCCAGTCTCCGCCGGCCCGGTGATCAGGATCGCGTTCACGCTTGCGTCGAGCGCGCGACTCTGCAGGCGCAGCGCGAGATCCGAACGCTTGCGCTCGGTGACGTCCGTGTACGAGCCGAGCACCCCGATCACGCTGCCGTCGCTGTCGGTGAACGGCAGCTTGCTCGTGACGGTCGTGCGGTGCACGCCGTCGAGTACGAGATCGACCTCGAAGTTCATCTTCGGCACGCTCGACGCGATCACTTCCTCGTCGATCGTACGTATGTGCGGCGCGAATTCGCGCCACGGCATGTCGAAGTCCGTCTTGCCGATCACCTGCTCCGGATAAGCGAGCCCGGCGTCGCGCGCGAACGCCATGTTGCAGCCGAGATAGCGCGATTCGCGATCTTTCCAGAAGATGCGCTGCGGAATGTTGTCGATGACCGTTTCCAGCATCTGGTTCGACCGCTGCGCCTCGGCTTCGGCGTTGATCTGTTCGGTGACGTCGTCGGCCAGCACGAAAAATGCCGGGCGGCCGGCGAAACTCAGCGCGTGATATGAAATGTCCGCGCTGATCAGTGAGCCGTCCTTGCGACGGTGACGCCACACGCCGGCCATCGTCCGCCCGCTGCTCGGCACGATGTCACTGCGCTGCAAATGCGACTCCAGCCGCGCGACTTCCGCGACCGGCCGGATCACACGAATCGTCATCGCGAGGAACTCGGTTTCGGAATAGCCGTATTGCTGCACGGCCGCGCCGTTCACCGCGAGAAAGCGCAGCGTCTCGCGATCGAAGATGTACATCGGCACCGGATGCGCGTCGAACAGGCCTCGAAAGCGTTCGTCATTGCGGCGCAGTGCACGCACGATGCGGATTTTTTCGCGTGCGGCGGTCTCGCGCACGCCGAACGTGTAGATCAAAAGACCGCTGCCGGCGAGTGTCGTGACGAACAGGAACAGCATCGCGACCTGGGTCGATTTCGTCGAGTCGCCAAGCGCGGCTTCGAGCGCGCGGTCCTCGTCCTGGCGTATTGCCGTGAGGCCCGAATCGAACGCATCGAGTTGCGTGTCGAGACGCGTGTATTCGATTGCGGCCCACGCCCGCGAATCATCGAGCCCCGGTTGCGCCGCCCGGGCGAGCGCCGTGTCGACGCCGCGCTGCAACACGCGCGAGGCCGGCACGAGCCGGTCGAGGCCGTCGATCAGACGCGGCTCGGCGCTGAACCGGCCTCGCAGCGACGCCTCCAGCCTGCTGAGTTCGACGGCCCGACGCGTGGCGGCGCTGGCCGGCTCGATGGTGCCGGACGCTTCGAAACGGCCGAGGGCGGCCAGCCCGCCTTCGAGCGTTTCCCGCCAGGCGTCCAGGTCCTGCTTGACGCTCATCGAGCGCAAGGTCCGTTCGTCCGCGGCGCGCTGGCCGCAGATCTGCGTGTAGGCAACAAAAGCGTTCGCGCCGACGGCCGCGGCGACGACTGCCAGATTGATCAGCAGTCGCTTCGAAAAAAGAGAAGTCATGAGTTCCGAACGTCGGGTCGTTCTGCGGGCGGGAAGCCCGGGCTGGCCTGCTTTTCGTCGCCATGTACGGCTGCACGAACGCGGGTCTTTTGCGCGCTAACCTCTGGTTAACGACCGGTTTCGGAGGAGATTGAGGGCTGGCCGGGAAATAATCCGGCGCAAACGGTTGTGACTCGTCGCATCGGGCGTTCAGCGCAGGTCGTGCCCGGAAGCCGCGACGCCGAACTCAGTCATCGCCGGGATGAAATCGTGGTTGCCTTCCGGCTTGCGCGACAGCTTGGCGAGCACGTAGCGCTGGAACGGATTGAGCCGTGCCCACTGCTCGCGCGTCGGCGCACGCAGCCGCGCGACGAGCGACTGATGCACGACGCCATCCGGCACCGCTTCCGTATTGCGCCACGCGGGCGCTTCCTCGGGCGTGAACCACTCCGGCTCGACATTCGCGTGCGTGCGCAGCATTTCGAAAAGCGCATGATCGAAATTCGGCTCGATGGTGGCGTCCTCCTCGACCGGAAAACGTGCCAGCAGCGCGCGGTCCTCGTGCGGCAGCATCTGCCACTGCGCGAGGGAGATGCGCAGGCCGAAACGGTCGAGATTAAAGCGCACGGACATCGGAATGAAGCTGAGATTCTCCGATGAAGCGACTTCGAAGTTGAAGAGGAGCGGCGCCTCGTTGAGTCCCATGTCAGTGTCCTGGTTGGTGACCGGCAACGCATGATGCCGGCTTGAGGTATTTTAGAACCTTATTCGCGGGCCGGAGACGCGTTGACGCATTGGCAGCGCGCCCCGCTTGCGGCAATTCAAGGAGTGGACGCTTGAACGAACTGGAAACCACCGGCCAGCCCGGCGCCGTCGAGCAGATCGTGCACCGGCATCGGGGAGAGTCGGTCGAAACGCTCGCCGATCATGTCGGTCAGGAATGGCCTGTCGCGCTCGTTTTCAACGGCATTTCGCATGCCGTGATGATGTGCACGCCGCGCGACCTGGAGGCGTTTGCCGTCGGCTTCGCGATTTCGGAAGGCATTGTCGGGCGCGGCAGCGACATTCAGGACATCGAGGTGGCGTGCTTCGAAGGCGAAATGCCGTACGCCGAAGTGCAGCTGACGGTCGTGCAGCAGGCATTTGTCGCGCTGAAGGAGAAACGCCGCGCGCTGGCGGGACGCACGGGCTGCGGTGTCTGCGGGATCGAAAGTATCGATCTGCTCGACCTGCAGCCGGAAGTGGTGCCGGATACCGGCTTTCTGGCACGCCTCGCGCCCGATGCGATTGCACACGCCGCGCGCGCACTGCCGGCGCATCAGGCGCTGACGAAACTGACGGGCGGCCTGCACGCGGCCGCATGGTGCGATGCGGAAGGCGCGATCCGCTACGCGTTCGAAGACGTCGGCCGCCATAACGCGCTCGACAAGCTGATCGGCCAGCTCGTGCTCGATCGCGCGGATGCGAAAGACGGCTTCGTGTTCCTGTCGAGCCGCGCGAGTTACGAGCTGGTGCGCAAGGCGGCCCGCGTCGGCATTCCGATGCTCGCGACGATTTCCGCGCCTTCGTCGCTCGCGATTGCGATCGCGAAGAAAGCGCAGCTCAGGCTGGTGAGCTTCTGCCGCGAATCCGGTTACGTCGAATACGGCACGCGGTGATCCGCTCGTGACGGACGCTGCGCAATAGCGCCGCGGCGCCCGACGTCGCTCCGCGAAGACGCTCAGTCGAACTGCCGGAAATCCGGCTTGCGCTTTTCGAAGAACGCCTTGAACGCCTCGCGTGCTTCCGGCGCGAGCAGCATCTTGCCGAAGTGCACGGCTTCCTCGGCGATCTGCGTCTGGATCTCGTGCTGCGCGGCGCGCTTCATCAGCGCCTTCGTCACCCGCAGCGACGAAGCGGGCAGCGCCGCCAGCTTGAGCGCCTGCGCCTTCGCGAACGCGTCCACTTCGGCGACGGGCAGCAGACGGTTCACGAAGCCCATGCGCTGCGCTTCCTTCGCATCGAACGCTTCGCCGAGCAGCAGCTTTTCCGCCGCGCCCTGATAGCCGGCCACGCGCTGCAACAGCAACGACGAAGCCGCTTCCGGACACAGACCCAACTGCGTGAACGGCAGCGAGAACGTCGCCGATTCCGCTGCGTAGACCAGATCGCAATGCAGCAGCAGCGTCGTGCCGATGCCAACCGCCGGACCCGCCACCGAAGCGACCACCGGCTTTTCCGCCGAACTGATGCCGCGCAGGAACTGGAACACCGGCGAATTCTCACCGCCCGCCGGCGACTTCATGAAGTCTTCCAGATCGTTGCCGGCGCTGAAAATGCCGACGCTGCCGCGAATCAGGATCGCGCGCACCGAAGCGTCGTTGTGCGCTTCGACGAGCGCGTCCGCCATCGCCTGGTACATCGCGGCCGTGATCGCGTTTTTCCTGTCCGGCCGGTTAAAGGCAATCGTCAGCACGCCGTCTGCGCGTTCGACCAGAATATCCATCGCCATCTCCTCGTTATTCCTTCGATTTCCTGAATGGAAAAAACGGTTCGCAAGCCGTATGACCTGCGAACCGTTCGTCTTGCCTGTACGTTGTGCCGTCCGCGCTTACAGGCGTTCGATGATGCCCGCTGCGCCCATTCCGGTACCGACGCACATCGTCACCATGCCGTATCTGAAATTGCGGCGACGCAGCCCGTGCACAACCGTCGACGCGCGGATCGCGCCCGTCGCGCCGAGCGGGTGACCGAGCGCGATCGCGCCGCCAAGCGGGTTGATCTTCGACGGATCGAGCCCCAGGTCCTGGATCACCGCGAGCGATTGCGCAGCGAACGCTTCGTTCAGCTCGATCCAGTCCATGTCGTCGATCTTCAGGCCCGCGGCCTTCAGCGCGGCCGGAATCGCTTCCTTCGGACCGATGCCCATGATTTCCGGCGGCACGCCGCGCACGGCGAAGCTGACGAAACGGGCGAGCGGCGTCAGGTTGAATTCCTTCAGCATCTTTTCCGACACGACGATCAACGCGCCCGCGCCGTCCGACGTCTGCGAGCTGTTGCCGGCCGTGACCGAACCCTTGTTCGCGAACACCGTGCGCAGCTTCGCGAGACCTTCCATCGACGTATCGGCGCGCGGACCTTCGTCCAGCGCGACTTCACGCGTCTTCACCTTCACTTCGCCCGTGGCGAGATCGGGGAAGCGCTCACTGATCGTGTACGCGGCGATTTCGTCGTTGAATTCACCGGCCTGCTGCGCGGCGATCGCGCGGCGGTGCGATTCGACCGAAAACTGGTCCTGCGCTTCGCGGCTGATCTTCCAGCGCCCGGCGACCTTTTCCGCGGTCAGGCCCATGCCGTAGGCGATGCCGAAGTCCTCGCCGCGATCGAAGATGTGCGGCGACATCGACGGCTTGTTGCCCATCATCGGCACCATGCTCATCGATTCGCAGCCGCCCGCGATCATCGCGTCCGATTCGCCGACGCGAATACGGTCCGCCGCCATCGCCAGCGCCGTCAGGCCCGAGGCGCAAAAGCGGTTCACCGTCACGCCGCCCACCGTGTTCGGCAGGCCGGCCAGCAGCGCGCCCATCCGCGCGACGTTCAGGCCCTGCTCCGCTTCCGGAATCGCACAGCCGATGATCGCGTCTTCGATCACCTTCGTATCGAGGCCGGGCACCTGGGCCACGGCCGAACGGATCGCGTGCACCAGCAGTTCGTCGGGGCGCGTGTTCCTGAACATCCCGCGCGGCGCCTTGCCGATCGGCGTGCGGCTCGCGGCGACGATGTATGCGTCCTGCAATTGCTTTGCCATTTGAAAACTCCTTTGTCGATCAGAGTTAGCGCTTTAGCTGTCGACCGGAGTTCGCGCTTTAGCGCGTTACTCCGGTCCTATGCAAAGCACTTACTCTGATCCCATGCAGTCTTATCGCGGTCGACCGCGCGTTAGTTACGCACCGGCTTGCCGGTCTGCAACATGCCCATGATCCGTTCCTGCGTCTTCTGCGTACCGAGCAGATCGACGAACGCACGGCGCTCGAGTTGCAACAACCATTCTTCGTCGACGAGGCTGCCCGCTTCGACGTCGCCACCACACACGGCTTCAGCGATGCGGCCCGCGATCAGGTAGTCGTGCTCGCTGATGAAGCGGCCGTCGCGCATGTTGACGAGCGATGCCTTGATCGTCGCAATCGCCGAGCGCCCCGCGACCGGCACCTGTGTCACGCGCAGCGGCGCGCGGTAACCGGATGCCGACAGCGCGCGCACTTCCTTCTTCGCGGTGTCGAGCAGTTCGAACACGTTGAAGACGATCGTGTCGGACGGTTTCAGATAGCCCATCGCGCGCGCGTCGAGCGCCGAGGCCGAGACTTTCGCCATCGCGGCGTTTTCGAACGACTTCTGCACGAACTTCAGCAGGTCGTTCGTCGCGCCCACCTGCGTCGCGGCTTCGGCGGCACGCAGCGCGGCTTCCTTCAGACCGCCGCCCGCAGGCACGAGACCGACGCCGACTTCGACGAGACCCATGTAGCTTTCGATATGCGCGACGCGCTTCGCGCTATGCAGCGCCAGCTCGCAGCCACCGCCGAGCGCAATGCCCGACACGGCCGAAATCACCGGCACGCTCGCGTACTTCACGCGCAACATGCCTTGCTGGAACTTCTTCACGAACGGCTCGATACCCTTCGCGCCGCCCATCATGAACGCGGGCATCGCTTCTTCGAGATTCGCGCCGGCGGAGAACGGGCCGCCCGGCGTGCCAAGCTTCAGCGATGTGGGCTGCCACACCACCAGACCCTTGTAGTCCTTCTCGGCGAGTTCGATCGCCTGCACGAGGCCGTCGATCACCGATGGTCCGATCGTGTTCATCTTGCTCTTGAACGACACGATGAGCACATCGTTTTCACCTGTGCGGTCGTCGACCCATGCGCGCACGGCATCGGTTTCGAACAGGGTCTTGCCGTATGTTTTCGGGTCAGCAGCGGTCTCGCCGGCGAGCGGCGCACGGAACACCTGCCGGTCGTACACGCCGAGCGACGAACGCGGCACAAACGACTTCGAAGCCGGTGACCACGAGCCTTCGTTCGTATGCACGCCGCCCTTGTCCGCGACCGGACCTTCCAGCACCCACGCCGGCAGCGGTGCGCCCGACAGCGCCTTGCCAGCCGCGATGTCTTCCTGCACCCATTCGGCGACCTGTTTCCAGCCAGCCGTCTGCCAGCCTTCGAACGGGCCTTCGTTCCAGCCGAAGCCCCAGCGGATCGCGAGGTCGACGTCGCGCGCGTTGTCCGCGATCGATTCGAGATGCACGCCGATGTAGTGGAACACGTCGCGGAAAATCGCCCAGAGGAACCGGGCCTGCGGATGATCCGATTCACGCAGCAGCTTCAGACGCTCCGCCGGCGGACGCTTCAGGATACGGCCGACCATTTCATCGGCCTTCGCGCCGCCGTCGACGTATCCACCCGTCTTCGGGTCGAGCACCTTGATCGCCTTGCCTTCTTTCCTGTAGAAGCCGGCGCCGGTCTTCTGGCCGAGCGCGCCCTGCTTCACGAGTCCGGCGAGTACGGCTGGCGTTTCATAAACCGCGAAAAACGGGTCGCCCGCGAGCGTGTCCTGCATCGTCTTGATGACGTGCGCCATCGTGTCGAGACCGACCACGTCGGCGGTGCGGAACGTCGCGGACTTCGCTCGGCCGAGGCGGCTGCCCGTCAGATCGTCGACTTCGTCGAAACGCAGGCCGAACTTTTGCGCTTCGGCAATCACCGCGAGGATCGAGAAAATGCCGACGCGGTTGGCGATGAAGTTCGGCGTATCTTTCGCCCGCACGACGCCCTTGCCGACCACGCTGGTCAGGAACGATTCGAGCTGGTCGAGGATTTCCGGACGCGTGGTGGCAGTCGGAATCAGTTCGACGAGGTGCATGTAGCGCGGCGGATTGAAGAAGTGCACGCCGCAAAAGCGTGACTTCAACTCGTCCGAAAAGCCCTTCGACAGTTCGGTGATCGACAGACCCGAGGTGTTTGTCGCAAAGATCGCATCCGGTCCGATATGCGGCGACACTTTTTTGTACAGGTCATGCTTCCAGTCCATGCGTTCGGCGATCGCTTCGATCACGAGATCGCACTCTTCGAGCTTTGCGATATCGTCGTCGTAGTTCGCGGGCTGGATGTACTGCGCGTCGTCCTTGACGCCGAACGGTGCCGGCGACAGCTTCTTCAGGTTCTCGATCGCCTTCAGCGCGATCGCGTTCTTCGGGCCTTCCTTTGCAGGAAGGTCGAACAGCAGCACCGGCACCCTGGCGTTGATCAGGTGCGCAGCGATCTGCGCGCCCATCACGCCGGCACCGAGCACCGCTACCTTGCGAATGATCAGATTGCTCACGTTGTTCCTCCGGGGGAGTTATGCGGTATCGCCAGTCGCGCAAATGCGCGACAGGGCTAGCGCGCCGTGCGTTCAGCGTGATGCTGCGCGCGGCGCGTGCCGAAACGGGCTTAGAACAGCGACTCTTCGACTTCCATCAGCGACTTCGAACCGGCGCGCGCCTGACGGATCGTCATGGAGGTTTCCGGCAGCAGTTTCGCGAAGTAGAAGCGCGCGGTGGCGAGTTTCGCCTTGTAGAACGGATCGCCCGACGCTTCGTTATCCAGCGCGATGCGTGCCATACGCGCCCAGAAATACGAAAACACCAGATGACCGACCGTACGCAGATACGGCACGGCGGCAGCGCCCACTTCATCGGGGTTCTGCATCGCCTTCATGCCGATTTCCATCGTGAGCTTTTGCACCTTTTCCCCGATGTCGGCGAGCGGGTTGATGAACTCCGACATCTCGGCCTTCACGCCTTCGGCCTCGACGAATCCGGCGACCAGGTTGCCGAACTTCTTCATCTTCGCGCCCATGTCGCCGAGCACCTTGCGGCCCAGTAGATCGAGCGACTGAACTGCATTCGTGCCTTCGTAAATCATGTTGATACGCGCGTCGCGCACGTACTGCTCCATGCCCCATTCAGCAATGAAGCCATGGCCGCCGTAGATCTGCATCGCGTGGTTCGTGCCTTCGAACGCGTTGTCCGACAGAAACGCCTTCAGGATCGGCGTGAGCAGCGCGACGAGATCGGCGGCTTCCTTGCGAACGGCTTCGTCCGCGTGCGACAGTTCCTTGTCGATCTGCAGCGCCGACCAGTACGTGAACGCGCGTGCGCCTTCCGCATAAGCCTTCTGCGTGAGCAGCATGCGGCGCACGTCCGGATGCACGATGATCGGATCAGCCGCCTTTTCGGGCGCTTTCGGGCCTGTCAGCGAGCGCATCTGCAAGCGTTCCTTCGCGTACGTGAGCGAGTTCTGGTACGCGACTTCGGTAAGCCCGAGACTCTGCATGCCGACGCCAAGACGCGCGGCGTTCATCATCACGAACATCGCATTCAGGCCCTTGTTCGGCTCACCGACGAGCCAGCCTTTCGCATTGTCGAGATTGATCACGCACGTTGCGTTGCCGTGAATGCCCATCTTGTGTTCGATGGAGCCGCACTTCACGCCGTTGCGTTCGCCCGGCTCACCCGCTTCATCCGGCACGAACTTCGGCACGATGAAGAGCGAAATGCCTTTGGTGCCCTTCGGGGCGTCCGGCAGACGTGCGAGCACGAGGTGGACGATATTTTCGGCCATGTCGTGTTCGCCGCTCGAGATGAAAATTTTCGTGCCGCTGATCGCGTAAGAACCGTCGCTGTCCGGCTCGGCCTTCGTGCGCAGGATGCCGAGGTCGGTGCCGCAATGCGGCTCGGTCAGGCACATCGTGCCAGTCCACACGCCGGTGACGAGCTTCGGCAGATAACGCTGCTGCAATTCCGGCGTGCCGTGTGCGTGCAGGCATTCGTACGCGCCGTGCGAGAGGCCCGGATACATCGTCCAGGCCTGGTTCGCCGAATTGAGCATTTCGTAGAGCGCGTTGTTCACGAATGCCGGCAGACCCTGGCCGCCGTATTCGGGATCGCAGCCGAGCGACGGCCAGCCCGCTTCGACGTACTGCCGATAGGCTTCCCTGAAGCCCTTCGGCGTGGTCACCACGCCGTCGCCGACGTACGTGCAGCCTTCCTGGTCGCCGCTCTGGTTGAGCGGGAAAAGCACTTCGGAGCAGAACTTGCCGGCTTCCTCGAGCACCTGGTTGATCGTGTCGGAGTCGAGATCCGCGTGCTTCGGCATCTGCCTGATCTCGGCTTCGACGTTAAGCAGCTCGTGCAACACGAATTGCATGTCGCGCAGCGGCGCGGCGTACTGTCCCATGACTCTTCTCCACTCCAAAGGTGTTGGCTTAAAGCATCGCCACCAGCCAGCGCCCACAACACGGACCTGTTGCGCCGACGAACCCGATGGATCCGGAGACGCTGCTAGCGGCTGCTGCTTTGATACGAAACGATCAATTTATCCAGCGAGGCCCGCGTCAGGCGCACGGCATCCGGCAGGTGCAGGAAGCGTGCATCGTGATGCAGACCCAGCGTGAAGCTGTACATTTCGAAGAGCATCAGTTGCGGATCGGCGTCCGCCCTCAGGTGCCCTTCTTCCATCGCCTGCGAAATGGCTCGCGTGAGCGCGGCGCGCCAGGTGCTCACGCTCGCCACCAGTTGCTCGCGCACCGGGTTGTCCGCGCGGTCGTCGTACTCGACGGCGCCGCTGATATAGATGCATCCAGTGGTGACTTCCTGGATGCGCTTCTCTATCCAGCCCGAGATCATTGCCTGCAGACGCGGCAACCCGCGCGGTTCACGCAGACTCGGAAAGAACACCTCCTCCTCAAAACGGCGGTGATATTCCTTGACCACTTCCACCTGCAGATCCTCGCGCGACCCAAAATGCGCGAACACGCCGCTTTTACTCATCTGCATGCGCTCGGCCAGCAGGCCGATCGTCAGACCCTCGAGTCCGTCGCGGCTGGCCAGGTCGAGTGCTGCGTCGAGAATTGCCGCGCGCGTCTGTTCGCCTTTTCGCATAGCTTTGTACCGTTCTGATTTGACCGAAAGAAAATCGAACGGCCGTACTATTGTTGAGTACGACCGTCCGCGAAACAAGGACTTTATTAGAAACCAGTTTCTAACTGGCCTCCAATTTTGCGGCATCCGTCAATCGGACGAGGCGTAATTTTCGGGATTGTTCGCTCATGCCGCTTAATGACAGTTTTACCGGCTCGACGCGCCGGTGTATCCAGGTGAATTACCCGGATTGCGCCGGCCTGCCGGAAAGGCTCGGCGATGACTTTCGCAGGCTGACGACCCGGCAGAGCCCGGGCGTCAGTCGTAGCCGCCCACCGTCAGCACCTTCATGACCGCCCGGTACGTGTTGTAGGCCAGCCAGTTGAGGATGCGCTCGCCGCGCGGACGCGCTTCGTAGCGTGCGAGGTCGATGCGGCGCGACTCGTCGAACGCCGTCAGGATCGCGGCGCGCAGATCGTGGATCTCGGGATCGGCCACCAGCACGACGTTCGCCTCGTTGTTGACGAGCAGGCTGAGCGCGTCGAGGTTCGACGAACCCACCGTTCCCCAGCTCGAATCGACGACCGCGACCTTGCCGTGCAGCAGCGTCTTTTCGTATTCGGCGATCTTGACGCCCGCGCGCAGCAGCGACCGGTACAGGAACGGCACCGCGTAATCGAGCGCGGCGAACTCCTTGCGCCCGATGATGAGCCGCACCTCGACGCCGCGCCGCGCCGCATGCGTGAGCGCGCGTCGCAGCTTGCGGCCCGGCATGAAGTACGGATTGGCGAGCAGCACCTCGGTGCGTGCCTGGCCAATCGCGGTCAGATACGCCTTTTCGATCGCACGACGATTGACCAGGTTATCGCGCGCGACGAACGCCACGCACGGCAGCCCGGTTTCGCGCACGTCGCCGCGCGCGCGACGACGCATCCGCCAACGCGCGGAGCGGCCCAGATCGGGCGGCGGCTTGCCGTCCGTGCCGGGCGGTTCGACCTGCCGGTATCCGATGCGAATGCGGCGCCACTGCACCTCGAACGCTTCGCGGATGTCGGTCACCACCGGCCCGCTCAGTTCGACCGCGAAGTCCCAGCGAGGATACGGCAGGCGCTCGCCGTTGTTGTCGAAGTCGTCGACGATATTGATACCGCCGCAGTACGCGTACGTGTCGTCGATCACCGCGAGCTTGCGGTGCGTGCGTGAGAAGCCGAAGCGGCCAAAGATATGCGGGTTGTAGATGCGGTGTTCGACGCCGATCGACGGCCAGTCGTTGAAAAGCGCGAGCTTCGCGGTGCCGATACCGTCGGTGATCACGCGTACCCGCACGCCCCGCGCGGCGGCTCTCAGCAGCGCGGCGGACACGTTCTGGCCGGCTTCGTCGTCGCAGAAGATGTACGTCTCGAGCGCAACATCGCGTGTCGCGGCGTCGATTCGACGTGTCAGCGTGTCGAAGTATTCGCTGCCCGAGCGAAAGAGCTCGACGCCGTTGCCGGTGGTGAAGCGATAGCGCCGCCAGTAACGCCGGCTGCGAAGGCTCTGGCGGAGCCGCGCGAAACGCCGCGTGGCGAGGCTCGTCATCCCAGGCGCGCTGCGAGGCGCGTCGGCAGTTGCAGGATGGCTTCCCGGTTCGACGATGAGAAGCAGCGCGCCGCCGCCTGCTCGTACGGCAACCAGGCGTAAGCGGTGTGCTCGCGCGGTGCGAGTGTCACCTCGATGCGGCCTGGCACCTGAAGGCTGAACCAGTGCTCGACGTTACGCGTCACGCCTTCTGCATAACGATGGCGCCACACCGGGTAAATCTCGTATTCGATCTGATGTTGCCAGTCGAGCAACGCGCTGGCCGGCACCCCGGGCGAACCGGTGACGATACCCGTTTCCTCACCGACTTCACGCATGGCCGTTTCGACGATGGGCTCGTCGACGTGATCCTTCGATCCCGTCACGGATTGCCAGAAGCCCGGCCGGTCGGCCCGTTCGATAATCAGCACGTCGAGTTGCGGCGTATGGATGACGACAAGAACAGACTCCGGAATCTTCGGCGGTTTCGGCATGGTGATCGGTAATCAGGCAACGCACCGTGCACGCGCAGGGTACGCACGATACGTGTCAGTCAGTGGATCGGGTTCGCTTCGACTGTAACGCATAAAGAGAAAAAGGCGCATGGCGCGCCTTTTTCCCTGATGCAGCTGAAGCCGGTTCGGACGCCCGGCGAACGCTTACTGAACCTTCGGTTCCGGCTGACGCAGACGGATGTGGAGTTCGCGCAGCTGGCGCTCGTCCACTTCGCTCGGCGCCTGCGTAAGCAGGTCTTGCGCGCGTTGCGTCTTCGGGAACGCGATCACGTCGCGGATCGAATCGGCGCGCGCCATCATCGTCACGATGCGGTCGAGACCGAACGCGATACCGCCGTGCGGCGGCGCGCCGTACTGCAGCGCGTCGAGCAGGAAGCCGAACTTCGCACGGGCTTCCTCGGCGTTGATCTTGAGCGCGCGGAACACCTTGCTCTGCACTTCTTCCTGATAGATACGAACCGAACCGCCGCCGATTTCCCAGCCGTTCAGCACCATGTCGTAGGCCTTCGCGAGGCAGCGGCCCGGATCCGTTTCCAGATATTCCAGATGCTCGTCCTTCGGGCTCGTGAACGGATGGTGAGCGGCAACGTGGCGCGCTTCTTCCTCGTCGTACTCGAACATCGGGAAATCGACCACCCACAGCGGCTTCCAGCCGTCCTCGACGAGGCTGTTCGCCTTGCCGAATTCCGAATGGCCGATCTTCAGACGCAGCGCGCCGAGGCTGTCGTTCACCACCTTCGCGCGGTCTGCCGCGAAGAAAATGATGTCGCCGTCCTGCGCGCCGGTGCGCTCGAGGATCGCCGCGATCGACGCATCGTGCAGGTTCTTGACGATCGGGCTTTGCAGACCGTCACGACCTTTCGCGGCTTCGTTGACCTTGACCCACGCGAGACCCTTCGCGCCATAGATACGCACGAATTCCGTGTAACTGTCGATGTCGCCACGCGAAAGCTCGCCGCCCTTCGGCACGCGCAGCGCCGCGACGCGGCCGTCTTTCGTGTTGGCCGGCGCGCTGAACACCTTGAAGTCGACATCCTTCATGACATCGGTCAGGTCGGTGAATTCGAGCTTCACGCGCAGGTCCGGTTTGTCCGAACCGAAACGGCGCATGGCTTCCGAATACAGCATGACCGGGAATTTCTCGTCGAGCTGAACGCCGATCGTTTCCTTGAACACGTGACGGATCATCGCTTCAAACAGATCGCGGATTTCCTGTTCGGTGAGGAACGAGGTTTCGCAGTCGATCTGCGTGAATTCCGGCTGACGGTCGGCGCGCAGATCTTCGTCGCGGAAGCACTTGACGATCTGGTAGTAGCGGTCGAAGTTCGCCACCATCAGCAGTTGCTTGAACAGTTGCGGCGACTGCGGCAGCGCGAAGAACTGGCCCGGGTTCGTGCGCGACGGCACGAGGTAATCGCGCGCGCCTTCCGGCGTGCTCTTGGTGAGCATCGGCGTTTCGATGTCGATGAAACCTTGCGCGTCGAGGTACTTGCGCACTTCCATCGCCACGCGATAGCGCAGTCGCAGGTTGTGCTGCATCTGCGGACGGCGCAGGTCGAGCACACGATGCGTGAGGCGCGTGGTTTCCGACAGGTTGTCGTCGTCGAGCTGGAACGGCGGCGTGACCGATGCGTTCAGCACCGTCAGTTCGTGGCACAGCACTTCGATCTTGCCGCTCTTCAGGCCAGCGTTCACCGTGCCTTCCGGACGGTTGCGGACAACGCCCTGAACGCGCACGCAGAACTCGTTACGCACGCCTTCGGCGATCTTGAACATCTCCGCGCGGTCCGGATCGCAGACGACCTGAACGAGGCCTTCGCGATCGCGCAGGTCGATGAAGATGACGCCGCCGTGGTCGCGACGACGGCTCACCCAGCCGCACAGCGACACGGTTTGGCCCAGCAGGTGTTCGGTCACCAGACCGCAGTATTCAGATCTCATCGACATGATGTTTGTCTTTCGTTTTGCATTGATCGAACGGTGCGCGCCGGCTAGCGACGCGCTCCGGCATTACAGCGGAGGTTCGATGGGGGTAGCGCGGCGCACCGGCGCCGGCTGCACGGGCACGGACGGCGCCACGACACCCATCGAAACGATGTACTTGAGCGCGGCGTCGACCGTCATATCGAGTTCGACGACCTCGCTCTTCGGCACCATCAGGAAGAAGCCGGACGTCGGATTCGGCGTCGTGGGCACGTACACGCTCACGTGTTCTTCCTTCAGGTGGTTGACCACGTCGCCGCCGGGAATGCCCGTCAGAAACGCGATCGTGTAGGAACCCTTGCGCGGATACTCGATCAGCAACGCCTTGCGAAACGCGTTGCCGCTGCTGGAAAGCAGCGTGTCCGACACCTGCTTCACGCTGGTATAGATCGGACCGACCACCGGGATATGACGCACGACGACTTCCCACCACTTCACGAGCGTCTGCCCGATGAAGTTCTGCGTCAATAGTCCGACGATAAAAATAAACGCGATCGTCAGCACCGCGCCGAGCCCCGGCAGGCGGAACCCGAGCGCGCGCTCCGGCTGCCAGGATTCCGGCAGCAGCAGCAGCGTCTGGTCCATCGTGCCGATGATGAGGCCCAGCACCCACAGGGTGATGGCGAGCGGCACCAGCACCAGCAGGCCAGTCAGGAACACCGATTTGAGCGTCGTCTTTTTCGTCGTCATGTGTAGCGCCAGTGAACCGCGCGGGATCGATCCGCCGCGGTGTGCTTGTCGCCCTTGCGGGCTGCGATGCTGTTATGCGCTGTCCGCGCCCGAACTCGATGCGGGCGCCGCGGCGGCCGGCGTGGCCGGCGTGGCTTTGCCGCTGTCCGTGCCAGCAGGCGACGAACCCGCTTCGCTCTTGCCGCTCCCGGCCTTCGCCGGTTCGGCGGCGCCGTTTTCACCGGCGGCGGGCTTCGCGGCTGCATTCGCGCCGCCCGAGCCACCGCGAAAGTCGGTGACGTACCAGCCCGAGCCCTTCAGCTGGAAACCCGCGGCCGTAACCTGTTTGCGGAACGCGTCTTTGCCACATTCCGGGCATTGCGTCAGCGGGGCGTCGCTCATCTTCTGAAGCACGTCCTTCCCAAAGCCGCATGATTCACAACGATAAGCGTAGATCGGCATGATCTTTATTCCCTGCGAAAAATCCTGTAAACGCCTGCAAAGCCTTGAATTATAGCCGCAAACGGTTTGCCGCCCCGGAAATCGGGACCTGCGGCGGGACAGACCCGCCGTGGCACTAAATGGGGGCGTTGCAGCCCGGATCAAGCTGCTGCAACCCCGCGGCGACGCCATGTCATCCAGCGTTCACGCCCGGCGAATACCGGTATCGAATCCGCGACGGCCTCGTCTTCGATCAGCTCGAAATGCGGCACCAGCAAGGCTTCCAGCTCCTCACGCTCGATGCCGAATGGCGGCCCTTTCGGCGTCGCGCCGAGAAAGTAGAAGCCGGCGAGCAACGCCCCTGCCGGCAGCAACGCGGCCATTCGCTGCGCATAATCGCCCCAGCGGGCTTTCGGCAGCGCACAGAGAAACGCGCGCTCGTAGATCCAGGCTGGCGTGAACGGCGGCTCATACGCGAAGAAATCCGCCTGTTCGACGACTGACGCGTAGGCGCCCAACTGCTTGCGCGCGGTGGCGACCGCGTTCGGCGAGAAATCGATGGCGCGCACCTGACGCCCTTCCTGCCCGAGCGCGAGTGCTTCCCATGCGCTGCCGCAGCCGGGAATCAGCACGGCACCTTCTGCGTGCCTTGCCGCGAAAGCCTTGAACGCTGGCGGCACGCCCGCCTGATCCCACGGCATGAAACCGCGCTCGAAGCGCTCGTCCCAGAACGCAGGCGAATCCGGATCGCGCGAGACGAATTCCGGCGCAGTCTGGCGCGCGCCGGAGGGCAGCGGAGGACGGTTTGAATCAGCGTTCATCGATATCTCCCGGTCAGGCCAGGGTCGGGCAACGATCACCCGCCATACAACATCGCCAGCCAGACGCGTGCGACCACCGCGCCGATGCCCGCGGCAATGCCGAACATCAGCAGCCCCTGCAGCAGCCGGTTGGTCCGCTTCTGCTCCAGCAGGATCATGCGCATGACGTCGTTGTGCGGCTGGCCGTGCTGGGCGTCGTGGCGCGACGCCAGCGCGTGATGGATCAGGCGCGGCAGTTGCGGCAGCGTCTTGCTCCACTGCGGCGCTTCGATCTTGAGCCGCTCGTACCATCCGGACAGCCCGATCTGCTCGTTCATCCAGCGTTCGAGATACGGTTTTGCCGTTTTCCACAGATCAAGCTCGGGATCGAGCGAGCGGCCCAGACCCTCGACGTTCAGCATCGTCTTTTGCAGCAGCACGAGCTGCGGCTGGATCTCGACGTTAAAGCGCCGCGACGTCGAGAAGAGACGCAGCAGCACCTGACCGAGCGAAATATCCTTCAGCGCGCGATCGAAGTAGGGTTCGCATACCGCGCGAATCGCGCTTTCGAGTTCTTCGACGCGGGTCGTTTTCGGCACCCAGCCGGACTCCAGATGCAGCGTCGCGACGCGGTGGTAGTCGCGCTTGAAGAACGCGAGAAAGTTCTGCGCGAGATAGTTTTTATCGAAGTCCGACAGCGCGCCGATGATGCCGAAATCAAGCGCGATATAGCGCCCGAAGTGCCTGGGGTCGAGACTCACCTGGATGTTGCCCGGGTGCATGTCGGCGTGAAAAAAACCGTCGCGGAACACCTGGGTAAAGAAAATCTCGACCCCTTCGCGCGCCAGCTTCGGAATATCGACGCCTGCCGCGCGCAGCGTTTCCACCTGGCTGATCGGCACACCGACCATCCGCTCCATCACGAGCACATTGGGTGTGCAGAATTCCCAGTACATCTCGGGCACGAGCAGCAGGTCCAGCCCGGCGAAATTGCGGCGCAGCTGGCTGCCGTTCGCGGCCTCACGCATCAGGTCGAGTTCGTCGTGCAGGTATTTGTCGAATTCGCCGACCACCTCGCGCGGCTTCAGGCGCTTGCCGTCCGCCCACAGACGCTCGGCCCACACGGCGAGATCGCGCATGAGCGCGAGATCGGAATCGATCACAGGCAGCATGTTCGGCCGCAGCACCTTGACCGCCACCGGCTTGCCCGCGTGCTGACCGGCCTTCACCTTCGCGAAGTGCACCTGCGCGATCGACGCGCTCGCCACCGGCACCCGCTCGAAATCGTCGAACAGCACACCGACGGGCGCGCCCAGCGATTTTTCGACGATCGCGATCGCGACATCCGAATCGAACGGTGGCACCTGATCCTGGAGCTTCGCAAGTTCGTTGGCGATATCGACGGGGAGCAGATCGCGCCGCGTGGACAGCACCTGACCGAACTTCACGAAGATCGGCCCGAGGCTTTCGAGCGCCAGACGAAGACGCACGCCCGGCGGTTGCTCGAACTTGCGGCCGATCGTGGTGATACGCAGCAGCAGACGCACGCGCCGGTCGTTGACGCGGCTCAACATCATTTCGTCAAGACCAAAACGGATGACGGTAAAGAATATTTTTAGAAAGCGCAGAAAACGCATCGTAGAGCCCGGTGACTAGCGCGTGCCGCGCGAAGTGGCGGCTCCGCCCGACGCATCGGCGTCACGGGCTTCAACCTTGTGTTCAAGACGTTCGACGCGCTTTTCGACGCGCGCCAGCGCATCGCGCGCCCGGGCGAGTTCGGCGTTGAAGTCGTCGAGCGCCGTGCGCCGCACCAGTTGCGGCTTTTCGTCGAGCAGATATTCCGCGACCGAATCGAGCAGATTGCGGCCCGTGCGAAGCGCCTGCCCGTGCGCCGACCGTGCCAGCGAAGCGACGCGCACCGCCGGGCCGTCGCCGATCAGTTTCGCGAGATCTTCTTCCGGCTCCCAGCGTAGATGCTCGGCGAGCTTCGCGATCACCGTGGCGAATTCGGCATCGCCCTCGATCTTCACGTGCTTCATGACCGCGGCCTGACCGCCCTGCACGAACGCGGGCAGCGCATCCGACGGCACGGACACCACGACGTCGAACTGCTGCGTGACGGATTCGTCGACCGCGGACAGATAGCCGTCCGGCCCGACGAGCAGTATCAGCGTGACAGGCGAACAGGTGAGCCGGGCGGTCTTGCCGGCGTAGGGAGCGAGGCGCTCGCGTGCCCACGATTCGCGGGCGAGCAGATGGTTGACGGCAGCAGCGAAGGGCTTGGCGGCGAGGGTCATCGGAAGTGGATAAGAAAAAACCCGCGCCGGCGATCTGCCAGCGCGGGTTCCTATTGTAACGTCCGTTGGCTTGCGGACTGTCTATGCCGAACGGCCAGTCAGACGACCGGTGAACGATCGACCGGGTGCTTGTGCAGCGTGCCCGGCCTCCGGGTCAATGCTGCGCGACCTGCTGGATGCCGGCGAGCAGCCAGCCTTCGTTGGCGTGTGTCGACTTCGACAGGTTCCAGATTTCCACGAACGGCTCGGCCGAAGCGTCCGCCGTCTCGCGAATCAGGCCCGAGAAGCGCACGCTCGCCAGGTACTCGGCGCCGCGGTCCTCGACGCCCAGCAGGTCCGCGTTCAGCTGCACGACGTCCGTCTGGTTCGCCTCCCCGCCGCGCGAGGAAAGATCCACCTTCACCTCGGCGAACATTTCCGGCGTCGTGAATTCGCGGATGTCTTCCATGTTGCCGACGTCCCACGCAGCCTGCAGCCGCACGAAGTACACCTTCGCGTTACGCAGGAACGCTTCCGTGTCGAAGTTCGCGGGCACCGAAGGCGCGGCGCTGAGCGCCGGCGTACCCGACGGACCGCCCAGCGGCGCGGAATACGGGCCCGACGGCGGTGCCGTATAAGAGGGCTCGCGCGTCGAATAGCCGGTTCCGCCGGCATTTAACGTCGGCGAACCGGCGCCGCCCGCATAGGCCGGCGTACCGGCGTCACGCTTGCGCCCGATGAACTTGCGGATCAGCCAGATGGCTACCATCGCGATCAACGCGATGATGATGAAGTTCGCCATCGCGCCGGCAAATGCCTCGCCGAGGCCGAAGTGCGACAGCAGCGCGGCGATACCGAGACCGGCGGCGAGACCTGCGATCGGGCCAAGCCAGCGCGAACGGTTCGGCGCGGGCGTGGCACCCGGCGCCGGTTGCGCGCGCTGCGCCTGGGCGCCTTGTGCCGATTGCTGCGCGGGTTGTGCGGGCTGCGCCGGCGGCGGCGTGGTGGAACGCTGCATGGTGTTCGACTGGCGGCCGAAGCTACGCCCACCGCCCATGCGACGCGCCTCGGCGTCGAGCGAGGCGAGCGTTCCGGCCATGATCAGACCGACCATCGCCAGCAGTCCGATTCGCCTCGCCCAGGAACCCGATTTCTTACGGGAAGCTAACACAACGGAATCAGACATTTTTCACATTCCTTAAAAAACAATGATTTAGGACGCTAGTATTTCGTCCCCACGTGTAAAGCTACCACACCAGCTGACAAATTGTAATATTTGACGGCATCGAGGCCCGCTTGTTCCATCATTGTTTTTAAAGTTTCCTGATCCGGATGCATGCGGATCGATTCGGCAAGGTAGCGATAGCTTTCGGCGTCTTTCGCGAAGCGGTCGCCGAGCCACGGCAGCACCTTGAACGAGTAGACGTCGTAGGCTTTCTTCAGCGGATCCCAGACTTTCGAGAACTCCAGCACGAGCAGCCGCCCGGCCGGCTTCAGCACGCGGCGCATTTCTGCCAGCGCCACGTCCTTATGCGTCATGTTGCGCAACCCGAAGGCGACCGTGACCACGTCGAAGTAGTTGTCCGGAAAGGGAATTTTCTCGGCATCGCACAACAGCGCCGGCGTGATCACGCCCTTGTCGAGCAGACGGTCGCGGCCCACGCGCAGCATCGATTCGTTGATGTCCGTGTGCCAGACTTCGCCCGTCGAGCCCGCCTGCTTCGCGAACGCCTTCGAAAGATCGCCGGTGCCGCCCGCGATATCGAGCACCTTGAAGCCCGGCCGCACAGCCGCCTGGGCGATCGTGAACATCTTCCACGCGCGATGCAGCCCGCCCGACATCAGATCGTTCATCAGGTCGTAGTTGGTGGCGACCGAGTGGAACACACCCGCCACCTTCTTCGCTTTTTCCTGTTCGTCGACTGTCTGAAAGCCGAAGTGGGTTTTGTTCATCGCGCTTGTCCTTTCGCGTATTCTGGAATGTTGCGCCGCAATATCCGGCGCGCAGGCCGCATCGTACCAGCGGACGATCTGATCAGTGGCAATGTCCGTGCCCGTGACCCTGGGGGGCGCCCGCTGCGTCCATCGGCGCGTCGCGGTCGACGCCCGCCGCTTCGAGCTTGCCGAGGTACTCGCGCCACAGTTCGTCCTGGCGGACCGCGATGTCGTACAGCAGGTCCCACGAATAGAGGCCGGTCGAATGGCCGTCCGAGAAGGTCGGCTGCAGCGCGTAGTTACCGACACCTTCGATCGATACGATCGACACATCGCGCTTGCCGGTCTGCAGCGTTTCCTGACCCGGACCGTGGCCGCGCACTTCCGCTGACGGCGAAAACACGCGCAGAAGCTCGAACGGTACGCGGTAGCTTTCGCCCTCACCGTACTGGAGTTCGAGCACGTGCGATTTCGCGTGAACGACGACGCCGGTCGGAACCGGCGTGTCAGGAGTCAGTCCGCTCATGATGACCTCAGGCGAGAGCTTGTTCGATTTCGGTGCGTACCGCTTCGCGCAGCAGCGTGGCCTGCGCGCGGCGCTGCGACAGCAGTGCCTCCGACACCGTCCGCTGGCGCGGCGCCCAGATGGGCAGCGGAAAATGCGCGTCGTTGGAAAAGCGCGGAATCACATGCCAGTGCATGTGCGGCACCTGGTTGCCAAGACTCGCGAGATTCACCTTCACCGGTTGCATCACCCGACGCATCGCACGTTCGACCGCATAGACCGCGCGCATCACGCGATCACGCTCTTCTTCAGACAGATCGGAAAACTCGGCGATATGCGCGTTCCAGATTACCCGGCAAAAGCCCGGGTAATCGTGTTCACCGGCCAGAACGACACGTAGCGTATCGTCCTGCCACAGCACATCGCCGCCTTCCTCCCGGCAAAATACACAATCCATCATCTTCCCCGCACGGATATGTCAGCCGTGTCATTAGACCAGCACGCGCTCGATTCCGCCATTGTTCGCACGTTGTACATAGTCGGCCATCCATTCCTCGCCCAGCACGTGACGCGCCATTTCGACGACGATGTAATCCGCTTCGGTGCCCGAGTCTTCGTTATAGCGGGACAGGCCCTGCAGGCACGACGGGCAGCTCGTGAGAATCTTGATGTCCGGCACCTTGCCCGGCTGCGCGCCGTTGCCGGCCTTCAGCACCGAGCCTTCGGCCGCGCCCGCCGACGCATTCGCCGGATCGGCCGGGTTCGCCCCCACCTCACCGACTAACGGAATAGCACGCAGCCGCGCCGCGCCCTTGCGCATCTCCTCTTCCTTGCGGAAGCGGACCTGCGTCGAGATATCCGGACGCGTCACGGCGAGCGTGCCCGATTCGCCGCAGCAACGATCGTTCTTCTCGATTTTGTAGCCGTCGTGCTCGGAACCCATCAGTTCATTGACGAGTTTCACCGGGTCCATCGTCTTGATCGGCGTGTGGCACGGGTCGTGATACATGTAGCGCGTGCCGCTGACGCCTTCGAGCTTCATGCCCTTTTCAAGCAGGAATTCGTGGATGTCGATGATCCGGCAGCCCGGGAAGATCTTCTCGAATTCGTAACCCGCAAGCTGGTCGTAACACGTGCCGCACGACACCACGACCGTCTTGATGTCGAGGTAGTTCAGCGTGTTCGCGACGCGATGGAACAGCACGCGGTTATCCGTCACGATTTTCTCGGCCTTGTCGTACTGACCCGAGCCGCGCTGCGGATAGCCGCAGCACAGGTAACCCGGCGGCAGCACGGTCTGCACGCCCGCTTCCCACAGCATCGCCTGGGTCGCGAGGCCGACCTGCGAGAAGAGACGCTCCGAGCCGCAGCCCGGGAAGTAGAACACCGCTTCCGAATCGGCCGTGGTCGTCTTCGGGTTGCGGATGATCGGCACGATCTTGTTGTCTTCGATGTCGAGCAGCGCGCGCGCCGTTTTCTTCGGCAGATTACCCGGCATCTTCTTGTTCATGAAGTGGATCACCTGCTCGACGACGGGCGGCTTGCCGACTGTCGCCGGCGGACGCGTCGTCTGCTTCTTCGCGAACTTCTTCAGCAGCTCGTTGCCGAGGCGCTGCGCCTTGTAGCCCACGCCCATCATCGCGGTGCGCGCGAGATTGATGGTCTGCGGGTTAGTGGCGTTGAGGAAGAACATGCCGGCCGCGTTGCCCGGGTTGAACTTCTTCTTGCCCATCTTGCGCAGCAGGTTGCGCATGTTCATCGTCACGTCGCCGAAGTCGATCTTCACCGGACATGGCGTCACGCACTTGTGACAGACCGTGCAGTGATCGGCGACGTCGTTGAACTCGTCCCAGTGCTTGATCGACACGCCGCGGCGCGTCTGCTCTTCGTACAGGAACGCCTCGACCAGCAAGGATGTGGCGAGAATCTTGTTGCGCGGGCTGTACAGCAGGTTCGCGCGCGGCACGTGCGTCGCGCACACCGGCTTGCACTTGCCGCAGCGCAGGCAGTCTTTCACCGAATCGGCGATCGCGCCGATGTCGGACTGCTGCATGATCAGCGACTCATAGCCCATCAGGCCAAAGCTCGGCGTGTACGCGTTACGCAGGTCCGCACCCGGGAGCAGCTTGCCCGCGTTGAAGCGGCCATGCGGGTCGACGCGCTGCTTGTACGCGCGGAATTCGCCGATTTCGTCTTCCGTCAGGAATTCGAGCTTCGTGATGCCGATACCGTGCTCGCCGGAAATCACGCCGTCGAGCGAACGCGCGAGCTTCATGATGCGCGCGACCGCCGTGTGGGCGTCCTGCAGCATCTCGTAGTTGTCGGAATTGACCGGAATATTCGTGTGAACGTTGCCGTCGCCCGCGTGCATGTGCAGCGCGACGAACACGCGGCCGCGCAGCATCTGCTTGTGGATGGCCTGCGCTTCGTCGAGGATCGGCTTGAACTCGCCGCCCGCGAAAATCTGGCGCAATTCCGCGCGAATCTCCTGCTTCCACGACACGCGTACCGTACGGTCCTGCGTCACGTGGAAAACGGTGGCGTCCGGTTGATCATCGACGCGGTCCGCGAATTTCTCCGCGAGACCTTCATAGCCGAGCTGCACCATGTAGTGCTGCGCCTCGCGCAGCGACAGGTCGAGCTTGTCGCGCAGGAACTCCCAACGCGCACGCACGTGCTTCAGCAGATCCAGCGCCTGCTGCACGCGGTCTTCGAGCAGCTCGGCGCTCGGAATTTCGTTCGCGTCGTCGCTCTTGCCGAGCGGCAGCTTGCCGGCCTTGAAGAACGCTTCGAGCGCATCGATCAGTTGCAGCTTGTTCTTGATCGACAGCTCGATGTTGATGCGCTCGATGCCGTCCGTGTACTCGCCCATCCGGTTGAGCGGAATCACGACGTCTTCGTTGATCTTGAACGCGTTCGTGTGCTTCGCGATCGCGGCCGTGCGGCTGCGGTCGAGCCAGAAGCGCTTGCGCGCTTCCGCGCTCACGGCGACAAACCCTTCGCCGCTCTTGCCGTTGGCCATCCGCACCACTTCCGACGTGGCCTGCGCGACCGCATCGGCGTCATCGCCGACGATATCGCCGATCAGCACCATCTTCGGAAACGCGTTGCGCTTGCTCTTCGTCGCGTAGCCGACCGCGCGCAGATAGCGCTCGTCCAGATGTTCGAGGCCCGCGAGAATCGCGCCGCCCTTCTTCGACGTCTCGAACAGGTATTCCTTGATTTCGACGATGCTCGGAATCGCCTCGCGCGCCTGGCCGAAAAATTCGAGGCAGACAGTGCGCGTATTCGCGGGCATCTTGTGCAGCACCCAGCGCGCCGACGTAATCAGACCGTCGCAGCCTTCCTTCTGGATGCCCGGCAGACCGGCCAGGAACTTGTCGGTGACGTCCTTGCCGAGCCCTTCCTTGCGGAAACGCCGGCCTTCGATGTCGAGCGACTCGGTGCGCAGCAGCTTTTCGCCCGGCGCGTACTCGCCGTCGAACCACTTCAGTTCGAAGCGCGCGACCGGGATGTCATGGATCTTGCCCATATTGTGGTCAAGACGCGTGACTTCGAGCCAGTTGCCCTCCGGGTCGACCATGCGCCACCAGGCGAGGTTGTCGAGCGCCGTGCCCCACAGCACCGCCTTCTTGCCGCCCGCGTTCATCGCGACGTTGCCGCCGATACACGATGCGTCGAGCGAGGTCGGATCGACCGCGAACACGAAACCCGCCTGCTCGGCGGCTTCAGTCACACGACGCGTGACGACACCCGCGCCCGAGAAGATCGTCGCGACGCGCCGGCCGACGCCGGGCAATTCGGTCATCTCGACAGCGCCGAGCTCTTCGAGCTTTTCGGTGTTGATGACGGCCGCAAACGGCGTGAGCGGCACCGCGCCGCCCGTGTAGCCCGTGCCACCGCCTCGCGGGATCACGGTCAGACCGAGTTCGAAGCACGCCTTGATGAGGCCGGCGATTTCGGCTTCGGTATCCGGCGTCAGGACGACGAACGGGTATTCGACGCGCCAGTCGGTCGCATCGGTGACGTGCGAGACGCGCGACAGGCCGTCGAAACGGATGTTGTCCTTCTGCGTCTGGCGGCCGAGCACTTTGGTCGCACGCTTGCGCAGGTCGGCGGTTTTGTCGAACTCGCTTGCGAAATCCGCGACGGCGCGGCGCGCGGCGGCGACCAGCGTTTCGACGCGCGCCGCGCGGTCGATGCCGGCTTCGTCGCCATGTTCGATCAGGTCGGCTTTGCGACGCTTCTCGATTTCGGTCAGACGATGGTTCAGCGCTTCGATCAGCAGCGTGCGGCGCTTCGGGTTGTCGAGCAGGTCGTCCTGCAGATACGGATTGCGGCGCACAACCCAGATGTCGCCGAGCACTTCGTACAGCATCCGCGCCGAACGGCCGGTGCGGCGTTCGGCGCGCAGTTCGGCGAGCGCGGCCCAGGCTTCGTCGCCCAGCAGCCGGATGACGATTTCGCGATCGGAAAACGACGTGTAGTTATAGGGGATTTCGCGCAGGCGCGGTTCGAGGTCGACGGCTACCGCGGCGGCGGCACCGTGCGGATCGAAAACTTGAGGTGCGTTCATATTCGGACGACTCGGTGGGTCAGCAAAACCCGCTTCAGACGAAGAGGCCGGCTGACAGTGCGCGTGGGGCGCAATTCTGGAAATCTTTCTGTTGGGTGAAGCCCGGACGACGGAAAATCACATCGACGGCCTCACGGCGCTAGCAGCTACACGATCGTGCATGCCGGACGTGCCGCTGCGCCGCGGGACGGGACTCACGCGGTACGGGCATCAAATGGTCGATCCGGGGCTGCCAGTGCATCTTCCGATCCTTGTTCCAAAACCGGATTCTAACGCATGATGCATGCGCGCGCCGGAGGCGGAATCAGGCTTCGACAGGCGTTTCACGCGTCTGCCCCGCCGATGGACGATCCATTTCGTACACAGGCACGGCGCCCGGCGCTCGCGCCCCCAGAGCCAGCCGGACGACGGTTGGCGCTATCATTAGCCCTTTCCTGTCCCGCAAAGCGCGTTGCGCGCCACCCGCATGGCTTCCCACGACTATCTGAAGAAAACCCTGACCGCGCGCGTCTACGACGTGGCCCGCGAGACCGAGCTCGAACGTGCGCCGAATCTGTCGGCACGGTTGCGCAACCCGATTTATCTAAAGCGTGAGGACAATCAGCCGGTTTTCTCATTCAAGCTGCGCGGCGCGTACAACAAGATGGTGAACCTGCCGGCCGATGCGCTGGAACGCGGCATCATCACGGCATCGGCGGGCAATCACGCGCAGGGCGTGGCGCTGTCCGCGGCGCGGCTTGGCGTGAAGGCGATCATCGTGGTGCCTGTCACGACACCTCAGGTGAAAGTCGACGCGGTGCGCGCCCACGGCGGCCCGACCGTCGAAGTCGTGCAGTTCGGCGAATCGTTTAGCGACGCCTACGGGCACGCCACGCAACTCCAGGAAGAACGCGGACTCACGTTCGTGCATCCGTTCGACGATCCGTACGTGATCGCCGGCCAGGGCACCGTCGCGATGGAGATCCTGCGCCAGCACCAGGGGCCGCTGCACGCGATCTTCGTGCCGATCGGCGGTGGCGGTCTTGCGGCAGGCGTCGCGGCCTACGTCAAGGCGGTGCGCCCCGAGATCAAGGTTATCGGCGTGCAGACTGAGGATTCGTGCGCGATGGCCGAATCGTTGAAGGCGAAAAAGCGCGTCACGCTGAACGAAGTCGGTCTCTTCTCCGATGGCACCGCGGTGAAGCTGGTCGGCGAAGAAACGTTCCGCCTGTGCAGCGAGTACCTCGACGACGTGCTGGTCGTGAACACCGACGCGCTGTGCGCCGCCATCAAGGATGTCTTCCAGGACACGCGCAGCGTGCTGGAGCCGGCGGGCGCGCTCGCGGTAGCGGGCGCGAAGCAGTACGCGGAACGCGAAGGCATCGAGGGGCAGACGCTCGTCGCGATCACGTCCGGCGCCAACATGAATTTCGACCGGATGCGCTTCGTCGCGGAGCGTGCCGAAGTGGGCGAGGCGCGCGAGGCGGTGTTCGCCGTCACGATTCCCGAGGAGCGCGGCAGCTTCAGACGCTTTTGCGAACTGGTCGGCACACGCAGCGTGACCGAATTCAACTACCGGATCGCGGATGCCAGTTCGGCGCACATCTTCGTCGGCGTGCAGATCAGGAACCGCGGCGAATCGGCTGAGATCGCGACAACGTTCGAGGAACACGGTTTCGCGACCGTCGACCTGACGCACGACGAACTCTCGAAGCAGCACATCCGTTACATGGTGGGCGGCCGCTCGCCGCTTGCTCACGACGAACGCCTGTTCCGCTTTGAGTTTCCGGAACGGCCGGGCGCGCTGATGAAGTTCCTGTCGTCGATGGCGCCGAACTGGAACATCAGCCTGTTTCACTACCGCAATCAGGGTGCCGATTACAGTTCTATCCTCGTCGGCATCCAGGTGCCGGGCGCGGAGAACGGCGAGTTCGCGCGCTTCCTCGGTTCGCTCGGTTATCCATACTGGGAAGAAAGCGCGAATCCGGTTTACCGGCTGTTCCTTTCCTGACGGCGCGGGACGTCGACGCATATGGCTTTTTCGCTCGAAGACAAGCTGGTCGTGGCGATTTCATCGCGGGCGCTGTTCGACTTCGAGGAAGAGAACCGCGTCTACGAAGCCGGCGACCTGCAGGCTTACGAGGCATTGCAGCGTCAGCGTCTGAACGTGCCGGCACGACCGGGCGTCGCGTTTGCGCTGATTCGCAAGTTGCTGGCGCTGAACGAGGGCGCGCATCGCGTGGAGGTCGTGATCCTGTCGCGCAGCGATCCGATCAGCGGATTGCGCGCGTTCAGTTCGTGCCGCGAGCATGGCCTTGCGATCGAGCGCGGCGTGTTCACGCGTGGGCGCGCGCCGTTCGGCTACCTGAAGCCGCTGAACGCATCGCTCTTTCTGTCCGCGAATCAGGACGACGTGCGCGACGCACTGGCTGCCGGATTTCCGGCTGCGCGCGTGCTGCCGGAATCGGCGAAAATGGCAAGCAGACATCCAGACGAGATTCGCATTGCCTTCGACGGCGACGCCGTGCTGTTTTCCGACGAGGCCGAGCGCGTGTTCCAGAAGGAGGGGCTGGGCGCGTTTATCGGTCACGAGACTGACAAGAAGGATCTGCCGCTCGCGGACGGACCGCTAAAGCCGCTGCTGGGCGCGCTGCATCGTCTGCAGAAACTGGCTGGCGAGGCCGCGCCGACGCAGAGCGCGCCGATGCGTATCCGTACCGCGCTGGTGACGGCGCGCTCCGCGCCCGCGCATGAGCGCGCGATCCGGACGCTGATGCAATGGAACATCGAAATCGACGAAGCGATGTTCCTCGGTGGGCTCGACAAGGGTGAGTTCCTGCGCGAGTTCGAGCCGGACTTTTTCTTCGACGACCAGATCCGCCATTGCGAATCGGCCCGCGTG
Source organism: Paraburkholderia gardini (assembly GCF_907164545.1). Classification (NCBI taxonomy): domain Bacteria; kingdom Pseudomonadati; phylum Pseudomonadota; class Betaproteobacteria; order Burkholderiales; family Burkholderiaceae; genus Paraburkholderia; species Paraburkholderia gardini. The sequence continues at coordinate 202,666 of NZ_CAJQZB010000002.1, read as the reverse complement.
GTTACGGCGACCGGGCACGTCGTGAGTGGCATCGTGAACGCATCATGACACCTGAACAATCGCCGCTTGGCAAACCTTCTTCCTATACGGAACAGTACGACGCATCGCTGCTCTTCCCGATTGCGCGCGGTGTTGCGCGCGAGGCGATCGGCATTGGCGCGCAGTTGCCGTTCTTCGGCACGGACATCTGGAATGCGTATGAGCTTTCGTGGCTGAACGCGCGGGGCAAGCCACAGATCGCGGTGGCGACGTTCTTTATTCCGGCCGATTCGCCGAATATTGTCGAGTCGAAGTCGTTCAAGCTTTACCTTGGCTCGTTTGCGCACACGGCGTTCGAGTCGATCGACGTCGTACGCGAGACGATCAGGCGGGATGTGTCGGCTGCGAGTGGCGCATCGGTTTCCTTGCATCTCGCGCCGCCGGCTGAATTTGGCAAGCTTGCGCTTGAGGAGTTCGAAGGGTTGTCGCTGGACCGGCTGGATCTGGATACGTCTGTGTACCATCCGGAGCCTTCGTTTTTGACTGCTGCTCTGGATGAGGCGCCTGTCGAGGAGACGGTGTTCTCGAATCTGCTGAAGTCGAATTGCCCTGTGACCGGGCAGCCGGACTGGGGCAGCGTGCAGATTCATTATGTCGGTCCGCAGATCGATCATGCGGGGTTATTGCGGTACATTATTTCCTACCGCAACCATACCGGGTTTCATGAACAATGCGTCGAGCGGATTTTTGTCGATGTGGCGAGGGCCTGCCGGCCTGTCAAGCTGGCGGTTTATGCGCGCTATACGCGGCGCGGCGGGCTTGATATCAATCCTTTTCGTACTAACTTTAATTTGCCCATGCCGGATAATTTGCGTACCGCGCGGCAGTGATTTTTTTGTTGTTCTGGATTTTTTTGGCCCCTTTGGCAGGGCGGCATTTTGTTCTTCTGGCTTTTTGGCCTTTCCTTGTTTTGCATTTGGTCTATTAGTGTTGCCCCTGTGCGGGGCGGCCTGGGATTTGAGGGCGACACTTCATGGGTTGCCATTCTCGATGAACGACGCACCAGGAAAAGGTGAGTTTTCGAAGCGCCTTTCTTTTGCCTACTTTTCTTTGGAAGACGCCCCGAAGGAAGTCCCCTTGGGGGACAAAGAAAAGTAGGTGCCGCCCCGCACAGGGGCGACGCTAATAGACCAAAAGCAAAGCAAGGAAAGGCCAAAAACCCAGAACAAGAAAAGGCCAAAGCAAAAACAACAAAAAACCAAACCCCTAGCCGCCAGGCGCCTTATAAGCGACACAATCCACTTCCACCCGGCAATCGATCACCATGCTGGACACAACACAAGCCCGCGCAGGCGGATTCTCGCCAAAATACTCACGAAACACCTTATTGAAAGAAGCAAAATCGCGCGGATCATCGAGCCACACCCCACACCGCACGACGTGCTCAGCCCCATATCCAGCTTCCTTGAGAATGGCAAAAACGTTCTGAATCGCCTTGTGCGATTGCTCAACGATGCCGCCGTTGATCACTTCGCCGTTCTCCATCGGCGTCTGGCCAGAAACAAACAGCCAGCCGTCCGCTTCGACCGCGCGAGCAAAAGGCATATGCTGCCCACCGGTACCCTTTCCACCTTCCACGCCATAACGCTTCATCACATCACTCCTCAATCAAAACCGGCGAAGCCAGACAAACCAGCCACACCATAAAAGTTAACAACCAGCAAAAAACCAGAAAATCAGAACCCGCCCGCCGCATCACCCTTCGACGCCGCGCCGCGCGCAACAAAATGCCCTGCCCGCTCGCCAGTCGGCTGCCCATCCCGATACGACAACACGCCGTTCACCCACACCGCGTCGATACCGTCAGCAGCCTGCTGCGGCTTCTCGAACGTCGCCGCGTCACGTACCCGCGCCGGGTCGAACAGCACGAGATCGGCGTGATACCCAACATGCACCTCTCCGCGTTGCGCAAGACCAAACCGCCGCGCGGACAATCCGGTCATCTTGCGCACCGCCTCTTCCAGCGGAATCAAACCCGTATCGCGCGCATAGTGTCCCAACACACGCGGAAACGCGCCCCACAACCGTGGATGCGGCAATGGATCGTTCGGCAAACCATCCGAACCCACCATCGTCGCGGGATGCGACAGGATGCGTCGCACGTCGTCCTCGGACATGTTGTGGTACACCGCGCCCGCCGGCTGCAGCCGCTTGCCCGCCTCCTGCTGCGTCACGCCCCATTCGGCGGCAATCTCCTTCACGAGCTTGCCCGCCATCTCGGGATGCGGCTCCGACCACGTGATCGTGATGTCGATGTCGCCCGTCACCTGCTTCAGATCGAGCGTCGACGAACTCCGGTTGTACGGATAGCAGTCGCAGCCAATCGGCTGCAGACGACGCGCCCCCTCCAGCGAATCGAGCACCTCGGCGCTGCGCCCCCAGTTCGACGGCCCCGCGCATTTCAGATGCGAAATGATCACCGGCACGCGCGCATGACGCCCGACCCTGTACGCCTCGTCCATCGCATCGAGAATCGCGTCGAACTCGGTACGCATGTGCGTCGTGTACAACGCGCCCGCCGCGGCAAGCGGCTCGGCCAGCGCCATCACTTCTTCGGTCGGCGCGGAAAACGCCGATCCGTAAGCAAGGCCGCTGCTCAGACCGAGCGCGCCGTTCGACAGCGCCTCTTCGAGTTGCGCGACCATGCCTTCGATTTCCTGCGCCGTCGCCGCACGGTCCAGCCGGTCCATCTGGTTGTTGCGCAGCGCCGTATGGCCGATCAGCGCACCCACGTTGACCGCCGGACGCGCCGCGTTCACGGCCTCGACGTACGCGGCGAACGTCGGATATCTGAACGCATCGCGCTCGCCGAGCAGGTTCATCGGATCAGGCGGCTCGCCCTTCAACGCCACCGGCGAAGCGCTGATCCCGCAATTCCCGACGATCACCGTCGTCACGCCCTGCGTGATCTTCGGCAGCATCTGCGGCGAACGGATCACGTGCGTGTCGTCGTGCGTGTGGACGTCGATAAAGCCGGGTGCCAGCGCGCGGCCGTTCGCCTCGACGACGTCTTCGGCGAGCCAGTTCGACAGGTTGCCGATCGCGACAATCCTGCCGTCGCGCACCGCGACGTCACGCTCGACCGGCGGCGCGCCGGTGCCGTCGTAAAGCTGCGCGCCGACAATCAGCGTATCGGCGGCTTCGGGATGCGAATGCATGGATCAATCTCCTAGCGGTTGTCGTTCGCCGCCACCGCGATGGGCGTCGAGCGCGTGTTTCATGCGACGCAACAGCTCGCGACTCTCGTCGCCGAGGCTGACGGCAAGCTCCGTGACGAGCACGTCCAGCGCCATCATCATCGCGTAACGGGATGACGACGGTTTGTAAATGAAGTCTGTCTCGAACGCGACGATCGGAATCACCCAGTCGGCCAGCTTCGCGAGCGGCGACGCGGGCGCGGTCAGCGCAATCACCGTCGCGCCGTAATCGCGCGCGATCCGGCAGTTTTCGACCATCTCCGGCACGCGCCCGGTTGTCGACAGCGCAACCACGACGCAATCGCGCGATACGGTGCTCGCCACCATACGCTGCAACAATCCATCCTGATACGTCGCGACCGGGCGGCCAAGCCGCACCAGCCGGAACCGCATCTCGTCGGCAAGCGCGGTCGAGCCGCCGCCCATGCCGAACACGTAGATCATCCGCGCGCCGCGCAGCACCGCCGCGGCGTCGGCGAGCGGCGCCTGGCGCAGCAACTGGTGGTTGTGAGCAAGCGTGGTCTGGAGTTCGTCGAAAACGCGCGTGGCGAGCGGCTCGGGCGCGTCCGCGACGGCATTCGTCTGCAGAAAACGCTGCCCGACGCCGGCGGCCTGCGCGAGCCGCAGTTTCAGTTCGCGCACGTCGCGGCAACCGACAGCCTTTGCAAAACGCGTCACCGTCGCGATACTGACGCCCGCCTGCTGCGCCAGCGCACCGATGCTCGCGCGCGATGCGCCCGTCAGATCGTCGAGGATCAGCGCGGCGACCTTGCGCTCGGCCGAACGCAATTCAGGCGCGCATTCGGCGATGCGAGCGACAATGTCGAAAGTGAGCGGCTCAGCAGTCGAATTCATGGAAAACGGTGGGAACGCAGCGCGGCAAGGGGTATCGTTCGTTTCGACATAGCACGTTTGTCACATACGAAACCGGCATGGTACTAAATAACATTTCTTCAACCATGCTACTTTCGTTAAGATATCGCTGTCAACTTTGCATAAATTTAACTGGACGATGGAGCAGGAGTACATGAAAGTTACAAACTATCAGGGCGCGACAATTGATCCTTATAGCAAGGGCTTGGGCATGGTTCCGGGCGCCAGTATCCAGCTGACGGACGCCGCGCGCCTTGAGTGGAATCTGCTGGATGAGGACGTCAGCCTGCCGGCGGCCGTGCTCTACGCGGACCGCATCGAGCACAACCTGAAGTGGATGCAGGCGTTCGTCGCGGAATACGGCGTCAAGCTCGCCCCCCACGGCAAGACGACGATGGCGCCGCAACTCTTCCGTCGCCAGCTGGAAACGGGTGCGTGGGGCATCACGCTCGCCACCGCACATCAGGTGCGCGCGGCGTACCAGGGCGGCGTGCAGCGCGTGCTGATGGCGAACCAGCTGGTCGGCCGCCGCAACATGATGATGATCGCGGAACTGCTGAGCGATCCGGAATTCGAATTTTTCTGCATCGTCGATTCGGCGGACGGCGTCGAGCAGCTCGGCAAGTTCTTCGGCTCGGTGCGCAAGCAGTTGAACGTGCTGCTCGAACTGGGCGTGCCGGGCGGGCGCACCGGCGTGCGCAGCCCCGGCCAGCGCAACGCCGTGCTCGAAGCAATCGCGCGTTATCCGGATTCGCTGAAGCTCGCGGGCGTCGAACTGTATGAAGGCGTGTTGCAGGACGAAGGTCAGGTCCGCGAATTCCTGCGCAGCGCGGTCGAAATCACGCGCACGCTTTCGGGCGAAGGCCGCTTCGCGCGCACGCCGGCCATTCTGTCGGGCGCCGGTTCGGCATGGTACGACGTGGTGGCGGAAGAATTCGCGAAAGCATCCGCCGAAGGGCAGATCGAGATCGTGCTGCGTCCAGGCTGCTATCTGACACACGACGTCGGCATCTACAAGAAGGCGCAGAACGATATCTTCGCGCGCAATCCGGTTGCGAAAAAAATGGGCGAAGGGCTGTTGCCTGCGCTGCAGCTGTGGGCGTATGTGCAGTCGATCCCGGAACCGGATCGCGCGATCATCGGTCTCGGCAAGCGCGATTCCGCATTCGATGCCGGCATGCCGGAACCCGCAAAGCACTATCGTCCGGGCACCAGGGCACCGCGCACGATCGCGAAAGACGAAAAGTGGGAAATCTTCGGGCTGATGGACCAGCACGCGTATCTGCGCATTCCAATGAACGCCGATATCAAGGTCGGCGACATGATCGCGTTCGATATCTCGCACCCGTGCCTGACGTTCGACAAATGGCGCCAGTTGCTGGTCGTCGATCCGTCGTATCGCGTGACTGAAGTGATCGAGACGTTCTTCTGAGTCTCGCGTTTCACGCCTCGTGCGTCATATATGTAAAAGCGCCGACAATTCGTCGGCGTTTTTGCATTCAGGCGTCGGCGAGGCGCGGCGTCACATGGGCTCGACAGGCAGCGTCGCGGCCACTTCGCCGATACGCGCTTCCAGCATCGACAGTGCGTCCGACAGCGCGGCGAGCGCTTCGTCCGGCAGCGTCGCGATCGTCTCGTGAAGAAACGTATTGCGCCGCGGCATGCTGGCTTCGATGGCAGTGCGTCCCACCGGCGTCAGTTTCACGTTCGTCACGCGGTTATCGCGCGCGTCCATGCTGCGCGCGATCCAGCCCATGCCTTCGAGCGTCTTGAGTTGCCGCGTCAGTGCGCCCGGATCGACCTGCAGGTGCTCGACCAGCCGCTTCTGCGACGACTCGCCCGCCTGACCGTGCAGCGCCAGCAGAATGCGCCAGCGTGGCATCGGATGGCCGACGTGCGCCTCGAACGCCGACATGAACGTCCGGTACGTGCGTCCGAACTGCTGGATGATGGCGATGCGATCCTGTTCTTCCATGATTTATCGATAGAGCGGCGGTCGGGTTGTCAGTCGACGTGAATCACTGGTTCGACATGACGGACAAGCTTGATTGGCGGCACACGGCGACTCAGCCACACCGAAGCAACGGCGATCACTGCCGCCACGGCAAGGCCGATGTGGATCGCCGAAACGAGCGATTCGCGCGCCGCTTCGAGCAGCAGCGCGCCGTTGTGGCCGGCGTGGGCCAGCTGGCTCAGCAGCGGCACCTGTGCTTCGTGATTGATCAGGATCTGCGGATCGCCGAGATCGTCGAACCATTGCGTCGCGTGATCGTTTTCCAGCGCGGTGCGCACGCCGCTTGCGTACATGTGGCTCACGAACGTGCCGGTCAGCGCCGTCCCGAGCATGCCGCCGATCATCCGAAGCGATTGCAGCAGCGCCGTCGCGATACCAAGATGTTCGCGGCCGGCCGTCTGCTGCGCGAAGATCGTCAGGTTCGGCATCACGAAACCGAGACCCATGCCGCCGAGGATCATGAACGTCATCAGGATCGAGCGCGGCATGCCGCGCGTCGCGATCACCACGCCAAGGCACGAGATCGCCAGCAACGTAAAGCCCGCGTAGAGCATCAGATTCGGATTGCGCATCCGTGACACGAACCGGCCGTTCGCAATGCTGCCGATCGTGATGAACACGACGAGCGGCGTAATGACGAGCCCCGCTTCCTTCGGCGAAAGCCCGAAGCCGCCCTGAAACAGCAGCGGCGCGTAGAACAGCAGCGAAAACATGGTGAAGCCGCCCAGCACGGAAAGCGTGAACAACGCGGAGAGGCTGCGGTTGCGGAACATGTCGAGCGGAAGAATCGGCTGCGCGAAGTGCTTCTCCCACTTCCACAACGCCCATCCGGACACGAGACTGATTGCCAGCAGGAGCGGCGCGACACCGCTGATACCGTGCTTCGGCAACAGCTCGACGAACAGTTGCAGGCAGCCGAGCGCGACGGCGATCAGCAATGCGCCTGGCCAGTCGAGCCGCATCTTGGTCTCATGCTCGACATGCCGCAGATGGGGCAGAAAGCGCCACACGAAAAACAACGACACGACGCCAACCGGCAGATTGACGTAGAACACCGAACGCCAGCCGTAATACTGCGTGAGGAAGCCGCCCAGCGACGGTCCGACGGCGTTCGCAATGCCGAACGCCGAACTCATCAGCACCTGCCAGCGCAGCCGCACGACGGAATCGGGGAAGAGATCGGCAATGCACGCGAACGCAGTGCCGACCAGCATGCCGCCGCCGATGCCCTGCAATCCGCGCGCGAGGACAAGGAACAGCATGGAATTCGCCATGCCGCACAGCACGGAAGCGCCGGTGAACACGATGATCGAAGCGATCACGAACGGTTTGCGCCCGTAATAGTCGCCGAGACGTCCGAAGATCGGCACGGTGATCACGGACGTGAGCAGATACGACGTCGCGACCCACGCGTAAAGCTCGAACCCTTTGAGTTCCGCGACGATGGTGGGCAGCGCGGTGCCGACGACGGTCTGGTCGAGCGCGACCAGCATGGTGACGAACGAGACGCCGAGCATCGCCATCAGCGATTCCCGGAACGGCAGGACTTGCCCGCTCGAATGATGTGCAGCGGTGTGGACAGCCATTTTTTTGATTGCGCAACTGTTGACAGATCAACGAATATTGAATCATAGCACGGCGACGGGGTTCTAAACTGGCTGAACGGGCGGCTTTGTCGTCTGGGAACGCCTCATTGATCTGATACGTAAGCACACAGGAAGACTCATGGAATCCATTCCCCGCGCCGCACAGGAACTGTCGACCGAGGATCTGAAAGCGCTGAGCCACGCAAAACACGAACTCGAAAGTCCGGGGCTTGCGATGAAGCTGGCGAGCATTGTCGGTGCGCCGCTGGAGAAGCTGATCGCACGCATGCCAGGCGTCGCCAACGAAAAGGTGACGGACGCGACGCAGGCCGCGCTGCGCAAATGCCTGCAGATCGCCTTGAAAACGCTCGGCCGCGCAGCCGGCGCCGGTCCGTTCGCCGCGCCCGACAAACCGAGCAATCTGCTGCACAAATTCGCCGTGGCGACGACCGGCGCGGCAGGTGGCGCGTTCGGCCTGTTCGCGCTGCCGGTCGAGTTACCGGTCACGACCACGCTGATGTTCCGTTCGATCTGCGACATCGCGCGCAGCGAAGGTGAAGATCTGTCCGATATCGACACGCAACTGCAATGCCTGACGGTGCTCGGCATGGGCGGCACGTCGAAAACCGACGACGACGCCGACCTCGGCTATTTCATCGTGCGCGGCGCGCTCGCGCAGTCGGTATCGAAGGCGACCTCGGAAATCGCCGCAAAAGGCATGACCTCGCACGGCTCGGCGGCGTTGCTGCGACTCCTCAACACAATCGCTTCGCGGTTTTCAGTGCAGGTCAGCGAACAGATCGCGGCGAAGTCGATTCCCGCGATCGGCGCGGTGCTGGGCGCGATGGTCAACACGGTTTTCATCGACCATTTCCAGCAGGTCGCGCACGGCCATTTCACCGTGCGCCGGCTGGAACGCCAGTACGGACAGGCGCTCGTCGAGGCAACGTATCAGACGGTCGATGTCTCGCTCGACGGCTGAGCCGCACGCACCGACGTCACCCGGTTGACGAACGCGGCCGCCTTGTCGAGCGCCGCGCCGGCTTCCGGGATGAACGGCGCGAAGATCTGCCAGACGTGTGGCATCTCCGGCCAGATTTCGCATTCGACGTGAACGCCGGCTTCGCGTGCCCGGTTGGCGACGCATCGCGTGTCGTCGAGCAGCACTTCGGTGTCACCGGCCTGCATGAAGAGCGGCGGCAACCCGTGCAGGTCCGCGTATAACGGCGACGCGTGAGGATGCGTCGCCGCCGTATCGCCCAGATAAACCTGCGCGGCACGCGCGATGGCCGGGCCGCTGAACATCGGGTCGCGGCCATCGTTGCTGCGGATCGTGTCGCCGGTTGCGGCGAGATCCGTCCATGGCGAGAACAGCACACCGCCGGCCGGCATTGGATCGCCGGCATCGCGCAGCGCGACGAGCGTCGCGAGCGCAAGACCGCCGCCCGCTGAATCGCCGGCGATCACGATCGATCCGGCAGGCGTTCCATCGGTCAGCAACTGGCGCCAGGCGGCGACGGCGTCGTCGAGCGCCGCAGGAAAGCGATGCTCGGGCGCGAGACGATAGTCGAGTGAAAACGTCCGCGCACTGGCGCGTCTCGCCAGTTCGAAAACGAGCGAACGATGTGATTGCGGCGAACAGAAGTAATACCCGCCGCCGTGCAGATAAAGGATCGTGCGTCGCGGAATAGCCCGGGCTGCGTCCGACGGTGCAGTCGGTTCGAGCCATTCGCCACGCATCGGCGCATCACCCGGGCGATACTGCTCGCGCAATGCCCAGCCGCGCGGCACGCGCGGCGCCCACACACGTTTCGCGGTGAGCGCGCGGGCGTGCTCCACGTCGATCACCGGGTCCAGGGTGCGCGGACGGAACTGCCTGCGCAGAAACCAGCATGCGAGCGTGCTTTGCCAGCTCATCGGGTCGATCTCATCGAAAGGTGAGCCGTCATGGTACGTGCAATCACGGGCGCAGGGCCTGACGGTCGGCTCCGGGTCCAAAGACCGCCCGCCGCGCAACGCCCAGCCGCGCTGCGGGTGAACAGCTAGTTCGCCGGCAACACCTGTCCGCGGATTTCACCGCTCGGATTCTGTGCCGTGTGGATGTTGAAGTACCACTGGCCGCCCATCAGATCCGTCACCTGTTGCTCGGTCAGCGTCGCCGATCCCTTGATCGGACTGGCAAGCGCGTCCCTGGCGATTGGCACCTGGACCTTCGCGTTCTGCCCGACCGGCGCGGGACCGTGGAAATGCGCCATCGTCGCCGGGCCGGAAAGGTCGCCGTAAGTGATGGTCCATTGCAGGGTTTTCGTCGACGTATCGAATGTCGCGTTCAGATCGCCGTGGCCATGGCTCACACGCGGCGGTACTTCGCTGGACGGTTGCAGATCGGCCTTCAGCGCGACGGTATCCGCGGATGCCACCCCCGACGCCAAGGACCACAACACGACAGCCAGATTCAGCCTGCGAAACGTGTTCATCCAGTTCTCCTGTATAGCGCCGGGCGTAAAGGAATCGATTGCACGGGGCGCATCACATACTAGTGCAAATCCGCCGGAGTCGTTTGTGGTCACGTGTTCGCCGGCTCAGAGCAAAAAAAAGCACCGCGAACGGTGCTTTTTCTCACTCCCTGCGTGGCTTGTACGCTACGCGGAAGCGACTTAGAAGCGGTGACGCAGACCCGTCGTGACCACGATCTGGTTACGCGAGCTCGACGGCGCATTCGTACCGAAGACCTGCGTCGGGATCAATGCGCCGTTGCCACCGGCCGACATCACGCCTTCCGCATAGATGTCCGTGCGCCTGGACAACGCGTAGTCCGCCTGCAGGCCGAACTGGTTCCAGTGGCTGGACGTATTCGCTGCGTTGAGCGTCGACTCCACGGCCTGCGTGTACGTGTAGGCCGCACCCACTGCCAGTGCCGGCGTCAGGTTGTAGCGCGCGTTGATTTCGTAGTTGTTGAAGCGGATCGAACCGTCGCCGTATGCGAACTGATAACGACTTTGCGTGTACACCATGCCGACAGTCGCGGCACCGAACTCGTAGCTACCGCCGAGACCCCACGTGCGCTGCGTCTGGCTAGTCACGGCGTTGCCCGCGAACGGACCGTCCTGCACGGCGCCGCTGCTGTTCAGGTTCGAGCCTTGAATCTGCAGGTAAGCCGCGCCCAGTTTCAGGCCGCCTGCCTGGTAGCCGGCACCGACGCTGTACGCGCGGTTGTCCGCGAAGCCGTCGGTCTGGTTCGAGAACGCGTACAGGCCGCTAAACGACAGGCCCGCGTAGTTCGCGCTCTGATATTTGACCGAGTTGTTCATCCGGATCGAGTTGTTCGCATTGTCGTTGTCGCCCGGGTGCGCGAAATACGTGCCGCCCCAGCTGCCCGTCGCCGTGAGCGGCCCGAGGTAGTCGACCACGGAGTCGTACTGGCGACCCATCGTCAGCGTGCCGTAATCGCTCGACAGACCCACGAACGCCTGACGGTTGAACAGCTTGTTATTCACGTCGTTGTGACCGTTCATGACGTCGAAGCCGCTTTCGAGGGTGAACACGGCCTTCATGCCACCACCGAGATCTTCCGCGCCGCGCATGCCCCAGCGGCTACCCTGAAGATTGCCGCCCGTCATACGGTAAGCGGGGCCGTGCGCGTCCGGATCGGTCACGCTCGTGCGTTCATTCTGGACGTACGTGAAGCCTGCGTCGATCACACCGTACAGCGTGACGCTGCTCTGCGCGCTGGCGGCGGTGGCGAAAGTTGCGGACACAGCCGCGAGAACCAGAGTTTTTTTCATGTAAAGCCCCTTGATACTGAGTCGACTGACTCGATTGATTGCGTGGCGCAACTTCAGGCCTGGGCGGTATCGGTACGCACACGAGGCCTGGACCGTTACCGGTTCTATCTGCGTGTCAAAGTGTGGGGGCTGGGTTTTATCGAGGCCACTCGCAAGCGCACAAAACATTTTTTGATTTATTCAAAAACCGCGCGACCTTGCGTGTATTGATCTTGATGACAAAGGATTTTCTCTTGTCTCTATATTTATTTCGCCATACTTATCTAGATAAAGCGTTGTCGATGCGCCACACGCATTTTTTCGATTAAATCGGGATACGTGAGTCCTTGCGAATGTTTCAGAGAATTCCCGTTTCGAGAGTGAGCACACTCATCTAGCATCCCGCTCTTTCACGCGCTACACGCGTGCTTTCCGGTATAAGAACTGTCGATGAATCTGCTTCAGGCCATGCGCGTCTTTCTTCAGGTCGCGGAGAATAATTCGTTCGGGCGCGCCGCCGCAAGTCTCGGTCTGTCGAATGCCGTGGTGACACGCTATGTCGCGCTGCTGGAAACGCATCTGGACACGCGGCTCGTCAACCGCACCACGCGCAGCCTTTCGCTGACCGAAGCCGGCCATGAATATGCAGATGGCTGCCGTCAGGTGCTCGACCAGATCGAGACGGTGGAATCGCAGGTTGCGCGCAGTGCCAGCGAGCCCTCGGGAACGCTCAAGCTCGTTGCTGTGGCGTCGTTCTCGCTCTTCGGTCTGACACCGCTGCTGCAGCACTATCACGCGCAGCATCCGAAGGTGAAGCTGTCGGTCACGCTGTTGCACCGGCCGGTCGATCTGATCGAAGAAGGCTTCGATGCCGGCATCGTCGTACCGGGGCAAATCAGCAGCGAAACCATGATCCGGCGTCCGCTATTCAAGGTGCATCCGGTCGCCGTCGCGTCCGCGCGTTATCTGGAGACGTATCCCGCGCCGGAGCAACCCGACCAGCTGGTCACGCACACCTTTCTGGCGCCGTCAGCCGACATTCACAGTTCGACCTGGCGCTTCGCACACGCGGACGGGCACGCTCAGACGGTAAGTCTTAACCCCGCTTATGCAGTCAACAATTCGGTCATGCTCCGGCAGGCCGCGCTGGCGGACATGGGCATCACGATTCTTCCCGGGAACCACGTCGCGGCGGATCTCGCGCAAGGCGTGCTGGTACGCGTGCTACCCGACTGGCGCATCCTCGATGCTGACAAGGAGCTATCGCTCGTCTATCCGGGTCGTCGCCACGTATCGGCCAAGACGCGTTCGTTCGTGGATTTCACGGTGAATTACTTCCGCGCCGGCCTGCCGCCCGCGCACCTTTCCATATATTCCAATAGTTAATTGCAGAATCTGGTCTCAATCTTTCGGCACGGAACGCGTACTCTCCGACCTGCGAGAAGCGACTCCTTCATCGAAGGATGTCTCCAAACCTTTAACGCGGCTACGGCCGCGTTTTTTTCGTCTGTACCGCGCTGGTCACGTTGTCTTTCTTGCCGTGACACAGTCGCGTCACACATCATCAGGCGAGCAGTGCCGCCTGCTCTTCGATACCGTCCAGAATCGTCCCGCACTGCGCGACGAGTGCGTGCCCCTCCGCGCGAAGCTGTGCGGACGGCCACTGCTGCATCCCTTGCCGGTACCGCTCCAGTAACTCGAGCAATGGCGGATACTGCAGCACACCCGCAGCACCCATCACGCGGTGATGCCACTCCCGCAACGGTTCGATGTCCGGTGAATCGACAGGTGACGAATCGACGGGCGACGCCTTGTCGATGCCTTCCAGTAACATTGGCAACGCGCGCAGGTCGTCGCGCACCGCGGAGACAAACGCATCGAGCAGCGACTTTACCGTCGACTCGCTTCCCCACAACTGGGTCATATAAGCGAGGTCGACCGGCACGAATGCGCGCGTCGGCAGGGGCGTAGAACGACCCGTCAAGGATGTGTCATCGACGTCCGTTATCTGCGAAGTTTCGCCCGGCTCACGCGTGATATCCGCGCCAAACCAGCGCGCGAGATAATCGCGCAAGGTGGCAAGACGCGTGGGCTTGACAAGGCAGTCGTCCATCCCGGCTTCGCGGCAAGCCCGCAAGTCTTCCGGCGCGGTGTTGGCGGTGATGCCGAGAATCGGCAGCCGCATCGCATCGCCCTTTCCGTGTCTGCCTTCACGCGAACGCACTTCCCGCGCCAGTTCGTAGCCCGACAGATTCGGCATGTGACAATCGGTTATCAGAAAACCGTAGTGCGTGCGCTCAAGTGCGGCGAGGGCTTCGGCGCCGTCATCGACCACGTCGCACGCGAAGCCGAGCAGCGCGAGCTGATGACGGATCAGTTCCTGGTTGACCGGATGATCTTCGGCCACGAGCACGAGCCGCCCGCTCGCCATCGCGCGCTCGCGATCGGGCTCGACGCCCCCGGTTTCGATCGCGTCGGTCTGCCGCGAGGGCACGCCTGCGAGGCCGCTCAGCGCCGCTGCGCACGCCGCGCCCAGCCCGCGCCATGAAATCGGATTGATACTGAGCCTGACGTTGTCGTCAACGATGCGATAACCCGTCGGCTTCGGCTTTTCCGTCAGGCACACCACGCGCACATGCGAGGGAACCTCGTTCGGGATGACCAGGCCTTCAACGATGAAAAGCAGATCGACAGCGGCGAACATCGCAGACGTAGAATTGTCGAGCGCGGCCGGCGAGACGCGCTCCAGCGCAAGCCCAAGCGCCTCGCCGAAGTGCATCATCGCCTCGGCCACCTGCGTGTCGGCGATGACAACCATGCCGCGTTTACCCCGCAACCGGCCAGCGGTATGGCTTTTTCGTTCGACCGGCATCGCGAGCCGCAGTGTCATGCGCGTGCCGGTTCCAGGCGTGCTCTGCAGCTCGAGCGTGCCGTCCATCAGATCGACCAGCTTGCGGCAGATCGTCAGCCCGAGTCCCGTGCCGCCGAATCGCCGTGTCGTCGACGATTCGGCCTGCACGAACGGCTCGAAAAGTCGCGCCTGCACGTCCGGCGCGATGCCAATGCCCGTATCTTCGACGACGATATCGACGGTCTGCACGCTGTCCGTCTGCTCACGCAACGCGACCCGCACGTCCACCTCGCCGGCTGGCGTGAACTTGATCGCGTTGCCAAGCAGATTGAAGAGAATCTGTCGCAGCCGCACGCTGTCGCCGCGCAAACTCGCGGCCACATCGGGCTCGACGTCGACACGCACTTTCAGTCCTTTTTCGTGCGCACGCCCCGCAAGCAGCCCGACTGCGTTGTCGACCAGTTCGCGCAGTTCGACCGGCTCCGATTCGATTGTGAGCCGGCCCGCCTCGATCTTCGAATAGTCGAGCAGATCATCGAGAATCTGCAGCAGCGCGCCCGCCGACTCGTGGATCATGCCGAGCATCTCGCCCTGATCGGCGTTGAGCGGCGTACGTTCCAGCACTTCGACGAGACCCAGCACGCCGTTCATCGGCGTGCGGATTTCGTGACTCATCATCGCGAGAAAATCGTCCTTCGCGCGCGATGCCGCTTCGGCGACGTCCCGCGCGCGCGCCAGTTCGTCGGCGCGGGCGTGATCGGCGCTCGCGTCGACGCCGTAGCCACTCCACACGATGCTGTGCGCCGCCTCGCGACGCGGCACCAGTTCCGCGTGCACCCAGCGAA
Source organism: Paraburkholderia gardini (assembly GCF_907164545.1). Lineage (NCBI taxonomy): Bacteria > Pseudomonadati > Pseudomonadota > Betaproteobacteria > Burkholderiales > Burkholderiaceae > Paraburkholderia > Paraburkholderia gardini. Next base: position 187,497 of record NZ_CAJQZB010000002.1, on the reverse strand, counting down.
AGCCGGGCGCGCCGCCGTCGAGGCGAAATTCGACGTGAACCGGCTGCAGCGAGCGCGCCGAGCGCACGAGGGCAACCATCAACGTGCGTCGATCTTCCGCACAGACGCGCCTGAAATCGAGGCTGCCCGGTTCGGTCAGCGCGCGGCCATCGTTGCCCAGCAGGCCCTGCGTGTCGCCGCCCACGTAGAGAAAGGAATATGCGCCGGACGGGTCGCGACGCAACTGGAACACAACGGCCGGAAGCGAACGCGTGACGTCGAAGAGGCGCCGCTCGGTTTCGTGCGCGAGCACTTCCACGTTACGGATATCGGTGATATCGACGAGTGTCCCAAGCACGCACGAAGGCGTGCCGTCGATGCCCGTGCACATGCATGTCCAGAACAGGCCGTGTCGAACGTCGCCCGCGCGGCCGGTGAATTCCAGCTCGATCTGCTGCCACGCGCCGCTTTCGAGCGTGCGTCGCGTCATGTGGTCGAGACTCACGCTGTTCGCGGCGCCCCAGGCCTGAACATCGAGGCTCGTCCGGCCGATCACCGCTGAGCGGGCGAGTCCTGTGGACGCCTCATACGCACGATTGACGGCGATGTACCGCCCGTCGAGATCCTTCGCGACGAGCGGGTAAGGCACCATCTCCATCATCGTCTGCTGGAAATTGAGCTGTGTCGCGAGTTCGCGCTCGGTACGCTTGCGCAGTCGCATTTCACGTTGCAGCAGTGCATAAGCGCGCAACGTCACGATCAGGATTACGCCGATCGCGATCAGAAACGGCAGCAGACGCATCGCGCTGACCGACCCGATTCCGCGCAGTGGCGCGGACGGAACGATCCACCGGTTGCGGATACGATGCCGCTCATCCTGCGACATCGCCGACAGCGCGCGATCGAGATCGTCGCGCAGCGCGGGACGCTGGCGCGGTACGGCGAAGCGCAATTCGCCGGTACGCCCTGTCTCGTCGAACGCGACATCGAGGTGAGCGAATGCGCCACTGGAAAGCTGCGAACGGACCGCGGGCGCGAAGCCGAGATACGCATCGGCTTCGCGACGTTCGACGGCAGCGAGTGCGGCCAGCGTATCGGTATAGGTGAGAACGTGGGCGTGTGGATAGCGCGCGGCAAGGAAGCCCTCAAGCGCGAAACCCTTTTCGATTGCGAGACGGGCGCCCTGCAACTGGCTGCGCGTGAAGGACGCGCTGCGCTCCTCGCGCGTCACCACGGATAACGGCGCACGAAAGTACGGCGCAGTGAACAACAGGCAACGATCGCGCTCAGGCGTGCGTGCGACGCTCATCAGAACGTCGATCTGCCCTTCGCACGCGGCGTCGAGCAGTTGCGGCATGTCGGCGTACGTGCGGGTTTCGAGCCTCACGCCCGGGCCGGTGAGCGCACGCAGATAGTCGACGCTCAGGCCGTTCAGATTCGCGCCATTGACGCTCTCGAACGGGGCCCAGCCGCCCGCGAGCACGCCGATGGTCAATCCGGCCGTGGATACATCGGTCAGCGTGGCCGATGCGGACTCCAACGGCACAACTGCGAGCGCGACGTGAGCAACCCACGCAAACGCGAACACCACGCAAACCAGCATGCAATGCATCACACGCTGCACGAGGTCCCGCCGCGAAAACGCGAACTGAATCTTCATTTGGGTTCTGGGTATCGGCGCGGCGGAATCACGGGCGTTCCACCGCCTTGCGTGTCACCCCGGCTGCACGCGCTTTCCGATCGACGCCTGGGCATGAATGCAGAAGACCGGCGAGCACACCGCCGGCGATCGGTGCGGCCCAGAAAAGCCAAAGCTGATCGAGCGCCCAACCACCGACGAAGAGCGCCGGCCCGCTCGAACGCGCCGGATTGATCGAACCGTTCGTGACCGGTACGGCAATCACGTAGATCGCGCATAGACAGGCGCCGTTCACCATGGGCGCGATCGTGCGCAATGCACGCCGGGATAGCTGAAGATTCATCCAGACGAACGCGAGCGACATCGTCAGTTCGAGTACAAGCGCCGACTGCAACTGGAAATCGCCGGGTGAGTGCTCCGCATAGCCGTTCGCACCGAAGTCGCTGATCGCAAGATCGAACCCGGGCCGGCCGCCGGCGACGATGTCGAGCAAGGCGGCGCCCGCCGTCGCTCCGAGGATCTGCGCGGCGATATAAGGCAGCAGGTGGCTCACGCGGAAGCGTTGCGCGACGGCGAAGCCGATCGTCACGGCAGGATTGAAGTGCGCGCCGGACAGCCCACGCGCGGCATAGCTGGCGGTGGCGAGCGCGAGCCCGAACGCGACCGGTGCCACAAGGCCCGCACCGCTGCCTTGCGAAAGCGCACCGTTCAGAATCAGACTGCCGCAGCCGACAAACACGATCCAGGCCGTGCCCGCTGCTTCCGTGAGCAGACGGCCACTCAGACTGGACATGCCGTCTCCGTCGCATCCCCGTCGCTCGCCACGACAGCGAAATTCGCATTAAGAATAAGATATTCGATATGCATAACGAAATATATAGGAGCCAGTTTCACCCGGGACGCGCGAGTATGGGGTCCGCCTTCCGCGCTATTTATCGGACGATTCCTAAATTGACTGCGCCCGCGGAACCGGCGACACGCTTAAATCAAACCGGTTTGTCGCGCGTAATCAGCAAGCTCGACTTCGGAAGTAAGGCCGAGCTTGCGCATTGCGCTGCGTTTCTGGGTGCTGATCGTCTTGCTGCTGCGATCGAGCGTTCGCGCGATGCGATCGATCGTCATACCGTGTGCGTACATCTGGAAAATTTCCCACTCACGCGGGCTCAACACGCCCAGCCGCGGTTGCGAGGACGGATCGGCGGCTTCCAGTGCGCGCCGCGCGTGACCGGACAACCATAACGTGCCGGCGACCACTGCTTCGATGGCACCCAGCAGTGAATCAGGCGCATCGCGTTTGTCGACGATTGCGCCGACGCCGATGTGCAGCAGCCCGAGCAACGTGTGCGTGTGATGGATCATCGTCAGCACGACAACCTGCGGATGCGGCGACTCCCTCAGCACACGGCGCAACAGCGACACCGCATTGCTCTCACCACCGATACCGGGCATGGCGATGTCGGAGATAATCACGTCGCAGTGGTAGTGATCCAGCAGTTCGGCGAGCGCCTGGGTATCGGCGGCCTCGCCGACAACCCGCACGTGCGGCGCGGCCGACAGCAACGAACGCAGGCCGTGCCGCACGCTGCTGTGATCGTCGGCAAGGATGACGCGAACGGTTTCTTTCAACGCGCGGCCTGCACGGCGGCTTCGGTCACGACACCATGGTCGACCGCGAAGCGAAACAGCTCGACATCGGTGTGCAGGGCGAGCTTTTTCATTGCCGTGCACTTCTGCGCACTGATTGTCTTGACGCTGCGTCCAAGCCGCGTTGCGATTTCAGTCACGCCGAGACCGGTCGCGTAATGTGTAAACACTTCCATCTCGCGGCGTGACAGTAGCTGGCGCACCTGATCGAGCTGACGCATTCGCGTGGCGTCGGAAAGTTGCGCGCGAACTGTCGGGCCAAGGTAGCACTCGCGCGCCAGCACGGTCACGATTGCCACGTTGATCAGGTCGATGCGGTCGCGCTTGCTCACCACCGCGTTTGCACCGAGATTGACAGCCTGTTGCAGGGCCTGCGCGTCGGATTCCATGGTCAGCAGGACCAGCGCGACATGCGGATGACGTGCCCGAAAGTGCGCAATGGCTTCAAGCCCGTCGCTGTGCTCATCACCCGGCATATGCAGGTCCATTACCACGAGGTCGCAGCGCACCTCCTCTGCCAGCGTGAGCACCTCGCCCGAGTTCGATGCGCGCCCCACGATCCTGATGTTCGGAAAGCCCGACAACAGGTGTTCCACGGCAAGCAAAACGAGTGGATGATCGTCGGCGATGATGGTTCGAATCGAGGTGGCAGGTTCGCCGGTGTCGCTGCTGTCGCTAAGGCGGGGGTGGGTCATGAGGTTCGTCTCCGGCGCGGGTCTGCACGTGGATGCCCGCGTGGTGCGGGCGTCCTGTCTGCCAGATCGAGAATCGAATATTTACCATCCGCTCGACATAAGAAAGGTCTTAAATCCCCCATTCTCCCCGACAACGTCCTTCATTTGCTTAGTCATCCGATTCTTTTCACGCCATGCCGTGTGCACGCATGAATGCGAACAGGCCTGGATCATTGCTTACACCCAGCTTGAGCATCGCGTCGCGCTTCTGACGGCTGACGGTACGCACGTTGCGATCGAGCCGGCGCGCGATTTCGCTGATCGACAGCCCGCTGACGAAAAGACCGACCACTTCGGTTTCACGCGGCGACAGGCGTGGAACTACCGTCATCTCGCTCGCTTCCGAGCCGGCTTCCGCCAGCGTGGCGAGAATCGATTTGCTGACGTAGGAGCGTCCGTAGCTGACCGTGCGCACTGCCGTCGCCAGTTCTTCCATCGAACCGGTTTTATTGAGCACGCCAGAAACGCCATCGGTCATGATCGAGCGCAGGATGCCGGCGTTCGTGAGACTCGTCAGCACGATGATCCGGATCTGCGGCCAGCTCTGGCGGATGCGGCGCATGAGACGCAGACCGTCTTCGGCCGGTGCGCCCGCTTCCGGCATGGTCAGATCGGTCACGAGCACGTCGCACGGCTGGCGCTCGAGCAGCCGCATCAGCGACTGCGGGCCGTTCGCCTCGCCGACGACTTCGATGGTCTCGTGCAATGCGAGCGACGCACGAACGCCGATCACGACAAAGGGATGATCGTCGGCGACGACGACCCGTATTTTCGGCATGTTTTCTCTCCATGTTGGTATAGGTGTGAAGTCGATACCCGGAGCGCGCCTGGGAAAACCGGCGCGCTCCATGCCTGATCACATCACCACAAAAAGAGAACAAAAATCAGAGTGTTCTGAATCGTATGACAAATCGTAGTTTGGCTAGAAATCTCCGCCGGCCGGATTGAAACTGATTCACGCCGGCGTCGGCTTGACGCCACGCGAAACGGCGGCCCGCGGAAAGACAGGCAGCGCAGCCAGTGCGCAGAGGCTTCCCATTGCCCAGACGAGCGGCCACGATCCGATCGACAGCACCAGCGGAATGGCGAGCGGCGTGACGAACATCATCATGAACACACAGGTGTTGCCGATCGCGAGCGCGGTGCCGGCGCGGCGCGTGCCGGCGAGCGTCGCCAGTTCGGTGAAGGCGACGCCGTGCCATGCCGAGGCCGACACGCCACCCAGCACGATCATCGCGGCGAACACGGTCGCCATCGCCGCATGTGACGCGCCCACGCCTGCCGTCAGCACGGCAAGCGGCGCGAACAGCAGTGCGGTAACAAGGCTGCACGCGCGCATGTATGCACGGCGGTTACCGCGACGATCAGTCCAGTGACCGCTCCAGACGCGCATGATGGCCGCGCCCGTCTGCACCGCCGCCATCGTGACGCTGATCGTGAGCAGGCCCGCGCGGCCGAAGTCGTGCAGAAAAACGGTGGCGAACGTCACGACGGTCAGTTGCGGCACGCACAGCACACCCATGCCGAGCGCCGTGCGCCAGATCCGGACGTCGCGCAGCGGCGAGGTTTGAGGCGCCGTGCGCGCGTCTTCACGCGTGGCACGCGCGACGCCTTCCCCGGCAGGCGGTTCATGCAGCCAGCGCCATGCGAATCCTGCCGTCACCGCGCACAGCACCGCCAGCACGCCATACACGCACGCGAAGCCGTGCCACGCAGCCAGCGCCGGCAGGACCAGCGCGCCAACGCCTCCGCCTGCCGGCACAGCCGTCTGCCGGATGCTCATCGCAAGGCCGCGTTCGCCTTCGCGAAACCACGCCATGACGGCGCGACCGCTCGAACCGTTGACGCTGCCGCCCAGCAGCCCGACCAGCAGTAGCCCCGCCGCGAGCATCGGGACACCGGGCACGTACGCGCCCTTCGGTGACACGAACCCCGCCATCGCCGCGAGCGCCGCCGCGGTAAGTCCGAGGCCGAGCAGCAACACCCGCCGGTCGCCCCAGCGGTCTGTGAGCACGCCCCACGGCAGCTCGCTCACCGCAATGCCCAGCCCGAGCATGCCAAAGAGGAGCCCAAGTGCGTGATTATCGACGTGATAGCCAGAGCGGATAAACACCGCCGTGGTTGGAATGCCGGAGAACGCCGCCGAAAAACTCGCGTTGGCCGCGAAGCCGACGCCTAGCACTTTCCAGCGATGGCCGCGCCCCCGCGCACCGGATATACCGGGTGAAAGATGACCGCTCATATGACCTCCCGATGGTTCGATGACGCAATCGTACGGATGGACTATCCATCGGAAAAGCGGGAAAATCAGATCACTTTCATCGGAGTTTCCGAATCATGAACCAGCGTGCGTTCGATCTTGCGCAGCTTCGAACTTTTGTCGCCGTGGTCGAGGCCGGCACTGTTTCGGGGGCTGCGGAGCGAGTGTTCCTGTCGCAGTCGTCGGTCAGCGAACAGGTGAAAAAGCTCGAGGAGCGCGCCGGGCAGCCGCTCTTCGTGCGCAGCAAACAGGGCGTCACCGCGACGCCCGCCGGCACGAAGCTGCTCGCTCACGCGCGCCGCATTCTCGCGATGAGCGAAGCGGCGTTCGAGGACCTGCAGGGGCGCGCGCTCGACGGCGAACTGCGGATCGCGATCACCGACTACTACCGGCCGCACGAAATCGCGGGTGTGCTGAAGACCTTTTCGGAACAGCATCCGCGTCTGCGTCTGCACGTGACGGTGCTGCCGAGCGCGGTCATCGACAGCGCCAGCGACGACACGAGCTTCGACATCGGCCTGTCGCTACGCCTCGTGACACCCGAAAGCAAGCGTGCCGCCGCCGGAAACGGCCGCCAGAAAGGCTCGGTTATCCGCCGCGAAAAACTGGTGTGGGTGACATCGGCCGATGCAGACCCGCGTATCGCGACGCCTTATCCGCTGGTGCTGCTGCCATCCAGCTGCCAGTTACAGCGCTTTGTCGTGAAACTGCTCGACGAACGTGACGTGCCCTACGTGATCTCGCATTCGGCGTCCGGCGTGGCAGGCTTGCAGCTCGCGCTGAAGGCGGGTCTCGGCATCTCGTGCCTGAACGAGTCGTCGATTGGCGGGGGACTTGTCGCCTGCCCCGCTTCGGTACGCCTTCCTGCGTTGCCGGCGGTGGAGTTTCATCTGCTGCCGGGCCGTCCCGGCGAGGACGATCTCGTCGCCAACGCCCGCGCCGCGTTGCAGCGCCTTTTCAGCTGAGTCGAAAAAAAGCGACGCGCCGCGAAGACGCGGGCGTCGCTCTCACTTCGGAACCCAAGGTTTCAGTCAGGCCCGAACCTGAAGTCAGATGGCCACCGGCGCCGGCAACGCAGCCGGGCGCCGCTCCACGCGGGTATTCAGGGAAGCCGCCGTGCCCGTGCCCGTATGGAACACCGCGACCGCGGCCGTCAGGCGCCGCGCCTGGTCTTCGAGCGAACTCGCCGCAGCAGCCGCCTGCTCGACGAGCGCCGCGTTTTGCTGCGTCACCTCGTCCATCTGCGCGACGGCGAGGTTCACCTGATCGATGCCTGTACTCTGCTCCGACGCAGCCGCCGCGATCTCGCTCATGATGGCGCTCACCCGCGTGATGGCGTCGACGATTTCCGTCATCGTCGAGCCCGAGCGCTCGACCAGATCCGCACCCGCTTCGACACGCGCCGTCGATTCGCCGATCAAGCCCTTGATCTCCTTCGCGGCACCGGCGCTGCGCTGCGCGAGCGAACGCACTTCGCTCGCGACCACGGCGAAGCCGCGGCCCTGTTCACCGGCGCGCGCCGCTTCGACGGCGGCGTTGAGCGCGAGAATGTTCGTCTGGAACGCGATGCCTTCGATTACGCCGATGATGTCGCCGATCTTGCGCGAATCGCTGACGATGTGGTTCATCGTGCCCACCACCTGCTGTGTGAGTTCGCCGCCCTGAGCGGCGAGACCCGAGGCACCCTGCGCGAGCGAACTGGCCTGCTTCGCGTTCTCGGCCGTCTGCTTGACCGTCGACGTGAGCTGCTCGATGCTCGCCGCGGTTTCCTCGAGCGAAGCCGCCTGTTCTTCGGTACGCTGCGACAGATCGGCGTTGCCCGAAGCGATCTCGCTCACGCCGGTATCGATCGATTCCGTTCCGCTGCGTACCGTGTTCACGGTCGCGATCAGCGATTCCTGCATCTTGCGCAATGCGGAAGCGAGCTGACCCATTTCGTTGTCGCCGGTAATCGCGACGCGGCCGCTCAGGTCGCCGCCCGCGATGCGCTGGAACTGCGCGATCGTCGCGTTCACCGGATGCACGATCGCGCGCACCATCGCCACGCGGCCCACCCACGCAAGCACGAGCGACACCGCCATGCCGACCGCGACCATCACGCTCACAGCGTTGAAGCGGACCTGCGCGTCGCCGTAGCGCTGCTCGGCGTGGTCCAGTTGCAGTTTCTCCAGCACGAGCATCGACTTCTCGAAGTTGCTATAGAGCGACGGCAGCCTGTGCGCCTGAAGCTGCTGGAAGGCGGGTCTGTCGCCGGCTTTCAGCGCGGCCATCGCAGGCTCGACGCCTTCGTGCAGGAACGCGTCGCGCTTGTCCTGCATGTCCTTGATGAGGCGCTGCTCGTCGTCATCGGTACCTGCCTTGCCCAAATAGTGGTCGAGACGTTCGTTCGACGATTTCTGATACTGATCGAAGCGCTTGAGCACGGCGTCGGCGCCGGCGTGGTCGTTCAGATCGACTAGCGACGCGTAAGTCGCGAGCGCAAGGCGCAGGCGCAACAACTGGCCGGCGCTGCCTTCCAGATCCGCGACCGCCGGGGTATCGACCGTGTACATCTGTTGCAGCGATTCATTGCTGGCGCGCAGCGACAGCAGGCCAGCCGCCGCACCGACGAGCAGGACGATCCCGAAAAAGGCAATCATCAGGCTGAGGTACGTGCGAATCGACAAATTCTTCAACATACATTGTTCTCCGTGATGCAGCCCCGGCGAGTCCGGCGCCTCGTGTACGGCTGGGCTTCCGCGTGTTCGCTGTATCCCGGCCGCTCCGCTCCATCCGTTTTTCATTAAGCGGACGCAACATATCTGGTTGACGGCCTGGCCGCCGAAAACTTGAAGGCGTGAGTGCGCCGCACGCGTGTCGAAGTTGACGCGGCGCAATGTTTCGGAAACAGGGGCAGAGGCTGTGGCCCGGGGCAACGGCTAGCGGCCGGTCATTCCGCCATCGTGGGAGACGCCGCTTCGGGCTCCTTCTGGATCCGCTGGCGCCGGTACCAGACCGTCCACACCGTCAGCCCGCCGTAGACGGCATAGCCGAGCAGCGCCGACGCATGCGCGGCGCGCGGATCGCCCGGCCACGAATAGACGATGGCGCACCGCACGAGATTCTCCGACGTCATGAAGACACCCCAGACGAGCGTCATCATGCGCAGCGCAGCCGCGAGCCCCGGGCGGACTGTCCAGTTCTGCTCGAATTCGGCGGCGCGGGCCGGGCTTTCGCGTGCGATCGTCGAACGGCCGAGGTAATACACCATCGGGCGCCGAAACAGCAGCGACACCAGAAACGATGCGCCGACCATCCCGGACACGAGCGGTTCCTCGAGCACGCGCTTTCCCGGACCGCTGCTGATTCCAGGCGCAACCAGCGACAGCGCGATCCCGACGAGCACGAGTGCGCTCAGCGCGTCGAAGTGACGGTGACGCGACAGATCCCACGTCATCCACGCGAGCAAAGGCAGTGTGGACGCGAGCAGACCGCCTGCATCGCCCCAGTGCGGCGCCGCGAGGCGAAACGCGAGCCACGGCAGCAGCAGGTTCACGCAGACCGCGGACAGGTATCTGAGCCGGTTTTTCATGCCTGTGATATTGGCAGACTTTCTCATGGCGTAATGTGTCGCAGGTACGATCCTCGCCCGCGCATGCGGCGCGATCAACGGCACGTGAGATGGCGGAAAAACACGGGAAGACACACATCGCGAACATGACGCTGCATATGGACCGGGATGTCCAGCATTGCCTGTCGCGGCGGCTTGACGGAGAGTAGCGAAGCTACAATTACCGGAGCATCGCGATATGACCGAAGTGGAATCGGGGCTGGTGGTGTTCGTCGTGCTTCTGGTCGCGACGGGAGTCGGCGTGCTCGTGCGGCCATTGCTGCCGGAAGAGCACAAGGCGCACGAAACTGTGCAGCTGATCCAGCTCGTGATCGGCATGCTGGTCACGTTCGCCGCACTGGTACTGGGACTGATGACGGCGTCGGCGAAGACCAGTTTCGATACGGTCGCAAACGACTTCCGCGCCTACGCCGCCGATCTGATCCAGCTCGACGTCAAGCTGCGCGACTACGGTCCGGATGCATCGAAGGCACGCACGCTGCTGCGCGCCTACACGGCCGAAGCGATCGCGACGACCTGGCCCATGGAAACGCCGCCGCCCGGCGACTACTACCAGAAGAACATTCCGCACGATCCGCGGAATCTGGAGAACCGCCGCCTCGGCCACATGCTCGACCTGGCTGAAAGCGAAATACGCGGCCTGAATCCGTCCGACGCGGCCCATCGGACGCTTGCCTCCGAAGCGCTCGACCAGTTCACCATCCTGAGCAAGGCGCGCTGGAAACTGATCGAGGAATCCCACAGCTCGATTTCCGACCCGTTCTTCCTGATACTCACGTTCTGGCTGTCGGTGATCTTTCTGAGCTTCGGACTGATCGCGCCGCGCAACGCGCTCGCACTGGTGACGATCACGCTCGGTGCGCTATCGATCGCGTCGGCGATTTACGGCATCGTCGATCTGGATTCGCCGCTCACCGGGCCGATCGTCGTTCCCAGCCAGCCGATGCGCGATGCGCTCGCGCATCTGTCATGACCACCGCGATCGTTCCCGGCACGATAAGGCTCGTCATCAGTTTGTCGCGCTGATATTCGGTGCATGTCGAAAAGTCGATATCCGTGACGTTCGGATGACTGGAACGAAACATGCTTTTATCGAAGAACCAGGGCCCCTCGATTCGGGAACGACATGCAACTCTTTACAGTCCAGCACCCGGAAACCGCAGTCAACCGCGTGCGCCTTTCGCTCGCAAACGTACAGACTGCAAGACACCGTCGCCGCACAGTGAAGGTGCGCGGTGCCCGTACAGATCGTGTCCGTTTCAGGTCTAGCTGTTGCTATTTAACCAAACACTAGCAATAGCAGCCCTTTCGATCCTATAGTTAAAGTGCTTTCTCAAGTTTGGTGTGCAGTGCGGGGAGGTGTGAAATGAAACGCAGAACAGCGCGTCAACTGGTTCGACTGCTTTCCGACATCCGGCATTCGGCTAATTGCAGAATGCTTCGGGCGGCCGCCGCCAGCAATGAACTGGAGCGCATCCTGAACGAAGAAGACCCGGCGCCGCCAGAGCACGCCGACGATGTGGTGGATTCGCGGCGGGAAGTGTTCGCTGGAGCCCGACATGAAAAATTCCAGTGAACAGTCGCTGCGCGGGCAGATCGAGAAATGGCTCGCGCCCTCCCCGTCGATTCCGCTGCACGTCACCCGCTTTAGTCGCGCCGCGCAAAACGGCAAACGTTACGTGTGTGTAGAGACATCCTTACCCGCCGGCCCTCGCGCGTTGTTTTTCTTCCGGCATCCTGATGGTTGCTGGTGCGTATTTCCGCCAGCAGCCGACATCCCGCGGCTTCACTTCATCTGAGCCCTTCCGCCCACATCCGCTGAAATATCAGCAGGTCCAGTTCTGGCGCGACGCCGGTGAGTCCGGTGAGCATCGTGTGGACCTGCGCGCGATGATGGGTCTGATGATTGAACCAGTGCGCAAGACCGGGCGCGAGCGCCTGCGTCTTCACCTCCGGTGACGACACTCTCCGATAGGTAATGATGCTGTCGAGCGCGGTTTCGTCGAGCGAAATTACGTACGCCGTGATGCGCTGATCTTCAAGTTCGCGTGCGTGGCGCAGATCGTCGAAGCGTTCATACAGGATGGCATCGAGTCTGTCGGGCGCGTCGCCTTCCGACGTGAACCGGTACATCCAGACCCGGTCGGTGACGAGCAGATGATTCAACGTACCGTGTATCGAATGAAAGAACGCACCGCGATCGGCGCGGTAATCGGCGTCGCTCAACAGGCTGACCGCGTGATAGAGCCGCGTGTTAGCCCATGCGTTGTAGCGTGCGAACGTATCGAAATGATCTTTCAGCGACATGGCAACCTCCGTGCGTTTCCGCTATCGTAAGTTCACGGAAGTTGATGTCAATCCTGATGCAGACGCTCAAACCAGCCGCAGATAAATCAGCTCGCGCTTGATATACGCGTAGAAGACAGGTGCCGCGATCACGCCGGGAATGCCGAACGCGGCTTCCATCACGAGCATCGCCACGAGCAGCTCCCACGCACGCGCTTCGATCTGTCCGCCGACGATCCGCGCGTTGAGAAAGTATTCGAGCTTGTGAATCAGCACGAGGAACACCAGCGACATCACCGCCGCGGGAAAGCTGACCGACAACGCAATCGCGACGATCAGCGTGTTGGAAATCAGGTTGCCGATCACCGGCAGCAGGCCGACGATAAACGTCACGATCACAAGCGTTTTCGACAGCGGCAACCGCTGGTGAAACAGCGGCAGGATCAGCAAAAGGAAAATGCCCGTGAACGTCGCGTTGATCACGGAAATCTTGATCTGCGCGAAGACGATGCGCCGGAACGCATCGGCAAACCGCGACACACGCGTGACGAACGCTGTCGAAAGCGGCAGCCGCTGCATGTGACGCGTCGCGCCGACCGCAATGATCGCACCGATGATCATACCGATCACGACGTGCCCAAAGACCCGCGCCACGCTCTTGCCGCCCTGCTGCAACATGCTGGCGTGCTCGTGCATCAGCAGCGCTGCCTTCGACTTCATCTGCTCGGCGTCGACCGGCAGATACGCGGCAATGGAAGGCGGAATACGCCCGCGCGCCTGATCGACCAGTTGCATCATCTGTTCGAGCAGCTTCTGCACGCTCGGCACGTCCTGCTCGAAGTGCTCGATGATGCCGATCGTAATGCCCGTCAAACCGCCGACGATCACCGCCGACAGCAGCACCACCGATATCCAGCGCCCCCAGTGGCCCGACACCCGTTTTTCGATCAGCGGCGCTATCGTGTGTACGAGCTGATAGACGAGCATGCCCGCGAGGAGCGCACCGAGCAGGTGCAACTGCAACACTGCCCACATCCCAAGAAGCGCCACGATATAACTGCCGATCTCGACGGCGGAGAGTTTCGGCAGACTCATATCGCTCGTCAGCCTCACCGGGCGAGGGCGCAGATCCTGCACGTGCCTGTCGTCAGGTGCCTGGTTTCGCTTCGTCATGACTCTCCCGTCCCCAACCTGGTGACGCAGTTTTATTTTTGAACCGCCGCCTGGCGCTTCAGCAACGGCGCCAGATACTTTCCGGTAAAGCTTGCTTTCGACTTCGCCACCTGCTCCGGCGTGCCCTGGGCAATGATCTGCCCGCCGCCCGCGCCGCCTTCCGGCCCGAGATCGATCAGCCAGTCGGCCGTTTTGATCACGTCGAGATTATGCTCGATGATTACGACAGTATTACCTTGATCTCGCAGCCGGTGAATCACTTCGAGCAGCAGCGCGATATCGTGGAAGTGCAGACCGGTCGTCGGTTCGTCGAGGATGTATAGCGTGCGACCGGTATCGCGCTTGCTTAGTTCGAGCGAAAGCTTCACGCGCTGGGCTTCGCCGCCCGACAGCGTGGTCGCCGACTGGCCCAGACGTATATAGCCAAGACCCACGTCGAGCAGCGTCTTCAGCTTGCGCGCGACCACCGGCACCGGCCTGAAGAACTCATACGCGTTCTCGACCGTCATCTCCAGCACTTCGCTGACGTTCTTGCCTTTGTACTGGACGTCGAGCGTCTCGCGGTTGTAGCGCTTGCCATGACACACGTCGCACGGCACGTAGACGTCCGGCAGGAAGTGCATTTCGACCTTGAGCACGCCATCGCCCTGACACGCTTCGCAGCGACCGCCCTTCACGTTGAACGAGAAGCGACCCGGATCGTAGCCGCGCTCCTTCGCCGCCGGCACGCCGGAAAACAACTCGCGGATCGGCGTGAAGAGCCCCGTATACGTGGCCGGATTCGAGCGCGGCGTGCGGCCGATCGGCGACTGGTCGACGTTGATGACCTTGTCGAAATGTTCCAGCCCTTCGATCGATTCGTACGGCGCAGGCTCAGTGGCCGAGCCGTACAGGTGATGCGCGACCGCGTGATATAGCGTGTCGTTGATCAGCGTCGACTTGCCCGAACCGGACACGCCGGTCACGCAGGTCAGGAGCCCGACCGGCAAATCGAGCGTGACGTGCTTCAGGTTGTTGCCGTACGCTTCGACGATGCGCAGATACCGCTCGTCGGGCTGCTTGCGATCGTCTGGAAACTCGATGCTACGCGCACCCGACATGTACTGGCCGGTCATCGACGCCGGATCGGCCTCCACCTGCTTCGGCGTGCCTTCGGCGATCACCATGCCGCCATGCTCACCGGCGCCCGGCCCCATGTCGACGACGTAATCGGCCATGCGGATCATGTCTTCGTCGTGCTCGACGACGATCACCGAGTTGCCGAGGTCGCGCAGATGCTTGAGCGTCGAGATCAGCCGGTCGTTGTCGCGCTGGTGCAGGCCGATGGACGGCTCGTCGAGCACGTACATCACACCCGTCAGGCCGGATCCGATCTGCGAGGCGAGCCGGATGCGCTGCGCTTCGCCCCCGGAGAGCGTTTCCGCGCTGCGATCGAGCGACAGATAATCGAGCCCGACGTTATTCAGGAACATCAGGCGCGCGACGATTTCCTTCACCACCTTGTCGGCGATCTCGCGCTTCGCGCCTTCCAGGCGCAGCGTCTGGAAGTAACCGAGTGTGTCGCGCAGCGGCATGCCGCTCACTTCGAAGATGCCACGGGCGTCGCTACCGGTGCCGATGCGCACGAAGCGCGCCTCGCGGCGCAGACGCGTGCCTTCGCAGGCCGGACACGCCTGGTTGTTCTGATACTTCGAGAGTTCCTCGCGCACCGCGACCGAATCGGTCTCGCGATAACGCCGCTCCAGATTCGGGATGATCCCTTCGAACACGTGCTCGCGGATCGACGTGCGGCCACGCTCGTTCATGTACGAAAACGGAATGGTCTGCTTGCCCGAACCGTACAGCAGGATCTTGCGGATCTTTTCGGGCAGGTCCTCGAACGCGGTATCGATATCGAATTCGTAGAACGACGCGAGGCTTTGCAGCATCTGGAAGTAGAACTGGTTGCGCCGGTCCCAGCCTTTCACCGCGCCCGCCGCGAGCGACAACGACGGATGCGCGACCACCCGCTTCGGATCGAAAAACGTGATCTGGCCGAGGCCGTCACATTCCGGACACGCGCCCATCGGGTTGTTGAACGAGAAAAGCCGCGGCTCCAGTTCCTGCAGCGAATACGAACAGATCGGGCACGCGAACTTCGAGCTGAACAGATGTTCCTTCTCTGTGTCCATTTCCAGCGCGATCGCGCGGCCGTCGGCGAGACGCAGCGCGGTTTCGAACGATTCGGCGAGGCGCTGCTTCATGTCGGCGCGCACCCTCAGACGGTCGACGACGACGTCGACCGTATGCTTGTCGTTCTTCTTCAGCTTTGGCAGCGAATCGACTTCGTAGATTTTCGCGACGCCTTCATTTGCCGTGCCGCCGCCCGAGCTCACCCGGAAACGGATGAAACCCTGCGCCTGCATTTCCTCGAACAGCTCGACGTGCTCGCCCTTGCGGTCCGCCACGACGGGCGCGAGGATCATCAGCTTCGTTTCTTCGGGCAGCGCGAGCGCGGCGTCCACCATCTGCGAGACGCTTTGCGACTCGAGCGGAATTTCGTGATCCGGGCAATACGGCGTGCCGACGCGCGCGTACAGGAGACGCAGGTAGTCGTGGATTTCGGTGACCGTGCCCACGGTCGAGCGCGGATTGTGCGAGGTCGCCTTCTGCTCGATTGAAATCGCGGGCGAAAGCCCCTCGATCAGATCGACGTCCGGCTTTTCCATCAATTGCAGGAACTGCCGCGCGTACGCGGACAGACTTTCGACGTAGCGACGCTGACCTTCCGCGTAGAGCGTATCGAAGGCGAGCGATGATTTGCCCGAGCCGGACAGGCCGGTAATCACAATCAGCTTGTGACGCGGCAAGTCGAGATTGACGTTCTTCAGGTTGTGGGTGCGGGCCCCACGGATACGGATTTGTTCCACGCGTTATTCCATGACCTGGCGGAAAGAGAGGGGGGCTAAACCTGCTACTATAACGACTTTTCCAGACCGTCGTTACGGCTTCCTGACAACGCCCGCAAGGCGCGAAGCAGGTTTGTCATGCCACGGTCAGGCGCCGCGGCGAGCGGGCTTCAGGCCCTTCAGATGGGGACGTTTGCCGCGACAGCAAGCCAGCAGCGGGCCACCGGGCAACGCACCGTGCCGCATGCCGACTGTCGCGCGCGGTACACCGCCGGGCTGAACGCATCGCGCACAGCTGCCCTGCGGTTAGCCGCCCCGATCACTCGAATATCGTTTCCGATGTCCAATCCATCCGCAACATCTTCACGCATGAGCGCGCCTGAACTGCGCGCGACCGTGTCACTCGCTGCGATCTTCGCGTTGCGCATGCTCGGCCTCTTCATGATCATGCCGGTGTTTTCGATCTACGCGAAAACGATTCCGGGCGGCGACAACGTGCTGCTCGTCGGCATCGCGCTCGGCGCGTACGGCGTCACGCAGTCGCTGCTCTATATCTTCTACGGCTGGATCTCCGACAAGATCGGCCGCAAGCCCGTCATCGCGACCGGTCTGCTGATTTTCGCGCTGGGCAGTTTCGTCGCGGCGGGCGCGCACGACATGACGTGGATCATCGTCGGACGGGTGATCCAGGGCATGGGCGCCGTGTCGTCGGCGGTGATCGCGTTCATCGCGGACCTGACCGCCGAGGAACACCGCACGAAGGCCATGGCGATGGTGGGCGGCAGCATTGGCGTGTCGTTCGCCGTGGCGATCGTCGGCGCGCCAATCGTGTTCGAGTGGGTCGGCATGAGCGGCCTGTTCGCGCTTGTCGGCGTGTTCTCGATCCTTGCGGTCGGCATCGTGCTGTGGGTCGTGCCCGATGCGCCGAAGCCTGTGCATGTGCGCGCGCCGTTCGCGGAGGTGCTGCACAACGTCGAATTGCTGCGCCTGAACTTCGGCGTGCTCGTGCTGCATGCGACGCAGACAGCGCTCTTCCTCGTCGTGCCGCGCATCCTGGAAGCGGGCGGCCTGCCGGTCGCTTCACACTGGAAGGTGTATCTGCCGGTGATGGGCCTTGCGTTCGTGATGATGGTCCCCGCGATCATCGCGGCTGAAAAGCGCGGCAAGATGAAGGCGGTCCTGCTGGGTGCGATTGCGCTTATCCTGATCGGCCAGTTGTTACTCGGCCTCGCACCCCATACCATTCTGTCTGTCGCGGCGATCCTGTTCGTCTACTTCCTTGGCTTCAACGTGCTGGAGGCGTCGCAGCCTTCGCTCGTGTCGAAACTTGCACCCGGAACACGCAAGGGCGCGGCTGCCGGCGTGTACAACACCACGCAGTCGATCGGGCTGGCAATGGGCGGCGTGATCGGCGGATGGCTGCTGAAAGTGGACGGTCAAAGCGCCGTGTTTTTTGCCTGCTCGGGGCTCGTGTTTTGCTGGCTTATAATCGCCGCAAACATGAAACCGCCGCCGCGCAGGGCGTAACAGAACTTATCGGTGGACGGCTGCGGCGCGGCTTCGATCTCCGGCCCAAAGGGTCGCAGCACGAAACCGCATATGGCCGGCCGCCCGCAACGGAATCAACAGGAGAAACGCATGGCATCCGTGAACAAGGTCATTCTCGTCGGCAATCTCGGAGCCGATCCCGAGGTCCGTTATCTGCCGAGCGGCGACGCCGTGGCGAACATCCGGCTCGCCACGACCGATCGCTACAAGGACAAGACGTCGGGCGAAATGAAGGAGTCGACCGAATGGCACCGTGTGTCGTTCTTCGGCCGCCTCGCTGAAATCGTCAACGAGTACCTGAAGAAAGGCTCGTCGGTGTATATCGAAGGCCGCATCCGCACGCGCAAGTGGCAGGCGCAAGACGGCACCGACCGTTACTCGACGGAAATCGTCGCCGAACAGATGCAGATGCTCGGCGGCCGTGGCGGCTCGATGGGTGGTGGCGGTGGCGGCGACGATGGCGGCTACAGCCGTGAACCGTCCGAGCGCAGCGGTGGTGGCGGCGGCGGTCGTGGTCAGGCCAGCGCGCCGCGTGGCGGCGCTAGCGGCGGCAGTGGTGGCGCCAGCCGTCCGGGCGCACCGGCCGGCGGCGGGTTCGACGAGATGGATGACGATATTCCGTTTTGATGGGCGGCATATAGCCAACCGCTGGACGCAGAAACAGAAAGGCCCGCGGCAGTGATGCCGCGGGCCTTTTTACTACGGTGCTGCCCTGTGTTGCAGTGCTGCCCGATGGGCGGCAGACACGCATCTCAGCGAAAAACCACCGTCTTGCTTCCGTTCAGCACAACGCGATGCTCCACATGCCACTTCACCGCGCGCGCAAGCGTCACGCATTCGACATCGCGACCGATCGCAGTCAACTGCTCCGGCGTCATGCTGTGATCCACGCGCTCGACTTCCTGCTCGATGATCGGACCTTCATCGAGATCGGTCGTCACATAATGCGCGGTCGCGCCGATCAGTTTCACGCCGCGATCGAACGCCTGGTAATACGGCTTGGCACCCTTGAAGCTCGGCAGGAACGAATGGTGAATATTCATCGCCCGTCCAGCCAGCCGGTCGCACAGTTGCGGCGACAGAATCTGCATGTAGCGCGCGAGCACGATCAGATCGGCTTGATGCTCGTCGATCACTTCGAGCACGCGCGCTTCCTGCGCGGCCTTCGCGTCGGGCGTCGAACCCGTCAGCGGGAAATGATGAAACGGAATGTCATAGCTTGCCGCGAGCTGATAAAACGCCTTGTGATTCGAAATGATCGCGGGAATTTCGATACCGAGCTGACCGGTGCGATAGCGAAACAGCAGATCGTTCAGGCAATGCCCGATCTTCGAGACCATGATCACGACGCGCGGCTTCACCGAGGCATCGTGCAATTCCCACTTCATGCCGAACTGTTCGGCAAGCGGTGCGAACGACACGCGTAGCGCATCCAGCCCCGGATCGCCGCCGACCTGCTGGAAATGAACGCGCATGAAGAACTCGCCCGTATGGCTGTCGCCGAACTGCGCCGAGTCGAGAATATTGCTGCCGCGCTCGAACAGAAAGCCCGACACCGCGTGCACGATGCCAGGCCGGTCGGCACACGACAGTTTGAGAATAAAGCTATGTTCGGTCGACATGACCTGGGTGACTCCCTTCTTCGATCCGTAATTCAAATTTATTCAGTATGACAACGCGCAGCCCCTTCAGATAACCGTCGGGGCAAACACGGTGGCAATGCCCTCGCAAGCATCTTCATCGATCCAGCGGCGCCGCAGCAGACAGTCGAGGGTCGCGAGGCTTGCGTCGACCGTCATGGTGCCGTCCTCGATCCAGCGCGCGACTTCGTCGATCCGCGCGAGACGATGCTCGCCCACTTCGCCGTCCTGATTGCGCGGCGCGAAATCCGGCGGCAACGGCAGGTCGTAAATAAACACCTGTTCGGCCTGCGTGCCTTCAGGCAACGACTGCAGCACATGCGCGGTGCGTCCCGCCACTGCACGCAGGGCAATGTCTTCCGGAATGCCCGCTTCTTCCCAGCACTCCTTCACGATGGTTTCCTCGATGCCGAAGCCCCAGCCGATGCCGCCCGCGACGACGTTATCCAGCATGCCGGGGTCGGTCGCCTTCGTATCGCTGCGGCGCGCGATCCACAATTGCGGCGCGCGATCACCATATTCTACGACGCCGTTCAGATGCACCGCGTACGTCATCGTCCCGAAGAAGCGCGACGCGGCCCGTTCGATGTACGCGAGCGGCGGCGCGTCGAACGCGTTGCGGATCGCGTACGTCTCGTCGCGCCAGCCCGGAATGCGGCCTTCGGCGGCGAGCGCGCCGATCACCGCGCCCAGCGCCGCGCTGCGCAGATCGAGGGTGTCGAATCGCGCCGACAGCGTGACGCGCGCGTCGTCGATGTCGAATACATCCGGCCAGCGCGTGAGAAGCGGCACGTCGGCGACACCGATCCAGCCGACCCGCTCTTCACCGGTCCAGAACGGCGTGTGAGCACACGCGTCGAAACGGCGCGCGGAAATGATGCATGGCAAAGTCATGGTCGATGCTCCTGCCACTCAGTCGCGCAACGCGACGCGAATGCCGATCGCGATGAACGTCGCGCCGGCAAGGCGATCGAGCCACACGCCGACGCGCGGCCGGCGACGCAGCCAGCTACCGATCATGCCCGCACACACGCCGAACAGCGAAAACACCACCACGGTCTGCAGCATGAACGTGGCGCCCAGTTCGAGCATCTGCAGCGTGACGCTCTGTGCGCCGTGCGGATCGATGAACTGCGGCAGGAACACGATGAAAAACAGCGTGACCTTCGGGTTCATGACGTTGCCGAGCACGCTTTGCCGGAACACCGAGCGCAGCGGCTGCGGCGGCCGTTCATGTGCCGTCGCGAGACCCTGGCTGCGCAGCGCCTTGATGCCGATCCAGACCAGATACGCGGCGCCGGCCAGCTTGATCGCCTGAAACGCGACCGGCGACGACCGCAACACGGCCGCGACGCCCAGCGCTGCGAGCGTCGTATGGAACGTGATGCCAGCGGCAAAACCGAGCGCGGCGACAAAACCCGCCGCACGGCCTTGGGAAATGCCACGCGCGAGCACCTGCAGGTTGTCGGGACCGGGCGCCAGCGTGATCGCGATGGATGTCGCGAGAAACAGCAGGAAATTGGGCATCGTTTTTATCCGGGTGCGCTGGATGAGTACGCGACGTACGGTCAGTGTCCGCCGAATTCGGTCACGGTGTAGAGCGGCAGCCCCGCTTCGCGCAAAAGCCGCGCGCCGCCAAGGTCCGGCAGATCGATGATCGCCGCGCCTTCCACCACCTGCGCGCCGAGTCGCTCGAGCAGTTTCTTGCCAGCCATCATCGTGCCGCCGGTTGCGATCAGATCGTCGATGATCACGACGCGGTCGCCTGGGCCGCACGCGTCCTCGTGAATCTCGACGGTCGCCGTGCCATATTCGAGTTGATACGACTCCGCGACCGTCCTGTACGGCAGCTTGCCGATCTTGCGGATCGGGATGAAGCCGAGATTCAGTTCGTACGCGAGAATCGGCCCGATGATGAAACCGCGTGCGTCCAGCCCCGCGATGTAGTCGAGCTTCGCGTCGATATAGCGCAGCACGAACAGGTCGATCAGCACGCGCATCGCTTTCGGCTGCTGCAGCAACGGCGTGATGTCGCGAAACTGCACGCCGGCCTGCGGCCAGTCGGGCACCGTGCGGATCTGGCTCTTCACGAACTCAGTCGCGTTCAGTGGCGCATCGGCGGGCGCGAGCGAAGTTGCGTTGGACATGAGGTCTCCAGTATTCCGAGTGATAGCTTCAATGCTGGCCGCAGTGGTGGCGCTTCAGAAACCGCTCATGGCGGTACTCCCGCGCGAGGCAGGCAGCCCGTGAAAAAGATGACGGCCTGTACAGGTCTCTCAGGCCACGACAGCACCTGCACGCCGGTGTTTCGACAGCCGCTCTTCTGCTTCAGCCAGCGCTTCAGGCAGACCGCGCAGCACGACAATGTCGAGCGCGCGCAGACGCGTTTCCGGATCCGGCTCGACGCCGCGAATACCGTGCCGCCGGATCGCCGTCACCTCGACACCGAGCTCGTAAAGGCCCAGCTCCGCAAGCGTACGGCCCACCGCGTCGGCCTTTTCGTCGACCGGCACCGATTGTAGCCGCACCTGTTCATGGCTGTCCTCGTCGCTCTGGTCGTCGGCGCCGTGGAAATAGCCGCGCAGCAGGCTGTAACGCTCATCGCGCATCTCCTCGACGCGCCGCACGACGCGCCGCATCGGTACGCCCATCAGCACGAGCGTGTGCGACGCCAGCATCAGGCTGCCTTCGACGATCTCCGGAATCACCTCGGTCGCGCCGGCCGCGAGCAGCTTTTCCAGGTCCGCATCGTCGACGGTCCGCACGATCACCGGCAGCGTCGGCTCGAGTTCGTGAATGTTGTTCAGCACGCGCAGCGCGGACGGCGTGTTCGCATACGTGATCGCGACCGTCGCGCAACGATGGATACCCGCGGCGAGCAGCGATTCGCGCCGCCCGGCGTCGCCGAACACGACCGATTCGCCCGCCGCCGCGGCGGCCGCCACGCGATCCGGGTCGAGGTCGAGCGCGACGTACGAAAGACCTTCGTGTTCGAGCATGCGCGCGAGATTCTGTCCCGCGCGGCCGTACCCGCAGATGATCACGTGTCCGCTCTGCTTCAGGCTCTGCGTGGCGATGCGCGTCATCTGCAACGATTGCATCATCCATTCCGTCGACGACAGGCGCAGAACGATCCGGTCCGCGTTCTGGATCAGGAACGGCGCCGCCAGCATCGACAGCAGCATCGCGGCGAGGATGGCCTGCAGCAGCGTAGCGTCGACGAGATGCTTGTCGAGAATCAGGTTCAGCAGCACGAAACCGAATTCGCCCGCCTGCGCGAGGCCGATACCCGTGCGCATCGCGACGCCGGGCGATGCGCCGAAGAGCCGGGAGAGCGCCGTGATCATCACCAGTTTCAGCAGGATCGGCCCAAGCAGAAAGCCGAGCACGATGAACGGATGGTCCCAGACCACGTGCGGGTTCAGCAGCATGCCGGTCGTCACGAAGAAGAGCCCGAGCAGCACGTCGCGAAACGGCCTGATGTCCTCTTCCACCTGATGCCGGTAAGGCGTTTCGGCGATCAGCATGCCGGCGATGAACGCGCCAAGCGCAAGCGACAGACCGAATTTCTCCGTGATGAACGCGGCGCCCAGCGTCACCAGCAGCAGGTTCAGGATGAACAGTTCCTGCGAGCGCCGCCGCGCGACCACGTTGAACCAGCGCGTCATGAAGCGCTGTCCGACGATCAGCAGCACGGCGAGCGCAATCACGATCTTCACCGCGGCGAGGCCGAGCGCCTCCATCAGATGTTTCGAATCGTTGCCGAACGCGGCGATGATGATGAGCAGCGGCACCACGGCCAGATCCTGGAACAGCAGCACGCCGAAAATATTGCGGCCGTGTTCGGTTTCGATTTCGAGCCGCTCGGCGAGCATCTTGCTGACGATCGCCGTCGACGACATCGCGAGCGCGCCGCCGAGCGCCACGCTCGCCTCCCACGTGATGTGCACCCAGCGTTCCAGCACGTAACCGAGCGCAAGTGCGACCGCGATCGTGCCGAGCACCTGTAGCAGGCCCAGCCCGAACACCAGCCGGCGCATCGAGCGCAGCTTCGCGAGCGAAAACTCCAGCCCGATCGAGAACATCAGGAACACGACGCCGAACTCGGCGAGATTCTGCGCGCCCGCGGAATCCGGCACGATCCCGAGCGCGTGCGGACCGACGACGATGCCCACCGTCAGATACCCGAGCATCGGCGGCAGGTTCAGATAGCGGAACACGACGACGCCTGCCACTGAAGCCAGCAGCAGGAACAGCGTCATTTCTAGCGGGGAAATCATCGGCAAACGCGCATCGGGAAAGGGTCCTCGTTCGTCAGGAACCGCCGCGCGCAAACGGCCGCGCGACAAGGTTAGGGGGCCCGTGAAGGCAGCGGCTGGGCACGTCCCGCCCGGCGCGGCGAACAAACGCCTTTGCTATACTCCGCGAATGATAGCGAAAATCAATGGCGATCGGGCGCTCGCACTCGCTCGCGACGTGCTCGACATCGAAGCGGACGCCGTGCGCGCGCTTCGCGATCAACTCGACGACGGTTTTGTCGAGGCGATCGACTTTATCCTCAGTTGCCGTGGACGCGTCGTCGTTTCCGGCATCGGCAAATCCGGCCATGTGGCCCGCAAGCTGGCCGCGACGCTCGCGAGCACCGGCTCGCCGGCGTTCTTCGTGCATCCGGCCGAAGCGAGTCACGGCGATCTCGGCATGGTAACCGCCGAGGATGTCTTCATCGCGATGTCGAATTCGGGCGAATCCGAAGAACTCGTCTCGATCCTGCCGCTCATCAAGCGCCTCGGCGCCAGGCTGATTGCCATCACCGGCAAGCCGGCCTCGACGCTCGCGAAGCTTGCGGACGTCCATCTGAACGCCGGTGTATCGAAAGAAGCCTGCCCGATGAATCTCGCGCCGACCGCCAGCACCACGGCCGCGCTCGCGCTCGGCGATGCGCTGGCGGTGGCCGTGCTCGACGCGCGCGGCTTCGGCGCCGACGACTTCGCGCGCTCGCATCCGGGCGGTGCGCTCGGCCGGCGCCTGTTGACCTACGTGCGCGACGTCATGCGCACCGGCGACGAAATCCCGAAGGTTCCGGACAACGCCACGCTGCGCGAAGCGCTGATGCAACTCACGGCAAAACGCATGGGCATGACGGCGATCGTCGATTCGAACGATCACGTCGAGGGCATTTTCACCGATGGCGACCTGCGGCGCGTACTCGAACGTGCGGGCGACTTCCGCGAACTGCCGATCGCGGACGTGATGACGAAGGGCCCGCGCATGATCGGACCCGACCACCTTGCCGTCGAGGCCGTGGAACTGATGGAGCGGCACCGGATCAACCAGATGCTGGTTGTCGATGAAACGGGCAGGCTCATCGGCGCACTCAACATGCACGACCTGTTCTCGAAGAAGGTGATCTGATGGCCGCTGCCCCGCTTACCGCCACTGAACGCGCAAGCCGCGTGAAGCTGATGATCTTCGACGTCGACGGCGTGCTGACCGACGGTGGTCTGATGTTTACCGCCGAAGGCGACACGATGAAGGCGTTCAATTCGATGGACGGCCACGGCGCGAAACTGCTTCGCCAGGCAGGCATCGACACGGCCATCATCACGGGACGCAAATCGGGCATCGTCGCCGTGCGCGCGAAGGAACTGAAGATCACGCACCTGTATCAGGGCATCGAAAACAAACCTGAAGCGTTCGCCGAACTGCTGAAGGAAACCGGCCTCACCGCCGAAGAATGCGGCTACATGGGCGACGACTGGGTCGATCTCGCGGTGATGCTGAAGGTCGGCTTCGCCGCGGCGCCGGCGAATTCACATCCGGAAGTGATCGCGCGTGCGCACTGGGTTTCCGAGGCGCGTGGCGGCCAGGGCGCGGTACGTGAAGTCTGCGACACGCTGCTGCGGGCGCAGCACAAGTACGACGCACTGCTCGCGGCTGCCTGCGGCGGCGGCGACCAGCAGGGCCTCGTCGGATGAACCAGTTCCGCCTGACTTCGCTGATTCCGCTCGTCGCGATGGCAGCGCTCGCCGGTATTACGTGGTGGCTGCTGCAGGCCACGCTGCCGCCGCCTAATGAAGGCGCGCCGCACAAGAAGGTGCACACGCCTGACTATTTCGCCGATAACTTCTCCGTCTCCGAACTCGACCAGTCGGGTGCCACGCAATATCGTCTGACCGCGGTACACATGGTGCATTACGAGGACGACGACGACAGCGATCTGACCAAACCCGCGATCCGCGCGTTCCAGCCGGGCAAGCCGATCGTCACGGCAACGGGCGATCGCGGCACGGTGAACGGCGATGCATCGATCGTCAACCTGTACGACAATGCGCGGATCCTGCGCGCCGCGGGCTACGGCGATCCGGCCATGCAGGCCGATTCCGAGCATTTCCGCGTGCTGGTCAACGACGATGTGATCGAGACCGAAAAGCCGGTTAAACTTCAACGCGGTCCGTCTGTCATGACGGCCAGCGGCATGAACTACAACAACGTCACCCGGGTTATGCAACTGTTCGGCAACGTGCGCGGCGCCATTGCCGCGTCCGATAGCGCCGGCTCTCCCCCGCAACCCGGGTAAATCCATTCCAGGCGTGACTGCATGAACGAATCGTTCCCTCGTCCTGACACCGGCCGCGCCCATGCGTGGTCCACGTACCGTGCCGCGCTCGCCGCGCTGCTGGCCGTGTTGCCGCTCGTCGGCTTCGCGCCGGCTGCGCACGCCGAGCGCGCCGACAAGGACAAACCGCTGAATATCGAAGCGGACAACATGACTTACGACGACCTGAAGCAGGTCAACATTTTCACGGGCCACGTCGTGGCCACGAAAGGCACGATCGTCATCAAGGCGGATCGCGTCGAGGTGCATCAGGATCCTCAGGGCTATCAGTACGCGACGGGCA
This sequence comes from Paraburkholderia gardini, assembly GCF_907164545.1. Taxonomy (NCBI): domain Bacteria; kingdom Pseudomonadati; phylum Pseudomonadota; class Betaproteobacteria; order Burkholderiales; family Burkholderiaceae; genus Paraburkholderia; species Paraburkholderia gardini. The sequence continues at coordinate 161,197 of NZ_CAJQZB010000002.1, read as the reverse complement.
CGTCGACCGGCAACAACCTTTCGTACTTTCGCCAGAAGCGCGAAGGCGTCGACGAATACGTCGAAGGCACTGCGGAACGTATCGACTACGACGGCAAACAGGACCTGACCACGCTGACCACCCGTGCCACGGTGCGCCGCCTGCAGGGCCTGACGACGCTGATGGACGAAGTGCATGGCAGCGTGATCACGTACGACGGCCAGAACGATTTCTATACGGCGAAGGCCGGCAAGGACGTCGCGGGTCCGGGCAATCCGACGGGCCGCGTGCGCGCGATGCTCGCGCCGCGTAACGGCGGCCCCGCGCCGCTGAACGGCGCATCGGCCACGCTCGTGCCGTCCACGCAGTTGCCGGTGCAGGGTCAGGGTCAAGTCCAGGGAGTAACGAAGCCGTGAGCGCACCCGCCCTGCCCAATCGCAAGCCAGCCGGCACCAGCAGCTCACTTTCCGTTCGCAACCTGAAGAAGCGCTACGGCTCACGCACGGTCGTGAAGGACGTATCGCTCGACGTGAAAAGCGGAGAAGTGGTCGGGCTGCTCGGCCCGAATGGCGCCGGCAAGACCACGTCGTTCTACATGATCGTCGGTCTCGTCCCGCTCGACGCTGGCGCGATCGATCTCGACGGCAAGTCGATCAGCCTGCTGCCGATCCACAAACGCGCATCGCTCGGGCTGTCGTATCTGCCGCAGGAAGCGTCCGTGTTCCGCAAGCTCACCGTCGAGGAAAATATCCGCGCGGTGCTCGAACTGCAGCACGAAGACGACGGCAAGTACCTCACGAAAGACGCGATTTCCGCGCGCACCGAAGCATTGCTCGACGAGTTGCAGATTGCTCATCTGCGCGAGAATCCGGCGCTGTCGCTGTCGGGCGGCGAGCGCCGGCGTGTCGAGATCGCGCGTGCGCTCGCGACCAATCCAAGCTTCATCCTGCTCGACGAACCGTTCGCCGGCGTGGACCCGATCGCAGTGCTGGAAATCCAGAAGATCGTGAAGTTCCTGAAGCAGCGCAACATCGGTGTGCTGATCACCGACCACAATGTGCGCGAAACGCTCGGCATCTGTGACCACGCGTACATTATCAGCGATGGCAGCGTGCTAGCGGCCGGCGCACCCAGCGAAATCATCGAAAACGAGAACGTGCGGCGCGTCTACCTGGGCGAGCATTTCCGCATGTGATCGACGGCCTTGCGGACGGCAATTCCGGCTTCATGCCGTCCGCAAGGCCAGTACACCCTCGCTCCCGGACATCCGGGACATTCTGGCGGGGCGCGTCAAACGCACCCACCAACATCGAATCCGCGCAACAGGCATTTTTGTGACTGTTGCAAGGTATCGCGCTCGTGGCAAACTCTCTACAATGAATCTGAACCCGCCATGAAAGCCAGCCTCCAACTCCGCCTGTCGCAGCATCTTGCGCTGACCCCGCAACTTCAGCAGTCCATCCGGCTGCTGCAGTTGTCGACGCTTGAGCTGCAGCAGGAAGTCTCGATGGCGATCTCCCAGAATCCGCTGCTCGAAAACGAGGATGACTGGATCGCGAGTCCGCTGCGTGTCGCCGCGGACGGTTCGCTGATTACGCAGGCGCCGGGCAGCGCGCCCCCGCAGGAGCAGATGGGCAACACGAGTTCGTCTTCGTCCACCACCTCCGAGCGCGCTGAGAACGGCGAGCCGCGGGGTGTCGACGAATACAACGGCCTCTCGTCCGACAGCAATGGCGACTCAAGCCAGTGGAATCTCGACGACTACGGCCGCTCGGGTACCGCTTCGGACGACGACGATCTGCCGCCGTTGCAGATCCACGAATCGAGCACGAGCCTGCGCGACCATCTGGGCGCGCAGTTGCGCGTCACGCAGGCGGGTCAACGTGACCGCGCGCTCATCATGTTCCTGATCGAATCGCTCGACGACGACGGCTACCTCACCGCCTCGCTCGAAGAAGTACTGGCCGACCTGCCCGACGAACTCGAAGTCGATCTCGACGAACTGAATGCGGCGCTCGCGCTGCTGCACAGCTTCGATCCGGCAGGGGTCGGTGCACGTTCGGCGTCCGAATGTCTGAGGCTGCAACTTCTGCGGCTCGAACCGTCGCCCACGCGCACGCTTGCACTCGACATCGTCGCCCATTATCTGGAACTGCTCGCGGCGCGCGATTTCACGCGTCTGCGCAAGCACCTGAAGACCAACGACGACGAACTGCGCGACGCACACGCACTCATCCGCTCACTCGAACCGTTCCCGGGCGCCGCGTACGGCAAGGCGGAAGCGGACTACGTCGTGCCGGACATCATGGTGAAGCGGACCGCGCAGGGATGGACCGCGGAGCTGAACCCGGAAGTGGTCCCCAAACTGCGTATAAACCATCTTTATGCGAACATTCTTCGCAATAGCAGGGGCGATCCGGGTAGCGGTTCGTTGCGCCAGCAACTCCAGGAAGCTCGCTGGCTGATCAAGAATATCCAGCAGCGATTCGAGACGATCCTGCGGGTTGCACAGGCCATCGTCGAGCGTCAGAAGAGCTTTTTTGTGCACGGCGAAATTGCCATGCGCCCCTTGGTTTTGCGGGAAATTGCTGATACGCTGGGGTTACACGAGTCGACTGTCTCGCGTGTGACAACGGGCAAGTACATGCTCACGCCCTTTGGGACGCTTGAATTTAAGTACTTCTTTGGATCGCACGTTTCCACCGACACGGGTGGCGCAGCCTCATCAACGGCTATTCGCGCACTCATCAAGCAACTGATAGGAGCAGAAGAGCCAAAATCTCCTCTTTCAGACAGCCGCATAGCCGAACTGCTGGCGGAACAGGGCTTTGTCGTGGCGCGGCGGACCGTCGCGAAGTACCGTGAAGCCCTGAGAATCCCCGCGGTTAACCTGCGCAAGTCTCTGTAGCCGGTCACATACTGTGGCCGGCATTTACCGGCCGCGGCGCGATGGGCGACAAGGCTGGCCGAAGCGACCCGTCAACAGCCGGTCACAGGGGAAGACCGGGAGGCGAGCCGACAGTTCGACCGGCACTTGCTGGGCCTGCACGTCAAGGCGGCCACTAGCATGGAGAAGCACTATGAATCTGAAGATCAGTGGACACCATCTCGAAGTAACGCCTGCGTTGCGCGAATACGTGATCTCCAAACTGGACAAGGTGCTAAGACATTTCGATCAGGTAATCGATGGCAGTGTGGTCCTCTCGGTCGACAACCACAAGGAAAAGGAAAAGCGTCAAAAGGTTGAAATCAACCTGCATGTGAAGGGCAAGGACTTATTTGTCGAAAGCGCGGATGGCGACCTGTACGCCGCAATCGACCTGATGATCGACAAGCTGGACAGGCAAGTCATTCGTCACAAGGATCGCCTCCAGGGCCATCAGCACGAAGCGATCAAACATCAGCCGCTGGCACCGCAAATCGAAGTGCCGCCGCAATAAGCGTCCATTGGCAGAATTCCTTCAGGCCTTTCCCGCCAGACCGCCCGATTACGGGCGGTTTTTCGTTGGACGCCCCACCCGTCCGCATCACACTCCGCCACTCAGCGAATCCGTCGCGGGAAGCCTCGTTTTTCATCGATGGCGCGCCGCACCATCCGTGATCACCCTGTTCTATAATGTTCCGGTTACTATCGGGGTCAATCAGCGGTAGTCCTGCGCTTTCGGTCTCCACCGTCTATCGCCATACGCCGTGAGCACCTGTTGAACATGGAACGCCACCCAAACGCCACGGCGAGGAGAATCCAGGCCACGTTTCCGCCTGCCAACATGAATCGTCTAGCCAAATACCTTCCCCTCGACAATGTCGTCGTCGGTCTTGCCGTTACCAGTAAAAAGCGTGTCTTTGAACAGGCTGGCCTGATCTTCGAGAACCAGAACGGCATCGCCCGCAGTACGGTCACTGACAATCTGTTTGCGCGCGAGCGCCTCGGGTCGACGGGGCTCGGCGAAGGCGTTGCGATTCCTCACGGCCGGATCAAGGGCCTGAAGCATCCACTCGCCGCGTTCGTGCGTCTCGCCGAACCCATTCCCTTCGAGTCCCCCGACGGTCAGCCGGTGTCGCTGCTGATCTTCCTGCTCGTGCCGGAACAGGCTACCCAGCAGCATCTGGAGATCCTGTCGGAAATCGCGCAATTGCTGTCCGATCGCGAAACACGCGAGCGGCTGCACACGGAAGAAGACCGCGAGGCGTTGCATCGCCTGCTCACTCAGTGGCAACCTTGACGTATTGGAAGGCGGAGCTCGCTACATACAGGTCCGGCAACAGCACAAGAACCGGCCAGGCTCGCGCCGGCCGGACCGGCCGCGATATATACACAGGCCAGCAGAGGCCAGACGCGCGGGCCAGCGGCCCATAACGGAGTCACGGACTCATGGATACGTCCAGCATCAACGCCCAGAGCATTTTCGACGACAACGCCGCCGTGCTGAAACTCAGCTGGCTGACCGGGCATGAAGGCTGGGAGCGCGGGTTTTCGGCGGAAACGGTTGCGTACGCCACCTCCAGCGCCGACCTCGTCGGCCACTTGAACCTGATTCACCCGAACCGGATCCAGGTGCTGGGCGACGCTGAAGTTGAGTATTACCAGCGCCAGGCCGATGAAAGCCGCTCGCGTCACATGGCCGAACTGATTGCGCTGGAGCCGCCGTTCCTGGTCGTCGCGGGCGGCGTTGCCGCGCCGCCGGAACTGGTGCTGCGCTGTACGCGCTCGTCCACGCCGCTCTTCACCACGCCGATGTCGGCCGCGGCTGTCATCGACAGCCTGCGGCTCTATATGTCGCGCATTCTCGCGCCGCGCGCCACGCTGCACGGCGTGTTCCTCGACATCCTCGGCATGGGCGTGCTGCTGACGGGCGACTCCGGTCTTGGCAAAAGCGAACTCGGGCTGGAACTGATCAGCCGGGGCCACGGCCTCGTCGCCGACGATGCGGTGGATTTCGTGCGGCTCGGGCCCGACTTCGTCGAAGGCCGCTGCCCGCCGCTGCTGCAGAACCTGCTCGAAGTGCGCGGCCTGGGTCTTCTCGACATCAAGACGATTTTCGGCGAGACCGCCGTGCGCCGGAAAATGAAGCTGAAGCTGATCGTCCAGCTGGTGCGCCGGCCGGATGGCGAATTCCAGCGTCTGCCGCTCGAAAGCCAGACCGTCGACGTGCTGGGCCTGCCCATCAGCAAGGTCACCATTCAGGTGGCCGCCGGCCGCAACCTTGCCGTGCTGGTCGAGGCGGCCGTGCGCAACACGATCCTGCAGCTGCGCGGCATCGACACGCTGCGTGACTTCATGGACCGCCAGCGTCTGGCCATGCAGGATCCGGACAGCCAGTTTCCCGGCAAGCTGATCTAGCCGGCGCGCCCTCTCCGGGCACGTCAGGGCATCGCGCCACCGGCACGCGGGGCGGATGCTATGATGAAACGAACGGATTTCACGACCTCATGCGCATTATCCTGATCACCGGCATTTCCGGCTCCGGCAAGTCTGTCGCACTGAACGCGGTCGAGGACGCGGGGTACTACTGCGTCGACAACCTTCCGCCGCGCTTCCTGCCGCCACTCGCCACATACCTCGGCGAGCACGGTCACGAACGGCTCGCCGTTGCGATCGACGCGCGCTCCAGCGCCTCGCTCGACGAAATGCCCGAGATGATCCGTGACCTTGCGCGTGAACACGATGTGCGCGTGCTGTTTCTGAACGCGAGCACGCAGTCGCTCATCCAGCGCTTTTCCGAAACACGCCGGCGTCACCCCCTGTCGGGTTCGCCGTCGCACGATGCAAACGTTGGCGTGCTGCGCTCGCTTGAAGAAGCTATCGAAAACGAACGTGAACTCGTCGCGAATCTCGCCGAGTTCGGCCATCAGATCGACACCAGCAATCTGCGCGCGAACGTGCTGCGCGCCTGGGTCAAGCGCTTCATCGAGCAGGAACGCGCGGGCCTCACATTGATGTTCGAATCGTTCGGTTTCAAACGCGGCGTGCCGCTCGATGCCGATTTCGTCTTCGACGTGCGCACGCTGCCGAATCCTTACTACGATCGCGAACTGCGCCCGCTCACGGGTCTCGACAAGCCGGTAATCGACTTTCTGGGCGCGCTGCCGGTCGTCACGCAGATGATCGACGATATCCACGGGTTCATCGCGAAATGGCTGCCGCATTTCCGCGACGACAACCGCAGTTATCTGACCGTCGCGATTGGCTGCACGGGTGGTCAGCATCGTTCCGTATTTATCGCCGAGACGCTCGCCGCGCGTCTTTCGGGCGAATCGAATGTGATTGTGCGGCACCGCGATGCGCCGCTCGACGTCGGCGAATCTTCGAAGCTGGTGGCTTAACCGGTCGCATCGCGCGGCCTTAACCTTCGAGCGTTGCGCAATGTCCACTACTCCTGCCGTGATTGCCGATCTGCCGCTTTTTCCGCTGCACACAGTGCTGTTTCCCGGCGGCCTGCTGCCGCTGAAAATCTTCGAGGCGCGTTATCTGGACATGGCAAGCGAATGTCTTCGCGAGAAGACGCCATTCGGCGTCTGCCTGCTGAAGAGTGGTGGCGAGGTGGCCCGGCCCGATGAGCCTTCGGTGCCTGAGGCGATCGGCTGCCTCGCTGAAATCGGGCAATGCGATGTGGAATCGTTCGGCATGCTGCTGATCCGCGCGCGCGGCACGCGGCGCTTTCGCCTGCTGTCGCACCGTGCGCAGCCGGACGGGCTGCTGGTCGGCATGGCCGAGCCGATCGGCGACGATATTCCGCTCGAAGGCACCGTGCACGTCGAGCGGTTCGGCGCCTGCGCGGAAGTGCTGGAACGCATCATCGCGACGATCCGCGAGCGCGACCCCGACAGCCTGCCGTTCGCCGAACCGTTCAGGCTCGACGATCCGTCGTGGGTGTCGAACCGTCTGTCAGAAGTACTGCCGATCGCCTTGCGCGCGCGGCAGAAGCTGATGGAACTGCAGGACGCCGGCGCACGGATCGACGTCGTGCATCACTACATGCAACAGCATCAACTGCTGTAACACTGCGCGCCTAAAGCAGCGATCCCTGCATCGTATCGAGCAGCCTGCGAACCGGCGCCGGCACGCCATATGCATCGAGTTCGTGCAGCGCGACCCAGACCGTTGCGTCGTCACCGACGCTTGCGAGCGTCGCCCGCAGGTTGCCCAGTTCGACGACGCGCGGTTCGATATCCAGACGGAAATGCGTGAACGTATGCGTGAGCGTCGCGAGCGGCATCATGTTGCCCGATGCGCCATATCCTTCCGCGCGTTCGGCAAGCGCCGCTTCGCCGGACGCTTCCGGCAGGCTCCACAAGCCGCCCCAGATTCCCGATGGTGGACGCTTTTCCAGCATCACCGCGTTACCGTCGCGCAGAACGAGCATCCACGTGCGCCGCGTCGGAATCGCTTTCTTTGGACGTGCAACGGGCAACTCGCGCTGGCGTCCGGCGACGTTCGCCACGCAGTCGGCGGCGAACGGGCAGCGCGCGCAATCCGGTTTGCCGCGCACGCACAACGTTGCGCCGAGATCCATCAGACCTTGCGTGTAGGCGCTCACATCAGCGTCGTTCGCGTTTGAAGGCAGCAGCGATTCAGCCAGCGCCCACATCGCGTTCTCGACGCGCTTTTCGCCCGGAAATCCTTCGACGCCGAACACGCGCGCAAGCACACGCTTCACGTTGCCGTCGAGAATCGTCGCGCGCGCGCCAAACGCGAACGACGCAATCGCGGCCGCCGTCGAACGCCCGATGCCAGGCAGTTCCGCCAGCGCCTCGACCGAAGCCGGAAACGCGCCGCCATGCTGCTCGACAACCGTCTGCGCGCAGCGATGCAGATTGCGCGCACGCGAGTAGTAACCGAGGCCGGCCCACAACGCCATCACGTCATCGAGCGGCGCCGCGGCGAGCACGGCGACATCCGGGAAACGGCCGAGAAAACGCTCGTAGTACGGAATGACCGTCGAGACCTGCGTCTGCTGCAACATGATCTCGGATAGCCAGATGCGATAGGGATCGCGCGTGTTCTGCCACGGCAGGTCGTGACGGCCATGCACGCGCTGCCACGCGATCAGCCGCGTGGAGAAATCAGTCAACGACGCAGGAACGGAAAGGGAAAAAGTAGACATCAGCGCTGGCAGATCGGACAAAAATAAGTGGATCGCTGACCTTGCACGATCTGTCTGACCGGCGTGCCGCAGACGCGGCATGGCAGCCCGGCGCGATCATAGACGAAATAGTCGAGCTGGAAATAACCGCTCTCGCCATCGCTGCCGACAAAATCGCGCAACGTGCTGCCGCCTTTCTCGATGGCGGCGGCAAGCGTCAGCCGTACCGCATCCGCGAGCAGCTCATAGCGAATGAGCGAAACGCGGCCTGCAGCTGTAGCTGGACGGATGCCCGCGCGAAAGAGGCTCTCGGAAGCGTAGATATTGCCCACCCCGACCACGATTTCGCCCGCGAGCAGCACCTGCTTCACCGACACCTTGCGGCCACGCGTTTTCCGGTGCATCAGCGCGCCGGAAAACGCCGGCGTGAAAGGCTCGACGCCGAGCCCGGCGAGCAGCGGATGATCGAGCACGTCACCGGCCGCGCGCGGATGCCACAGCACGGCGCCGAAGCGCCGCGGATCGCGATAGCGCAGAATAAATTCGTCGAAAATCCAGTCGATATGATCGTGCTTCGCCGCGGCCGGCGGATGAGATACGTTGCGCAGCACGCGCAGCGTGCCCGTCATGCCGAGGTGCACAATGAACCAGCCCTCGTCGACCTCGAAGAGCAGATATTTGCCGCGCCGTTCGACCTTGCGGATCACGCGGCCCCGCAATGTTTTTGCAAGGTCGGCCGGAATCGGCCAGCGCAGCGCGGGCGTGCGCACATCGACACGTTCGACGCGTCGTCCGGCCACATATGGCTCAATTCCCCGTCGGGTAACCTCAACTTCTGGCAACTCTGGCATGTCTAACTGGTCTGCAACTTGCGTGGGTGGTTGTGCGCTTATTGTAGCGAGCGCGTTACAATCGACCGAAACATTGATCGGATTTCCATGAACGTGTCCTTCGTGAAGCTGTTTTACCGGCGCCCGGCCATCGTGACCCGTGTGCCGCGCACTGTCTCAGTCCAGCGAATGCTCGGCGCGGCGGTTGTCGCCGCGTGGGCGTTCGTCGCGCTGCCTGCGCACGCGCAGGATCCCGCGCCGGATTCCGACGATAGTTCCCTTTCAGTGCAGGACGCGCTGGGGCAGCCGTCGGCGGAAGAGCAGCAAAATCTGCCGGCTGTTCCGCTTTCCAGCCAGATCGTCTTCCAGGTGCTCGCCGCTGAAGTCGCGTTGCAGCGAAACCAGCCGGCGCCGGCCTACCAGACGTACCTCGCGCTCGCACGCGACACGCACGACCCGCGCATGGCACAGCGCGCAACCGAAATCGCGCTTGGCGCACAAAGCCCGGCCGATGCACTCGCCGCCGCGCAATTGTGGCAGCAGTATGCGCCGGGTTCGGAGCGCGCGGCGCAACTCGACGCGTCGCTGCTCGTGCTATCCGGCAAGCCTGACGAAGCCTCACCGGTCCTCGCGAAAGAACTAGCCAAGGTTCCGGCCGATGTTCGCGGCAACGCGATCCTCGCGCTGCAGCAGCTGCTTTCCCGCGGTCCCAATCGCATCGGCGGCCTGCACGTGCTGCAGGATCTGCTGAAGGACGACCAGAACCGTCCGGAAGCGCAGCTTGCGATTGCCCGACAGCAGATCCTCTGCGACGACGCACCGGGCGCCCGCAAATCACTTGAGCAGGCGCTGGTGCTGAAGCCCGACTATCTGCCGGCCGCGCTGACGCTGTCGCAAATGGGTCCGGAAGAGCGCAAGGAAGGCATCGCTTCGCTCGAAAATTATCTGCGGCAGAATCCGAAATCGCATGACGCGCGTCTCGCGCTCGCGCAGATGTATCTGGCAAGCGATCGCCTGGACGACGCGCAGAAGCAGTTCGAAGTCATGCGTCAGGACACCCCGAACGACCTGACGCCGCTGATGGCGCTCGCGCTGATCAAGATTCAGCAGAAGAATTACGCCGATGCGCAGACGTATCTGACGCAATACGCGAAGCAGGCCGAAAAGACGCCAGGCGCCGATGCGGGTCAGGCGTACATCTACCTCGCGCAACTGTCGCTCGAACAGAAGAACGAAGCTGCCGCGAGCGACTGGCTCAATCGCATCCAGCCGTCCAGCCAGCAGTACATCCCGGCGCAGATCACGCGGGCCCAGCTGCTCGAAAAACAGGGCAAGCCTGACGACGCCCGCAAGCTGCTCGCTGGCCTGCAGTCGCCCGATCCGCGCGACCAGTCGCTGATCGCGCGCACCGACGCGGCGATCCTGTTCGACGCGAAGCGCTATCCCGAAGCCGAGGCACGCCTCGCCCAGGTCAGCGCCGAATTCCCCGACGACCCGGATCTCACCTACGATTACGCAATGGCCGCCGAAAAGACCGGCCATTACGACGTGATGGAAACGCAGTTGCGCAAGCTGATGCAGACGCAACCGGACAATCCGCAGGCGTACAACGCACTCGGTTATTCGCTCGCGGACCGCAACCAGCGCCTTCAGGAAGCCGACAAGCTGATCGAGAAGGCCGCATCGCTCGCGCCGAATGACGCGTTCATCATGGACAGCGTCGGCTGGGTGAAATATCGCCTCGGCGATACGTCGGACGCGATCAAACTGCTGCGCAAGGCGTACGACCTGCAGCCGAACGCCGAAATCGGTGCGCATCTGGGCGAAGTGCTGTGGAAAACCGGCGACCAGGATCAGGCGCGTGACGCCTGGCGTCAGGCCCGCAAGCTCGAACCCGACAATGACACCCTGGTCAAAACGCTTCAACGTTTTCGGGTGAACGATCTCTGATGCGTATGTCCAGCCTTATCCGTCCGGTGACGGCGCCGCGTCGCGCGGCGCTGGGCCTCGCGGCGACTGCCCTCGTGGTGCTCGCTGGCTGTGCTTCCGTCAAGCCGCAAGGCCCGTCCATGTCGAACGCCGCAACGGCCGTTACCGCGCAGACCACGCGTGCGTATCACGGCCGCTTTGCCGTGCAGTACAACGATCGGAACGGCCAGCAGCGCAACGCGTACGGCAACTTCCAGTGGCAGGAAACCGGCGACACCGTGAGCCTTCAGTTGCTCAATCCGCTCGGCCAGACGCTTGCGATCATCACGTCGTCGCCGGCTTCGGCCACACTCGAACTGCCGAACCGCCAGCCGCTTACCGCTGACAACGTCTCCACGCTGATGCAGAACGCGCTCGGTTTCGCGCTGCCGGTCGAAGGGCTGCGCTACTGGCTGCAGCCGTCGGCGGCACCCACTTCGCGGGCGAAAACGATAACCGATCCGCAGCAGGAAACGCGTCTGAAACAGATCCAGCAGGACGGCTGGACAATCGACTACCTCGCCTACGCCGACGCGCCCGCCACCGGCGTGAAGCGCGTCAATCTGAGCCGCGAGACCCCGCCGCTCGACATCAAGCTCGTGCTGGACCAGTAAGCTCCGTATTTCACCGAATTCATGATCGAAACAAACAACGCGCTGCGCGACTGCCTCGCACCCGCGAAGCTCAATCTCTTCCTGCACATCAACGGCCGTCGCCCCGACGGCTATCACGCGCTACAGACGGTATTCCAGCTGCTCGACTGGGGCGATACGCTGCATTTCACGCTGCGCAACGACGGCCGCATCATGCGCGCCACCGAAATCGCGGATGTCCCCGCGGAATACGACCTGACCGTGCGTGCCGCGACACTTCTAAAGGCACACACGGGCACGGGCGCAGGCGTCGACATCGAGATCGACAAGCGTCTGCCGATGGGCGCCGGGCTCGGCGGCGGTAGCTCCGACGCCGCGACCACGCTACTGGCGCTTAACCGTCTGTGGAAGCTCGATCTGCCGCGTGGCGAACTGCAGGCGCTCGCCCTGAAGCTCGGCGCGGACGTGCCTTTTTTTGTCTTCGGAAAAAATGCGTTCGCGGAGGGTGTCGGAGAGGCGCTTCAGGCGGTACAATTGCCGCCGCGTTATTTCCTCGTTGTGACACCCAAGGTTCACGTTCCAACCGCCGCGATTTTTTCCGATAAATCGTTGACAAGAGATACGGAACCCCGCACAATTACGGACTTTCTTGCACAGCAAAGTTGCAGCGCAGAATGGCCTGACAGTTTTGGCCGGAATGACATGCAGCCAGTTGTCGTGGGAAAATACGCGGAAGTTGCGCGGGTGCTGAGATGGTTCGATAACATCGCACCGGCGCGGATGACCGGATCGGGCGCGAGTGTTTTTGCGGCGTTTCGTGATCGCGGTGAAGCAGAAGCGGCGCAAGCCAGACTGCCAGCCGGATGGAACAGCGCAGTAACCGCAAGCCTGGATTCGCATCCACTCTTTGTTTTCGCGGCATAAGGTTTTGCATCGTCGGGTGGTCCTGCACATCCGGCGGCGCTCAAAGTTAGTGTAGGGGAGTCGCCAAGTTGGTTAAGGCACCGGATTTTGATTCCGGCATCCGAAGGTTCGAGTCCTTCCTCCCCTGCCAGATATTCTCGCATTCTCTCGCCCTCCCAGCCTGAAACAGGTGCACGATGAGCAGCCATGACGGCCTGATGGTTTTTACTGGCAACGCGAATCCCGCGCTTGCACAGGAAGTCGTCAAGATCCTCGGTATTCCCCTCGGCAAGGCCATGGCCAGCCGCTTCTCGGACGGTGAAATCCAGGTCGAGATACAGGAAAACGTTCGCGGCAAGGATGTCTTCGTCCTGCAGTCCACGTGCGCACCGACGAACGACAACCTGATGGAACTGATGATCATGGTCGATGCGCTCAAGCGCGCATCCGCTGGCCGGATCACCGCCGCCATCCCCTACTTCGGCTATGCCCGTCAGGATCGACGCCCGCGTTCGGCGCGCGTCGCCATCTCGGCGAAGGTCGTGGCGAACATGCTGGAAATCGCGGGCGTCGATCGCATCATCACGATGGATCTGCACGCTGACCAGATTCAGGGCTTCTTCGACATTCCGGTCGACAACATCTATGCGACGCCCGTGCTGCTCGGCGATCTGCGCAAGCAGAATTACGAGAATCTGCTGATCGTGTCGCCGGACGTTGGCGGCGTGGTGCGCGCACGCGCGCTTGCGAAGCAGCTGAACTGCGATCTCGCGATCATCGACAAGCGTCGTCCGAAGGCGAACGTTGCCGAAGTCATGAACATCATCGGCGAAGTCGAAGGCCGTACGTGCGTGATCATGGACGACATGGTCGATACCGCCGGCACGCTCTGCAAGGCGGCGCAGGTGCTGAAGGAACGCGGCGCGAAACAGGTTTTCGCCTACGCGACGCACCCGGTGCTGTCGGGTGGTGCGGGCGAGCGTATCGCCGCTTCGGCGCTCGACGAACTCGTCGTCACGGATACGATTCCGCTCGGCGAAGAAGCCCGTTCGTGCCCGAAGATCCGTTCGCTGACGAGCGCTGGCCTGCTCGCCGAAACGTTCTCGCGTATCCGTCGCGGCGACTCGGTGATGTCGCTGTTCGCGGAAAGTTAGGTATTTGCGAAGGCGCAGCGTCACGTTGCGCTTTTGCACAATCGGCATGAACGGACGAAGGTTCGTGCCGTCGCTTCTGGGGCCTGCGCTTAAAGCGTGAAGGCCCCGTTTTTACTGCCTGGTCGCGGGCAGTGCATTGGAGAATCAAGATGAAAGTAGTCGCTTTCGAGCGTAGTCTGCAAGGTACGGGTGCGAGCCGCCGCCTGCGTATTTCCGGTAAGACCCCGGGAATCGTGTATGGCGCTGAAGCTCAACCGCAACTGATCGAACTCGATCACAACGCGCTGTGGCACGCGCTGAAGAAGGAAGTTTTCCACTCGTCGATCCTCGATCTGGAAGTGGCAGGCAAGTCGCAACAGGTTCTGCTGCGCGACGTGCAATACCACCCGTTCCGTCAGCTCGTGCTGCACGTGGACTTCCAGCGCGTCGACGCGAAGAAGAAGCTGCACACCAGGGTACCGCTGCACTTCATGAACCAGGAATCCAACCCGGCAGTGAAGCTGTCGAGCGCGGTGATCTCGCACGTTCTGAACGAAATCGAAATCGAGTGCCTGCCGTCGGTACTGCCTGAATTCCTCGAAGTCGACCTGGCGAAGATCGAAGCCGGCGAGGCGCTGCACGCGAAGGACATCGTGCTGCCGAACGGCGTGTCGCTGGTTGCACACGTTGAAGCAGAAAACCCGGTCATCGCTTCGGCGACGATCCCGGCTGGCGCCGTCGCTGACGAAGCCGCCTCGGGTGCTGCAGCTGAAGGCGAAGGCGACAAGCCGGCAGCCTGATCGCACGGGAAGCGAACAAATCCTCTCGATCCGTTTCATTGAGACGGTCGACGTGACCCGCCGCGGTTCGCCCCGGCGGGTTTTTTTTCGGCTTTTTCCGTGCTCCCGTCAGGCGGGTAACGGAAACGGGACACTCATCGAATCATGATCAAGCTGATCGTCGGGCTCGGCAATCCGGGCGCCGAATATACCGCGACCCGTCACAATGCCGGCTTCTGGCTGGTCGACCAGCTCGCGCGCGAAGCGGGCACCACGCTGAGCGACGAGCGGCGCTTTCACGGCTTTTACGCGAAGGCGCGCCTGCACGGCGAGGAAGTGCATCTGCTCCAGCCGCAGACGTATATGAACCGCTCGGGGCAGTCGGTCGTCGCCGTGGCGCAGTTCTTCAAGATTCTGCCCGACGAGATTCTTGTCGCGCATGACGAGCTCGACATGCCGCCGGGTGCCGTGAAGCTGAAGCTTGGCGGCGGCAGCGGCGGTCATAACGGCCTGAAGGACATCACCGCCCATCTGTCGTCGCAGCAATACTGGCGGCTGCGGATCGGCATTGGTCATCCGCGCGACCTGATTCCCGAAAGCGCGCGCGCAGGCGCGAAACCCGACGTCGCGAACTTCGTGCTGAAGCCGCCGCGTCGCGAGGAACAGGATGTGATCGATGCGTCGATCGAGCGTGCGCTCGCGGTGATGCCGGTGATTGTCAAAGGCGAACTTGAACGCGCGATGATGCAGTTGCACCGGAACGCGCAGCCGTAGTTCGTCGATCACATCGGCATGTTCACCCGAACAGCAGCCAAAGGAGCCGCGTCTTGAGCCGTTTCTGGAGCGACATCGTTCACCGGTTAAAGCCGTACGTGCCGGGCGAGCAGCCTGTACACACGAACCCGGTGAAGCTGAACACCAACGAGAATCCCTATCCGCCGTCGCCGCGTGTGCTCGATGCGATTCGTCACGAACTCGGCGAGACCGCCGATACGCTGCGCCGCTATCCCGATCCGACCGCGCTCAGGTTGCGCGAAACGGTCGCCAGGTATCACGGCATTCACGCCGGGCAGGTGTTCGTCGGAAACGGTTCAGACGAAGTGCTCGCGCACGTCTTCCAGGCGTTGCTGAAGCACGAGCATCCCATACTCTTCCCCGACATCACGTACAGCTTCTATCCGACGTACGCGCGTCTTTACGACGTCGAATACCGCACCATCGCGCTCGACGAAGCGTTCGCGGTCCGTCTCGACGGCTACGCGGCACCCAATGGCGGCGTGCTGTTCCCGAATCCGAACGCGCCGACCGGCCGCGCGCTGCCGCTCACTGAAATTGAACGGTTGCTCGAGCGAAAGACGGAATCCGTCGTGGTCGTCGACGAAGCGTATGTCGATTTCGGCGCGGAATCGGCGGTCGGCCTCATCGACCGCTATCCAAATCTGCTGGTCGTCCATACGGCTTCGAAGGCACGCTCGCTCGCCGGCATGCGCGTAGGCTTCGCGTTCGGCGACGCGACGTTGATCGATGCGCTCAATCGCGTGAAGGACAGCTTCAATTCGTATCCGCTCGACCGCCTGGCGCAAGCCGCCGCGATTGCCGCGTATGAAGACGATGCGTGGTTCCGCGACAGTTGCCGCAAGGTGATCGCGAGCCGCGAGCGGCTGTCCGCCGGGCTCACCGCACTGGGATTCGAAGTGGTGCCGTCAGCGGCGAACTTCGTGTTCGCGCGACATGAAGGCCATGACGCGGCGGCGCTTGCCACCCGTCTTCGCGAGAAAGCGATTTTCGTGCGTCACTTCAACGCACCGCGCATCGATCAGCATCTGCGCATTTCCGTCGGCACCGATGCCGAGTGCGATGCGTTGCTCGACGCGCTACGCGATGTCATCGGCGGCCAGGTGGGATAGCGTGCGTGACGCTGAATGAAAAACGGGCGAAACGTTCGCCCGTTTTTTTTATGTCGTTTCGCCAATCTTGTCGTGAAACGTTACTGCGCCTTCGCGGCCATCAGCGCGTGATACTTCGCCATCAGACCATCGGGTGTCTCGACGTGTTGCGGATCGCGCGGAATGCATTCCACGGGACAGACCTGCACGCATTGCGGTTCGTCGAAATGTCCGACGCATTCGGTGCATTTCTTCGGGTCGATCACATAAATTTCCGGGCCCATCGAGATTGCGTCGTTCGGGCACTCGGGCTCGCACACGTCGCAGTTGATGCACTCGTCGGTAATCATCAGGGCCATGCTTCTTCTCACTTCGCGCCGGCAACGGGCCAGCAATCATTCCGCCAGCCACTAGTTTACGCCGCTTACGGCTGCGCCGCCTGGCCCGGCTCCGCGTCGAGCGCGGCGACCTTTTCCTGCAGCCATTTTTCCACCGACGGAAAGACGAATTTGCTGACGTCGCCGCCCAGCTGCGCGATTTCGCGGACGATCGTGCCCGAAATGAACTGATATTGATCGGACGGCGTCATGAACATCGTTTCGACGTCGGGTAACAGATAGCGGTTCATGCCAGCCATCTGAAACTCGTATTCGAAGTCGGACACGGCGCGCAGCCCGCGCACGATCACGCGGGCATTGTTCGTACGGACGAAGTCTTTCAGCAGCCCCTTGAAGCTCATGATCTGCACGTTCGGATAATGGCCTAGCACTTCGTGCGCGATATCGAGGCGTTCTTCGAGCGTGAAGAAAGGCTTCTTGTTACGGCTGTCGGCAACGCCGACCACCAGCGTATCGAAAATGCTCGACGCGCGCCGAACGAGGTCTTCGTGACCGCGCGTCAGCGGGTCGAATGTGCCCGGGTACACGGCGACTACCATGAGACTTCTCCTCTCTGTTCACTGGGACGGGTCGTTCAGCACCCGTGACATGCTTCTGCCTGAGGCACGCGTGACGGCAGGCGTCCGGTGCTTGTTATGGAAGGCGCATTATTCCTCATTTTCGCGCTGCAGCAAATGATAGTGAACCGCGCCCGCCTTGCCCTGGCGGACGATATTCCAGCCGGCCAGCGCCTCTGTCTGTGCGACGTCGAGCGTATCGCCCGCTTCGATGTACAGAAAGCCGTCGGCGCTCACGAGCGGCACGGCGAGCGCCAGCGCGCGGGCGAGCAGGTCGGCGTCGAACGGCGGATCGAGGAATACGACGTCGAACGAACCGGGCGCGAGACTGGCGCCGAGACGCAGCGCGTCAGCTTCGGCGATTTCGATGGCGCGCGCGGCCAGTTTCGCCTGATTCGCGCGCAACTGCGCAGCCGCGCGCCCGTTGCGCTCGACCATCAACACGCGCGCCGCGCCGCGCGATGCCGCCTCGAAACCGAGTGCGCCGCTGCCGGCGAAGAGATCGAGGCAGCGCAGGCCGTCAAGCCGCTGGCCGAGCCAGTTGAACAGGGTTTCGCGCACGCGGTCGGGCGTCGGACGCAGGCCGTCCAGATCGAGCACCGGCAGCGGCGTACGCTTCCAGTCGCCGCCGATGATGCGGATTGCGTGCGGCGCCTTGCTGCGGCCTGAAGATGCGCCATGCGCACGGGAAGGAGTGGATCGGGGCATGCGGAAGTCGTTTTGCTAAAGAAGTTGCCCGCGTCTGCGACGGCGGGTCGGAGCGCCAACGTTACCACAGGCCCGCGCCGCTTCGGTCAGGACGGGGCGTGGCACCGACGCGGGCTGCGCGAGGCTTCGACACGGCGTCCGGCGACGCGCAGGAGCGCGCCTGATAAAATGTGCGGCTTCCAGCGCCTTGCATCCCGCATTGCCACGCTGCCTGCCGCTGTCGCGTGGTCCCGCGTCGCGGGAATCGGCGCGCGCTCTCACCACGTCAGATCATGTTCAGCTTTTTCAAACGATTCAAGGGCTCGAAAGCGTCCGACGCCGCGCCGCAGGAAGAGCCGGTCGCCGAGGCGCCGGTTGCGTCTGGCGTGCCGCCCGTGGTCGAGCCGCCTCCTGCTCCGGCGCCTGTGGCTCCTGTGGCGCCGGCAACTGCACCGGTGCAGCGCGCCGACCCGCTGGTGTCTCCGGCGACGGTTCAGCCTGCGGCTTCGCCGACCGCGCCGGCCGCCGGTCCCGCATCCAGTCGCATCGACCCGCCGGTTACGCAACCGGCGCCTGCGGCCCGCACCCCGGACACCGCCGCGTCGACCACTCCTGCTGATCGGCCAGCTGTGCCGGTTTCCGCGTCGCCGGCGCCGGCCTCCCAGCCAGCCGCTGCTCCGATAGCCGCACCGCAGTCGCCGCAACCCGTCGCGCCGCCGGCCGCCGCAGCGGCTCCCGTAGCCGCATCATCGTCCGCTTTCGCCGCACCCGCCGCGGAGGACGAAACCGCCGCAGACGACGAAACCGTTGAAATCGTCCCGCCGCCCGCGCCCGAGCCGGCAGCAAGGAAATCCTGGCTGACGCGCCTCAAGACCGGCCTGTCGAAGACCAGTTCGAACCTCACGGGCATCTTCATCGGCGCGAAAATCGACGAAGACCTGTACGAGGAGTTAGAAACCGCGCTGCTGATGTCCGACGCCGGGGTCGACGCGACGGAATTCCTGCTCGAATCGCTGCGCGAAAAGGTCCGCAGCGAACGGCTGACCGATCCGCAACAGGTGAAGACGGCTCTGCGCACGCTGTTGATCGATCTGCTGAAGCCGCTCGAAAAATCGCTGATGCTGGGCCGTGCGCAGCCACTCGTGATGATGATCGCGGGCGTGAACGGCGCAGGCAAGACGACGAGCATCGGCAAGCTTGCAAAGCATCTGCAACGCTTTGACCAGTCGGTGCTGCTCGCCGCCGGCGATACGTTCCGCGCCGCCGCGCGCGAGCAACTCGCCATCTGGGGCGAGCGCAACAACGTGACGGTGGTCGCGCAGGAAAGCGGCGATCCGGCCGCGGTGATCTTCGATGCCGTCGGCGCGGCGCGCGCGCGCAAGATCGACGTGCTGATGGCCGACACGGCCGGCCGTCTGCCGACCCAGCTGCATCTGATGGAGGAACTGCGCAAGGTGAAGCGCGTGATCGGCAAGGCGCAGGACGGCGCACCGCACGAAGTGCTGCTCGTCATCGACGCAAACACCGGCCAGAACGCGCTCGCGCAGGTCAAATCGTTCGACGACGCACTCGGCCTGACCGGCCTCATCGTCACGAAGCTCGACGGCACCGCGAAAGGCGGCATTCTGGCCGCGATCGCGCGGCAGCGGCCAGTGCCGGTCTACTTTATCGGCATCGGTGAAAAGGTCGAGGATCTGCAGCCGTTCAGCGCCGAGGAATTCTCCGACGCCCTGCTCGACTTCTAGCCATTCAAAGCGTCCCTGACGCCGGAACGGGCTGTGAAAAAAGCGTCGAGTGCATGAACCGCACTCGACGCTTTTTTGTCTCTTCCAGTCTCTTTCATCCTGCACGCACGCGAGATGCGGCCGGCGCCCTCGCTACTCCGCGTCCGGCTGGGCACCCGGCGCCGCACGCTGGAATGCATCCAGCGTCATCGCGTATTCATAGATCCGGTGAATCGACGGATACGGCGCCGTGTCGATCCTGAAGCGATGTGCGTTGAAGACCTGCGGAATCAGACACGCATCCGCCAGCGTCGGCGTATCGCCGAAGCAGAGCTTGCCGGTGCGCGAGTCGCCGGCAAGATGCGTCTCCAGCGCCGCGAAACCCGCTTCGACCCAGTGGCGATACCACGCATCCTTCGCTTCGTCGCTGACAGCGAGCGTGTGCTTCAGATACTTCAGCACGCGCAGGTTGTCGAGCGGATGGATCTCGCACGCGATCTGCAACGCGATCGAACGGACATACGCCCGATCGCGCGGCACGGCCGGCAGCAGCGGCGGCTCAGGATGCGTTTCGTCGAGCCACTCGATGATCGCGAGCGACTGCGTGAATACATCGTCACCGTCGACGAGCGTCGGCAGGATCGCCTCCGGATTCAGGCGGCGGTATTCGGGCTTCAGTTGCTCGCCGCCATCGCGCAGGAGATGAACTGGCACGCACTCGTACGGCAGGTTCTTCAGATTCAGCGCGATCCGTACGCGATACGCCGCCGAGCTACGAAAATAGCTGTAGAGCTTCATCCGACGTGCCTCCTCTCGGGCCCGGCGCCGTCAGACAACGCGCACGCTGAAATCGCCCAGCCCGTCGACGCCACCCTTCATCACCTGACCCTTCACCACGGCGCCGACACCTTCCGGCGTGCCCGTGAAGATCAGATCGCCGGGTTGCAACTCGAAAAGCGTCGACAGATACGCGATCGTGTCCGGAATCGACCAGATCAGGTCCGACACGTCCGAGCGCTGCTTTTCCTC
Organism: Paraburkholderia gardini; assembly: GCF_907164545.1. Taxonomy (NCBI): domain Bacteria; kingdom Pseudomonadati; phylum Pseudomonadota; class Betaproteobacteria; order Burkholderiales; family Burkholderiaceae; genus Paraburkholderia; species Paraburkholderia gardini. The sequence goes on along the minus strand of NZ_CAJQZB010000002.1, from coordinate 140,647 downwards.
ACCGTCGACGGTGAGCCAGATCGCGCCGTGGTCGATGTGCCCGACCTTCGCGGCCGGGTGGATCGGGCCGAGCGGCGCCGAATGATCGAAGCCCTTCGCGGTATCCCAGGGGCGGCCGAGCTTTTTCGCTTCGGCCTGCAGGTCGCGGCGCGTCATATCGAGCCCGAGTGCATAGCCATAGACGTGTTCGAGCGCGCGCCCAGCGGGAATGTCCTTGCCCGCCTTGCCGATCGCCGCGACGAGTTCCATCTCGAAGTGCACGTTGTTCGAGAGCGACGGATACGGGAAGCTGCCGGTTTCGCCCGGCGCGACATACACGACAGCGTCGGCTGGCTTGCAGAAGAAAAACGGCGGCTCGCGGTCGGGATCGTGTCCCATCTCGCGCGCATGCGCCGCGTAATTGCGGCCCACACAATAAATCCTGCGCACCGCAAACTGCTCACTCGCTCCGACAACAGGCACCGCGACAACCGGCGCCGGCGCAAACACGTAACTCATCCTGTTCTCCGTTTTCTGAGGAATGCCGCCCGAAGCGGCGACGAAACATCAAGTGTAACGCGCAGCCGCCATCTTGCCGGATCGAGACAGATGCGATACTGGAGGCCTTTACTGCTCTGCCGCCCTGCCGCGAGCGCCGGGTTCCCCGATAACCGGGTCGTACGCGCGGATCGCCCGCGCCACCGACACATCCGTATCTGCCCCATCCGATGACCGAATCCGCCGACACTGCTACCGATACGCTCTCCTGCGCCCGCTTCATCAAGGAAATTGGCCGTGGGCCGAACGGCGCCCGCGCGCTCTCCGCCGAGGACACGCATACGCTGTACAGCGCGATGCTCGACGGCCGCGTGTCCGATCTGGAACTTGGCGCGGTGCTGCTGGCGTACCGCGTGAAAGGCGAGAGCGCGGATGAGCTGGCGGCGATGCTGGCGGCCGCACACGCGTCGTTCGAGCCGGTCCGCGTGACGCACGGTGCGTATCAGGCCGTGTCGATCCCCAGCTACAACGGCGCGCGCAAACAGGCGAATCTCGTGCCGCTGCTGGCGCTGCTGCTCGCCCGCGAAGGCGTGCCGGTGCTGGTGCACGGCGTAACCGACGATCCGGGCCGCGTGACGAGCGCGGAAATTTTCACGCGCCTGGGTGTCGATCATGCGCAAAGCCGCGCGGAAATCGAAGACGCACTCGTCGCGCGCCGCCTCGCGTTCTCGCCGGTTGCGACGCTCGCACCGAAGCTCGCGCGCCTGCTCGCGCTACGCCGGCGAATGGGCGTGCGTAATTCGACGCATACGCTCGTCAAGCTCCTTCAGCCGTTCGAGCCGCACGGGCTGCGCCTCGTGAACTACACACATCCGCCGTACCGGGAGAGCCTCACCCAGCTGTTCGCCGCGCATCCGGACGCGGCCATCGGCGGCGCGCTGCTCGCACGCGGCACGGAAGGCGAGGCGGTCGCGGATACCCGGCGTCAGGTGCAGATCGACTGGCTGCACGACGGCGCCTGCGAAACGCTTGTCGCGGCTGAGCGCTCGTCGCCGGAGGCGCCCGAAGTTCCGCTGCCGGAAGCCCGCGACGCGGCGACCACGGCGGCGTGGATTCAGGCCGCCATGCGCGGCGAAGTGCCGGTTCCGCAGGCCATTTCCCGCCAGGTCGAGCTGATCGCGGGAATCGCGAAACGCGCGGCCTGACCATGCCTGACCATGCCTGGCGCGGCTGCGGGCACGGTCGTGCAATGTTCGCCGCGTCGTTCGACCCGCCGCCGGAAGATCGCGGGTTGACAGATTCCCACGCGCTGACATACAGTCACCGGATGCGTTCCCTTCCGAACACCCTCCGCATTACCCTCAGCCGCCTACCGCGGCTTCTATCGCTACGTCTAGCGTAAGTCAGGCGTAGCGCCGCGCATCCAGCTTCAGCGCGCGGTCCTCCAGCAGTTCCGCAGTTCGTTTTACCCCAGATCCGCAGTCCCTCTTACAACCTGTCGTCAGTGTTCGTCCGTTTATCCAGCGGATGAATCGCGAGGTCAAAATGCACGTTGCATGGGCACAAGCCATCGCCGTCAACAGCGTCATCATCGCGATGACCTTCTTCGTTCGCGCCCGTTCGTTGCTACCGCTAGCCGCCTGCCGGCCGCCACCGTCGCCCTACCCTTTTGCACGCAGACACGCACACGAACACAACACAACGAACGAGGCTCACCATGTTGCGCAACCCCGCTGAGAAATACCGCCCTTTTCCCGCCGTCCGCCTGACGGGCCGCAAGTGGCCGAGCCGCACGATCGAGCGAGCACCGGTCTGGATGAGTACCGATCTGCGCGACGGCAACCAGTCGCTGATCGAACCGATGAACATCGCGCAAAAGCTTGAATTCTTCGAGACGCTGGTCGCCATCGGCTTCAAGGAAATCGAAGTCGGCTTTCCGTCGGCTTCGCAGACCGACTTCGATTTCGTTCGCAAGCTCATCGATGAAAAACGCATTCCCGACGACGTGACGATCGAAGTCCTCGTGCAGGCGCGCGAAGAACTGATCGCGCGCACGTTCGAGGCGCTCGAAGGCGTGCCGCGCGCGATCGTGCATCTGTACAACGCGATCGCCCCGTCGTTCCGCAAGATCGTGTTCAACCAGTCGAAAGACGAAGTGAAGGCGCTCGCCGTGGACGGCACGCGGATCATCCGGCAATACGCCGACGCACGGCCAGAGACGCACTGGATCTACCAGTACTCGCCGGAAACGTTCAGCATGACCGAACTCACGTTCGCGCGCGAAGTGTGCGACGCGGTCGCGCAGACGTGGCGTCCGACGCGCGATCACAAGATGATCGTGAATCTCCCGGCCACCGTCGAAGCGGCGACACCGAACGTCTTCGCCGACCAGGTCGAATGGATGGACCGCAATCTCAGCTATCGCGACAGCATCGTGCTGTCGGTGCATCCGCATAACGACCGCGGCACAGCCGTCGCCGCCGCTGAACTGGCATTGATGGCGGGCGCGGATCGCGTCGAAGGCTGCCTGTTCGGCAACGGCGAGCGCACGGGCAACGTCGACATCGTCACGCTCGCGATGAATCTCTATACGCAGGGCGTCGATCCGGCGCTCGATTTCTCCGACATCGACGCGGTGCGCCGCGTGGTCGAACGCTGCAACCAGATTCCGGTGCATCCGCGCCATCCCTATGCCGGCGACCTCGTGTTCACGGCGTTCTCCGGCTCGCATCAGGACGCGATCCGCAAGGGTTTCGCGCAGCACGCGCCCGACGCCGTCTGGGAAGTGCCGTATCTGCCGATCGATCCGGCCGACCTCGGCCGCAGCTACGACGCGGTCATCCGCGTGAACAGCCAGTCCGGCAAGGGTGGCTCGACGTATCTGCTGGAGCGCGGCATGGGCTTCACGCCGCCGCGTCGCGTGCAGATCGAGTTCAGCCACGCGGTACAGGCGGTCGCGGATCAGTCCGGCGAGGAAATCACCGGTGACGCCATCTGCGCGCTCTTCACGCGCGAGTACTTCGAGACCGAAGGGCCAGCCGCGCGTGTCAGCGCGACGTCCGTGCGATGGGAAAACCGCGACATCAGCATCGCGACACCGGCCGGTGCCGGTGCGCAAGGCAGCGCCGCTACGCACGCGCACTCGGTGGCGCAGGCAATTGCGTCGGCGGCCGGTCAGCCGGTCGAGATCACGTCGTGCGAAATCCAGCGAACGACAGACGGACGTGTCGCCGCGTTTGCGGGCTGCCGCGTCGGCGGACAGACGGTGCGCTACGGCGTCGGCGTAAGCGACGATGAAGCGACGGCCGTCATCGATGCGGTGGTGAGCGGCGTCAATCGTGCGGTGTGGGCGCCGGTGGACCGGCGCGTCGCGGCGTAACCGCCGACATAAGGGAAGACGGCGGGGAAAAAAGCTGGCCCGCCGTCAGATTCAACGCAGTACATCAGGTGGCGAAGCGTCGAAACATGGCGCGACGCCGTGCGTCATGCGCCCAGGCGGCTCACAAGGCTGCCTGGCGATGGGAAACCGACCCGTTTCACTCGATTGCGCAACGCGTCGCCTGCCAGGCGATCAGCCGCCAGTGCCCGGCTTCCTGTGTCTGGATTGCGGTATAGGCGATCGGGAAAAGCAGCGCGCCGCTGTTCGCTTCCATCTCGATCAGCGCGCGGCCCGTGACGACGCAGGTCTCATGACCCACGGTCAGAATGTCCTGCGACTGGATTTCGATCTGCCGGTAGCGGCGACGGCCCGCCGTGATGGCGTCGATGAACTGCTGCTTCGACTCCCGCTTGCCGTTGGTATGGACGTAGACGACACTGTCCGACAGGAGCGCGTCGAGCAGTTCACCGTTGCCGTCGACCATCGCGCGAAAGCGGTCTCGCTCCAGCCCGCGAATCGCCTCGATCATTTTTGCCGCCATCGCTCTGCCCCTTTGCACCGAAAGGCGCCGCGCGCGGCGGCCCCGACCGTCAGAAGTTGTATTGCAGATATAGCTGGGTGAAATTTATACCAGGATTGGGCTCTTTGATACTGGCGTTGGACAGATGCTGGAATCGAAAGCCTGCCTCGTATTGCTGGCGGTCGCCGAACTGGGCGCCCACGCCCGCCATATCGGCGAACTGGAACCCCGACGACAGCGTGTACGAATTCGAAATCGTCGGGCTGGTCAACACGCGCACACCGATGCCAGCTTCAACGAACGGCCGGAACCAGCCCGCACCCTTGATAAACCGGATCACCGGTGTAATGCCGAACTCACCGGTGTTCTGGTGCACGTCCCCCTCGCTGCTATGCCACCACGAGACGTGCGCCTCGCCGATCAGCGCGAAGTGCCAGCCGCCGATCTCCCACCACGTCAATCCCGGGTCCCACACCACGCCCAGATCGAGCTTGTTGACGTGATGATCGGCCATACCGCCCGCCACCTGGATGCCGAACTGATCCGCGGCAGCCAGCTCTGAAAAGGTCAGAAATGCCAGTACGAAGGCGCCCCGAAGCGCCCAGCCGAGCTGTGCATTTTTCTTCTTCATCAAACACCTTCGCCCAGATTCGATGGTCACCGCGAGGCGGCCTCCGCCATTTTAGAGAGAAGTGAAGTAAAAGAAACCTTATAAAAGAAAGCCGGCTTTGACGAATAATTGCTTGAAATCAGACGAAAACAGGTCATTTATCCGCACCAAAGCATCGCAATAGCAAATTGTACGGGCCCAGCAAAATTCCTGCAGACGGCGTACCATGCTATTGAACATGAAGTTTCAATAGGTTACACGGAACTCTCAAGTCCCTACGGCCTCTAAGTATTAGCACTCCTGCTACTGGAGTGCTAACATCCACGGGAGTCGTTTTCTGACTGAGCATCTGGTTGATTCCATAGGAGTTTCATACGTGAGCAATGCACTGACCCTTCCGAGTACTCTGAGCCCGCCGTCGGCTAAGGCCGCTCCGGCAGGCGCTCTGGTGCTCGCGCATTCTTCGCTGCTGCCCGGCCAGCTGGGCAATATCGACGCCTACATTCAGGCCGTGAACCGGATTCCGATGCTGACGCCGGCGGAGGAACGCCAGTTCGCCACCGAATTTCGCGAGCAGGACAATCTGGAGTCCGCCCGTCGTCTGGTGCTGTCGCACCTGCGTCTTGTCGTGTCGATCGCGCGTAACTACCTGGGCTACGGCCTGCCGCACGCCGACCTGATCCAGGAAGGCAACATCGGCCTGATGAAGGCGGTGAAACGCTTCGATCCTTCGCAGAACGTGCGGCTGGTTTCGTACGCCATGCACTGGATCAAGGCGGAGATCCACGAATACATCCTGCGCAACTGGCGCATGGTGAAGGTCGCCACCACCAAGGCGCAGCGCAAGCTATTCTTCAACCTGCGCAGCCACAAGCAGGGTTTCCAGGCGTTCACGCCGGAGGAAATCGAAGGACTCGCGACCGAGCTGAACGTGAAGCGCGAAGAAGTTGCCGAAATGGAAACGCGTCTGTCCGGCGGCGATATCGCGCTCGAAGGCCAGGTCGAAGACGGTGAAGAGGCGTATTCGCCGATCGCGTGGCTGGCCGACTCGCATAACGAGCCGACCGCGGTGCTCGCCGCACGTCAGCGCGACAGGCTGCACAGCGACGGTATCGCCAGCGCGCTCGACGCGCTCGACGCCCGCAGCCGCCGCATCATCGAGGCACGCTGGCTGAAGGTCGACGACAACGGTTCGGGCGGCTCGACGCTGCACGAACTCGCCGACGAATTCGGTGTATCGGCGGAACGTATCCGTCAGATCGAGGCCAGCGCGATGAAGAAAATGCGTGGTGCATTGAGCGAATACGCGTAACGCACAAGCCGGCTTGCCCGGCACCGCTGTTGTATCCGGCCCTGCCTTCGAAAGATGGCGGGGCTTTTTCTTGTCTGCGGCCTGACTCCCGATTCATTTCCAGGACAATCGCCCCCTTTTTGTTGACGCAACATAAAGAGCGCGGCGATACTGATTTCGCGGGTTCGCCTTCGCGACCGTATGCCACAGCGCGGAACTCGCGCGTCGATGGGCTCGCTCCTGGAATTCCGTCATGCATTTTGCCAGGCCGCGCCATGCGGCCCGACCGGCACTCCTCCCATGGAGCCGTCATCGACCCATCATGACCATAACGCTGAATCACAGGACTCCTCGCCTGCGCCTGCGCGCGCGCTGCGCCGCATGGGCGCGCGGTCCGACTTTCGCACGCGATATCGTCATCGTGCTCGCGATCAAGTTCGCGCTGCTGATGATCCTCAAATACGCATTCTTCAATCATCCGCAGGCAGAGCACATGTCGCTGCCGCCAGCGGTCGTCGCAGAGGCGCTACTCGGCGTTCCCGCACCGCATCCGTCTCGAGGTGATACTCATGCACGCTAGCGAAGTCGTCGACCTTTCGCGCTTACAGTTCGCCGTCACGGCGCTCTACCATTTTCTGTTCGTGCCCCTGACGCTCGGCCTGTCATGGCTGCTCGTCATCATGGAGTCGGTCTATGTCATGACCGGCAAGCAGATCTACAAGGACATGACCCAGTTCTGGGGCAAGCTCTTCGGGATCAACTTCGCGATGGGCGTCACGACCGGGCTCACGCTCGAGTTCCAGTTCGGCACGAACTGGTCGTACTACTCACATTACGTCGGCGATATTTTCGGGGTGCCGCTGGCCGTCGAAGGTCTGATGGCGTTCTTCCTCGAATCGACGTTCGTCGGGCTCTTTTTCTTCGGCTGGACCCGGCTTTCGAGAGTGCAGCATCTGGTCGTCACGTTCCTCGTCGCGCTCGGATCGAACCTGTCGGCGCTGTGGATTCTGGTCGCGAACGGCTGGATGAACAATCCCGTCGGCGCCCACTTCAACTACCAGACGATGCGCATGGAGCTGTCCAGCATCTTCGATGTGCTGTTCAATCCGGTCGCGCAGGTGAAGTTCGTGCATACGGTGTCGGCGGGCTACGTGACGGCGTCGATGTTCGTACTCGGTGTGTCGTCGTGGTATCTGCTGAAGCGTCGTGACACCGCATTCGCGCTGCGTTCATTCGCGATCGCGGCGGGTTTCGGGCTGGCGTCCACGATCTGCGTGATCGTGCTCGGCGACGAATCGGGCTATCGCACGGGTGAAGTGCAGCAGATCAAGCTCGCCGCCATCGAATCCGAATGGGATACGGCACCCGCACCTGCGCCGTTCACGATCATCGGCATTCCGAACCAGCAGGGAGAACGCACCGATTACGCAATCCGCGTGCCCTATGCGCTTGGCATCATCGCGACGCGCTCGCTCGACGAACCGGTGCTGGGCCTGAAAGACCTGATGGCGCACAACGAAACGCGCATCAGAAGCGGCATGCTCGCATACGGCGCGCTACAGCATCTGAAAAGCGGCGACGACACCGACGAAGCGCACGCAACGTTCGAAGCGCACAAGGCCGATCTGGGTTACGGCCTGATGCTCAAGCAGTTCACGACGAACGTCACCGACGCCACGCCGGAACAGATCAGGCAGGCTGCAAAGAAAACGATTCCACCGGTTTCGCCCGTGTTCTTCTCATTCCGCCTGATGGTCGGCCTCGGCATCCTGTTCCTTGCGACGTTCGTGCTGGCGTTCTGGTTCTGCGCGCAACGCTCGCTGCTGCTGGACAAGCGCCGCTGGTTCCTGCGCTGGGCCGTGTGGGCGATTCCGCTGCCGTGGCTTGCGGCCGAGTCTGGCTGGATCGTCGCTGAAGTCGGTCGGCAACCGTGGACGATCGCGGGCATTCTGCCGACGTCGCTTTCCGCGTCGAGCCTGCAGCCGGGCGACCTGTATCTGAGCCTTGCCGGTTTCGTGGTGTTCTATACGGCGCTTTTCGTCATCGAAATCACGTTGATGTTCAAGTACGCGCGCCTCGGTCCGTCGTCGCTGCATACGGGCCGTTACCACCATGAGCAGGACAAGCCCGCGCCCGCACTGGCCGGCAAGTCGGCGGCGTAATTCACACCAGTCTGTTCAACGGGAAACCATCATGGATTACGTCACCCTCAAACTGGTCTGGTGGGCGCTGATCGGCGTGCTGCTGATCGGCTTCGCGCTCACCGACGGGTTCGATATGGGCGCAGCGATCCTGTTGCCCTTCATCGGCAAGACCGACGGCGAGCGACGCATCGTCGTGAACACGGTCGGCGCGACGTGGGAAGGCAATCAGGTCTGGTTCGTCACCGCTGGCGGCGCGATGTTCGCGGCGTGGCCGCTGGTCTATGCGGCATCGTTCTCCGGCTTCTATTTCGCGATGCTGCTCGTGCTGTTCGCGCTGTTTCTGCGGCCGGTCGGCTTCGACTATCGCAACAAGCGTGAAGATCCGCGCTGGCGCACGGCGTGGGACTGGGCGCTTTTCGTCGGCGGCTTCGTGCCGGCGCTGGTGTTCGGCGTCGCGTTCGGGAACCTGCTGCAGGGCGTCCCCTTCGAGTTCGATACCGATCTGCGCGTCACGTATCACGGCGGATTCTTCGCGCTGCTCAATCCGTTCGCGCTGGTGTGCGGGCTCGTGAGCGTGTCGATGCTTGCGGCGCACGGCGCCGCGTTCGTCAAGATGAAGACGGATGGCATCGTGGCGCGACGCGCTTCGGTGGCGCTGCGCATCATGTCGCTCGCCGCGGTCGCGCTGTTCATCATCGCGGGTCTGCTGGTGGCGACCCTGATCGGCGGCTATCAGATCGTCGATGCCGCGCCGCTCGATACCGTCGCCAATCCGCTGCTGAAAAGCGTGATCGGTGCGCCCGGGCTGTGGCTGAACAACTACTCCACGTATCCATGGATGATCGCGGCACCGGTGGCAGGTCTGACTGGCGGCATGCTTGCGCTACTGCTGGCCAGCTCGCGCTTCGAGAAAATCACATTTGTCTCGACCGGGCTGATGATCGCGGGCGTGATCCTGACAGCGGGCTTCTCGATGTTTCCGTTCATCATGCCGTCGTCGCTCGACAGTCGCAGCAGCCTCACGGTGTGGGACTCGACGTCGAGCCAGATGACACTGCAGATCATGCTGATCGCGGTCATCATTTTCCTGCCGCTGATCCTGATCTATACGGGCTGGGTCTATCGCGTGATGCGCGGCAAGGTCACCGCCGCGGCGATCGAAGAAAACACCCATTCGATGTATTGAACAACGACGCCGGGCACGGACCGGGTGATGGCGATAGTGTCCGCGGCTTCGGCACACAAGCCGGCGTCACGATTCGATAACGCGTAAAAGCCAGACCGTCAACGCAAACGCGGCGCCCTTCACATCAGGGCGCCGCGTTTATTATTGCTTCCGTCTAAAGCGTGAAACGCATCAGGCAGGTTGCGGCGTAGCGCCACCGGTAGCCGTCGGGAGGCGCGTCGCCAGTTGCTGCGCGTAGCGCGCTGCCGCCTGACCCACGACGATGTGGAACGTATCCGCCGACACCCACGCGACGTCCAGCCCTGCCATGCGCTGGTTGTCCACCGCCGACGGATCGCTCACCACGACACGCAGACGCGTCGCCGCGATGGCGTCGAGCGAGACGACATTGGTCGCACCACCGAACACGGCGAGCCAGCGTGCCGGGTCCGGATCCAGCGGACCGCTTTCCGCTACGGCAAATGCAGCATCGCCCGCAACCGCTGCGGCTGGTGTTGCAGCCACGGCCGCCGGCTTCGCGGCAGCCGCGCCGCCCTGATCGATCGTCGTGCGGATTTCGTCGGCGATCATGTCCGCTTCCGGTCCGATGATCACCTGCACGTTCGTCGCGCCCCGCTTGAGCACACCGCGCGCGCCGATCGTCTTCAGACCGGCTTCCGACACCTGGGTCGCATCCACCACCGAAAGACGCAGGCGCGTCGTGCATGCATCGACGAGCGTCAGATTCGACGCGCCGCCCAGCGCCGCGATGTAACGCTGCGCGCGTGTCGCGGCCACAGCCGTTGCCGGCGCGGCAACGCCATCTGACGTTTCCATGGTTGCATCATCGGCATTGACGGGTTCACGACCCGGCGTCGCCATGTTGAACTTGCGGATGAAGAAGCGGAACAGGCCGTAGTACACGACGGCGTAGACGACGCCAATCGGAATCGCCATCCAGCCCTTCGTCGACAGGCCGTAGTTCAGGACGTAGTCGATCGCTCCAGCCGAGAACGTGAAGCCGAGGTGAATGCCGAGCGCCGAGCAGATCGCGAGCGCGAGACCCGTCAGCAGCGCGTGGATCACGTACAGCACCGGTGCGAGGAACATGAAGCTGAATTCGATCGGCTCGGTCACGCCCGTCAGGAACGAGGTCAGCGCCATCGAGAACAGCAGGCCGCCCACCATCGCGCGGCGTTCCTTCGGTGCTTCATGGAACATCGCGAGACACGCGGCCGGCAGACCGAACATCATGACCGGGAAGAAGCCCGTCATGAACGTTCCGGCCGTCGGATCGCCTGCGAAGAAGCGATGCAGGTCGCCCGTCACGGCCGCGCCGCCCGGCGGCGTGAACGAGCCGAAGACGAACCACGTCAACGAATTCAGGATGTGATGCAGACCCGTGACCAGCAGGAGACGGTTCAGCACACCGAACACGAATGCGCCGATCGCGCCCGCGGTCGTCAGCCAGTGACCGGCCAGGTCGATAACGGCCTGAACCGGCGCCCACACATAGCCGAACGCGATTCCTATCACCAGACACACAACCCCGGTGACAATCGGCACGAACCGTTTCCCTCCGAAGAACGCGAGGTAATCGGGCAGCTTGATGTCCTTGTACCGGTTGTACAGCAGCCCGGCCACGATACCGGCCACGATCCCCGACAGCACGCCCATGTTGAGCTTGTCGTTGATGTCCTTCATCACGGCGATCTCGATGAGATAGCCGATGGCGCCCGCCAGCGCCGCAACGCCGTTGTTGTCCTTCGCAAAGCCGACGGCCACGCCGATCGCGAACAGCAGGGGCAGGTTGTCGAAAATCGCGCCGCCCGCGTCGGCGATCATCTTGATGTTGAACACATCGGGCTGACCGAGGCGCAGCAGCAGGCCGGCGACCGGCAGCACTGCGATCGGCAGCATCAGCGCGCGACCGAGGCGCTGAATCTTCAGAAACGGATTCCCATCCATTGATATCTCCAATCCCTTCATTGAGTCGTGGTCGTAGTTATTGCCTACGTCATTGCGTTACGTGTTGTGCGGCTTGCGCAGCCGCTTGTGCCTCATTTACGTCTTCATGTTGCGAAGGTTGCCGCGAACTGTGTGGGGTTCAGTCCTGCGGCCAGACTTCGCGGCTCACTGCCCTTACCGCCTGCGCCGAGTCGAGCGCGAGCGCATCCTGGGCGCGCTGACGGCACAGCTGATAATCGAGGTTGCGCACCCGCGCCTTGATGCCCGGCACCGACACCGGATCCACCGAAAGCTCGGTCACGCCCAGGCCGACGAGCAGCGGCACCGCGAGCGGGTCGCCCGCCAGTGCGCCACAGACGCCCACCCACTTGCCATGCTTTTCCGCGCCCTTCACGGTGGCGTCGATCAGACGCAGCACCGCCGGATGCAGCCCGTCCGCCTGTGCGGCGAGGTCCGGCTGGCAGCGGTCCATCGCGAGCGTGTATTGCGTCAGGTCGTTGGTGCCGATCGACAGAAAATCCGCATGCTGCGAAAGCTGGTCGGCCAGCAGCGCCGCCGACGGCACTTCGATCATCACGCCGACTTCGATCGCGTCCGTGCGGCCCGCTTCGCGCGCCAGTTCGTCGATACGTTTGCGCAGACGGACGAGTTCACCCGAATCGGTGACCATCGGCAGCAGGATGCGCACGGCGCCCACCGGACGCACGGCGAGCAGCCCGCGCAACTGGTCGTCGAGCAGATCCGGGCGCACCTGCGCGAGACGGATGCCGCGCAGGCCGAGCGCCGGGTTCGTTTCCGGTGGCAGCGTCAGGTAATCGACTTCCTTGTCGGCGCCCACGTCGAGCGTGCGGATGATCGCGGTGCGGCCGCCCAGCGCATCGACGATCGTCTGATAGCTCTGGCGATGTTCGTCGACGTTCGGCGCGGCCCGGCGATGAATGAACAGCAGTTCCGTGCGAAGCAGACCGACGGCATCCGCGCCGTTGTCGACGGCGGTCTTCGCGTCTTCGAGCGTGGCGATATTGGCGGCGACTTCGATCGCGCGGCCGTCGTTCGTGGCGGCCGACTGTTGCGACGTGCGGCGGTTCGCTTCACGCACGCCGGCAAGACGCTGGCGCTCGCTGCGCGCACGTTCGACGTCGAGCGCGGTGGGCGCGTGTTCGAGGCGACCTGCGCCGGCATCGACCACGACCTGCGTGCCCTCGGGTATCGCGAAGAGCGCGTCGCCAACCGCCACCAGCGCCGGAATGCCGATCTGGCGCGCGATGATCGCGGCGTGCGACGTCGCGCCGCCGCGCGCCATCAGCAGCGCCGTCACGCGCGTGCGATCGAGCGACGACAGATCCGACGGCGTGAATTCTTCCGCCACGAGCACCGCTTCGTCCGGCAACACGCGCGCCGCGCCGTTCGAATAGCCGAGCGCGCGCAGCACGCGCTTTTCGATGTCACGCAGATCGGCTGCGCGTTCGGCGAGCAAGGCGTCGTCGATGTTCGCGAGTACCGCGGTCTGCGCGCGGATCGCCGAGCGCCACCCGAAGCCGGCGCTCTTGCCGAGGCTGATCAGATCGCGCGCGGCGTCGAGGAGCGTCGGGTCTTCGAGCAGCACGCGATGCACCGCGAAAATGCCCGCTTCGCCGACCGCACCGCGTTGCGACGCGTCGCGCACGACCGCGTTCAGCTCCGCATCGACACTGGCAAGCGCCTTGTCGAGCAGACGGCTTTCAGCCGCCGACGTGCCGCTCGCGACTTCCGGCGGCTCGAGATCGGCGTCGTCCCAGCGCACGATCTTGCCGACCGCGATGCCCGGCGACGCGCACACGCCAGCCAGCGTGTCCGGCGTGCCGGCCGCGCGCGCAACCTGCTGCGGCGCGGGCGAGCTTTGACGCGCCGGCTTTTCCTCAACCTCACCATGCGCTTCGCGCAACAGTTCGTGCGCGACGGCTTCGACCGCTGCCGCAGCCTGCGGACCGACGCCGAGAATCTCGACCGTCGCGCCTTCACCCGCACCAAGCCCAAGCAGACCGACGACACTCTCGATCGCCGCCTTGCGTCCTTCGTAACGGATTTCGACGCGCGCATCGAAACCGCGCGCCGCTTCGCGGGCGCGCGCCGCCGGCCGCGCATGCAGGCCGCCGGCGTGCGCAAGCGTGATCTGCTGGCGCGATTCCTCGGTGACGTGCGTCGCCTGGCGCGATGCTTCGGCGGCGGCGCCATCGCGGGCGCGCAGCGTGAATAGCGGACTTTCGCCGGCCTTCAGCATGCCGGCCACCGGACGTCCGACGATTTCGAACGCATCGGAATTCGCAATCGCGATCACCGAAACGAGGCTCGGCGCCGTCGATGCGACATAGTCCAGATCGAATTCGATCAGCACATCGCCGGTACGGACCGTCGCGCCTTGCGGCACCTTCGGCGTGAAACCCTTGCCAGCCAGCTCGACCGTGTCGATACCGATATGCAGCAGGATTTCTGCGCCTTCGGCGGTGGTCAGCGTCAGTGCGTGACCCGTGCGCGCGAGATGCATGATCACGCCGTCGCACGGCGCGACCAGCCGGCCGGCGAGCGGATCGATGCCGATACCGTCGCCGAACATGCCGCCTGAGAACACCGGGTCGGGAACATCTGCCAGCGGCACGACCGGACCGGTCAACGGCGCGAGCAACACTACTGGGCCTTGGGAATGGCTCATCAAACGGGACTCCTCAACACGTCGCATCTGATATCTCGATCAGTGAGTTTCGGTGACTTTATTCAGATGGCGCGGTGCATCGGGATTGCGTCCGCGAGCGGCGGCGAGACCGTCGGCCATCACATAAAAGGAAAGAATCGCGGCGACGGGATCGAGCGCCGGATGATCGGTGGAGACGAGCGGCAACGTCGCTTCCGGCACGTCGGCCGGTGCGGCGAGCAGCACATGTGCGCCGCGCGCCCGCATGTCGCGCGCAAGCTGGATCAGGCCTGCCTGTTCGGGACCGCGCGGTGCGAAAACCAGCAGCGGATAGTCGCGGCCGATCAGTTCCATCGGACCATGACGCACTTCCGCGCTCGAAAACGCTTCCGCCTGAATACCCGACGTTTCCTTCAGCTTCAGCGCCGCTTCCTGCGCGATCGCGAGGCCGAGCCCCCGGCCGATCACGATCATGCGTTCGACGCCACGCAGCGCCTCGACGGCCTTGCTCCAGTCGAGCGCACCGGCCTGGCGCAACGCGTCCGGCAGCGTGTTCAACGCAGCCAGCAGGGCTTCGTCGCGCTGCCAGCGCGCGACGAGCTGCGCCGATAACGCCAGCATCGCGATGTAGCTCTTGGTCGCGGCGACGCTCAGTTCCGGGCCCGCCAGCAGCGGCAGATGAAACTCGCAGGCATCCGCGAGCGGCGACGACGGCGCGTTCACCGCGGCAATTGTCAGCGCGCCGGCGTCGCGCAATGCGACCATCGTACCGACGAGGTCCGGGCTCTTGCCCGACTGGGAAAATGCGAGCGCGACCTGATCGCGCACCTTGAGCGGCGCCTGCTGCAGCGTCGCGACCGACATCGGCAACGATGCGACCGGCACGCCGAGACGGCTCATCGTGAGGCTTGCGAAATAACTCGCCGCGTGGTCCGAACTGCCGCGTGCGACCGTCAGCGCGACATGCCGCGGCAATTCCGCGAGTTTGTGCGCGAGGGCTTCGACCCGCGACGTATCCGCAAGCTGTGCGGCGACTACGTCGGCGGACGCCAACGCTTCATCAAGCATATTCGACAATCGATTCTCCTTCGACGTATGTCGCGGTCAACGCCAGTTCACGATCGAACACGACCACATCGGCCCATGCACCGCGCGCGATACGGCCGCGATCCTCGATGCCCAGGTAGTCGGCGGCGTAGCGCGACAGACGGTTTGAAACATCGGCCATCGGCAGGCCGAGCGAGACAAGGTTGCGCAGCGCCTGATCCATCGTCAGGGTGCTGCCGGCGAGCGTGCCGTCGGCGAGACGCACGCCGCCGAGGCACTTCGTGACGTGCTGGCTGCCAAGGCGATATTCGCCGTCCGGCATGCCGGTTGCCGACGTGCTGTCGGTCACCACATACAGGCGCGGAATCGCGCGCATCGCGGCGCGGATCGCGCCCGGATGCACGTGCAGCAGGTCAGGAATGATTTCGGCGAATTCGGCATGCGCGAGCGCGGCGCCGACAAGGCCAGGATTGCGGTGATGCAGCGGCGACATCGCGTTGAACAGATGCGTGAAACCGCACGCGCCGTGCTTCATCGCGGCGACCGCGTCGTCGTACGTACCGAGCGAATGGCCGAGCTGCACACGCACGCCGTGCGCCGCCATCTCGCTAATGATGTCCATGTGGCCGGAAATTTCCGGCGCCAGCGTGACGACGCGGATCGGCGCGATCGACAGATACTTCAGCACCTCGTCGAGCACGGCGGAAACCGCCGCGTCCGGTTGCGCGCCAAGCTTGCCGGGGTTGATGTACGGGCCTTCCAGATGCACGCCGAGCACCCGTGCGCCGCCCGGCGTACGCACGCGCACCACGTCGCCGAGATTCGCGACGACGTTCATCAGTTCGGCACGCGGTGCGGTCATCGTGGTGGCGAGCAGGCTCGTCGTACCGAAACGTGCGTGCGTGCGGGTGATCGTCTCGATCGCGTTGCCGGATTCCATCACGTCGGAGCCGCCGCCGCCATGCACGTGCAGGTCGATGAAGCCCGGCAGGATGTACGGATCGCCGTTCTGCGAAGGATCGGCGCGCTCGCCTTTCAGCGATGTGATGCGGCCGTTCTCGAATTCGATCGTGCCGTTGATCCAGCCATCGGTGGTGAGTATGTTTCCGGTCAGCATGTGTCTCTCTGATGATGCATCGTGCATTTTCATGACTGCTTCCGCCTGGTTCTGTTCCGCGCTACTGCCGCAGTTCAGCGACGAAGTCGTAGTAGTCGTCGCGGCAATAGGTGTCGGTGAGTTCGATCGCGCGCTGGTCGGCGCTGTAGCCGACGCGGGTGATCACGAGCAGTGCGGTGCGCGGCTCGATATCCATCAGGCCGGCAATCTCGCTCGTTGCGTTGACGGCCCGGAAGTGCTGCAGCGCGCGTACCACGGCCATACCGCGTTGCTCCAGATAGCTGTAAAGCGACAGGCCGATGGCCTGCGGGTCCGGCACGATCGAAGCAGGCAGCGCCGAGTGTTCGACCGCCATCACGATACCGTCGGCGCGGCGCAGACGCCGCAGACTCGCGACCGGTGCGCCCGGCGACAGGCCGAGATGCACGACTTCCTCGCGATTCGCCGAACGGATTTCGCGTTCGAGCCACACGGAATCGGGATGGAAGCCGCGCTGCTCCATCTTCTTCGTGAAACCGGTGAGACGGGAGAGCGGATCTTCGACGCGCGGCGTGATGAAGCTGCCGGCGCCCCGCGCGCGGCGAATCAGACCCTGCTCGACGAGCAGTTCGATTGCCTTGCGCGCGGTAATGCGCGAAACGCCGATGGCGTCGGACAACGTGCGCTCGGACGGCAGCGCCTCGCCGGCCGACCAGACGCCGCAATGGATCGCCGTCGCGAGATTGCGCGCGAGCTGCAGGTAGAGCGGCGTGACGTTACGCGCGTCAGGCATCAGGGCGGACCAGCGAGTTTCCATGGGGCTCCGGCGATCGGGGAACGAGAGCACGGCTTCTTGAACGTGGAGCCCATTATATAACCAACATAATACCAGTCAAACCACGTCGATCCAGACTCAAGAAATTCACATAACATATTGATATAAAACAATTTATTAAGATATTCAAGGGTGCTTTATCAACACTGCGGAGATCAGGATTTACCCGTACAAGCCTGTTTTAACACCAAAAAAGAGGCCACTGGTCTGCCCCATAAGAGCCCAGTCTGCACAAAGTACATACCTCTTTAATACCAGCAACCGCGTATCGACCTCATCCGCTTTTGACCCGAATTTGTAAAAGGGACGGAATCACATATAGAGTGACGGCCTGATCGTCGAAAAGAACATCGGAGAGCCTACGTTGACCGATCCCGCGATACTGCAGCGCGCTCAGGTGGTGCGCCATTTCAACCGCTTCTATACGCAGCGCATCGGCGCGCTGCACGAGCGCCTGCAGAGAAGTCCGTTCTCGTTGACCGAAGTGCGCGTGCTGCATGAGTTGCAGCGTGGTCGCGCGGATACCGCGGCGGCGCTCATCCGCAATCTGGGCCTCGATAGCGGCTACCTGAGCCGCCTGCTCACAAGCTTTGAGCGTCGCAACCTGATTTCACGTCGCCCTTCCGAAGTCGACGCGCGCCAGTCGCTGCTCGCGCTCACCGACGCAGGCCGCGCAGCATATGAACCGCTCGACGAAGCCGCCAACGACGAGGTATGCGCGCAGTTGACACGGCTAGATCCGGCGGAGCAGGAGCAGCTCGTCGCGGCGATGCAGTTGATCGAGCGGTTGCTCGGCAGCGAGATCCGGCACGGCGGGAACTGACCGGCGATTGCAGGGACTCGCGACTGGCCTGCCTTTTCGTTCGTCCACGCGGACAACAAAAAAGCGCCAGGGTTGCCCATGGCGCTTCTGCTTGCCGCTCGTTGATTCTGGATCGCGGATTGCCCACGATCCAGCGAATCAGAATGACGGCACGACCGAGCCCTTGAATTCCGTCTTGATGAACTGACGCACGTCTTCCGACTGATACGCCGCGACCAGTTTCTTCACCCACGGCTTGTCCTTGTCCTGCGTGCGCACGGCGATCAGGTTCGCGTACGGGCTATGGATGTCTTCGAGCGCGATCGCATCTTTGGCCGGTTGCAGCCCGGCGGCGAGCGCGAAGTTCGTGTTGATCGCGGCGGCATCGACGTCCGACAGCGAACGCGGCAATTGCGCGGCGTCCAGTTCGATCAGCTTCACCTTCTTCGGGTTTTCGGCGACGTCGAGCGGCGTCGCATTGTTGCCGTTCGTGCCCGCGCCGGCCTTCAGCTTGATCACGCCCTGCGATTGCAGCAACAGCAGCGCCCGGTTTTCATTCGACGGATCGTTCGGCACGGCGACTTTCGCGCCTTGCGCGAGATCCTTCACCGACTTCAGCTTCTTCGAATAGATACCAAGCGGCGAGATGTACGTGAGACCGGCATTCACGATCTTGTAGCCGCGCTGCTTGACCTGGCTGTCGAGGTAGGGCTGATGCTGGAAGCTGTTGGCGTCGAGGTCGCCTGCGTCGAGCGCGGCGTTCGGCTGCACGTAGTCGTTGAATTCGATGACCTTCACGTTCAGGCCCTCGCGCTTCGCGACTTTCTGGACGACCGCCCAGATCTGCGCGTCGGGACCGCTGATCGTGCCGACCTTGATGATCTTGTCGTCGGCGTGCGCGATGAAGCTGGTCGCGAATGCGGCCGTCGCGAGGACGGCGGAGAGGGTTTTGAGGAGTGTTCTACGCTGCATGGATTTCCCGATTGTGTTGCGTTGATTCAGTTTCGATAGTTCGCGAGAGACGCGCCGGGACTGTCTTTTGTTTTCGCAGTCCGCGGGACCGTAAATGGTCTCATACGCCCCATGCGAAGGGAAATACCGCGATGGCATATGGATATGCAGGCGAGGCGAGGAGGACGAAGCAGATGAAGGGAAAAGCGAGGCGTATCGGACAGCGGGCCGCCAGTTCGCCGGCGGCCCGCCTGGGTGAAGCGTGAATCAGAACGTCGTCCAGTCGTCACCAGGCGCGGCGGCGCTGGCAGCAATCGCATCCACCGGCGATTTCGCGGTGTTCGCGGTGTCGCGACCTGCCATGGCGCTGACGGCATCATCGCGAGCGGCGGGCTTCGGCGCGGGTTTTGCCGCCGCGCGTGTGGTTGCAGTTGCGCGTGCGGACGCAGATGCAGATGCAGATGCGGTCGCGCGGGTCGTCGGCGATTGCAGTGCGCGCGCAGCAGTGCGCACGGACGGCTCGACGCGGCCCGCCTGTTCTTCGACACGGAACGCGCTCACGGTGTCGTGCAGACGCGCTGCCTGATCCTGCAGGGAGGCGGCACCGGCGGCCGCTTCTTCGACGAGCGCCGCGTTTTGCTGCGTGACTTCGTCCATCTGCGTGACGGCGCGGCCGACCTGCGAAATGCCGCTGCTCTGTTCCTCGGATGCCGCCGCGATCTCGCCCATGATGTCGGTCACGCGACGCACCGCCTGCAGGATTTCGCCCATCGTCGCGCCGGCCTGGCCGACGAGCTCCGAGCCGTTGTGCACGCGTTCCACGGAGTCGCCGATCAGTTGCTTGATTTCCTTTGCCGCGGTCGCCGAACGTTGCGCGAGGCTCCGCACTTCGCCCGCCACCACCGCGAAGCCGCGTCCCTGCTCACCGGCACGCGCGGCTTCCACCGCCGCGTTCAACGCGAGAATGTTGGTCTGGAAGGCGATGCCCTCGATCACGCCGATGATGTCAGAAATCTTGTGCGAGCTTTCGTTGATCTCGCTCATCGTGCCGATCACGCGGCTCACGACATCGTTGCCGCGCGTCGCGATATCCGACGCGTTGTGCGCGAGTCCGCTCGCCTGGCGCGCGTTGTCGGCATTCTGCTTCACTGTCGCCGTCAGCTGTTCCATGCTTGCGGCCGTTTCCTGCAGCGATGCGGCCTGTTGCTCCGTGCGTTGCGACAGGTCGCTGTTGCCGGTCGCGATCTGCTGCGTCGCCGACGCGATCGATTCCGCCGAACGACGGATCTCGCCGATCGTCCGTTGCAGGCGCGCCTGCATCTGGTTCATCGCGGCCATCATGCTGGTGCTGTCGTTCGGGCGCAGCGCGACGGTCTGCGTCAGATCGCCTTGCGCGATGCTCGCAGCAAGACGCGCCGCGTGCTCAGGCTCGCCGCCCAGGCTGCCGCGCACGTTGCGGATGATCAGCACCATCGCCACCGAAATCGCCGCGCCGATCAGGAGCACCACGATCAGGTGGCCGAGCAGCGTCCGGTAGTACGTCGTGTCGATGTCGCGGATGAAAACACCGCTCGTGATGTTCCAGTCCCACGGCGCGAAATGCACTACGTAGCTGATCTTGGGTACGGCCGTTTCGCTGTGCGGCAGGCGGCCACGATATTCGGCGAAACCGCGGCCGCTTGCCTTCGCCGCATCGACGATCGATACGTAGAGCAGCTTGCCGTCCGGATCCTTGAAGTCGCCGACGGATTTGCCGTCCATTTGCGGCAACGTCGGATGCATCAGCACGACCGGCTTCGAATCCATCACGAAGAGGTATCCGGATTCGCCGTAGCGCATGGTCGCGAGACGCGCGAGCGCTTCACGCTGCGCATCGGCTTCGCCCAGCTTGCCGCTTTGAACGAGCGTGTAATAACCGTTGACGACGCCCTGCGCCGCCTCGACGAGATTCACCATGCCGGCCTTGCGCTCGGCAAGCATGGTGCCGCGCGTCTCGACCGCGCTCCATAGCCCGACGCCCAGCAACCCCAGCCATACGAGCGCAAGTGACAGCCACAGCTTGCGGTTCAGACTCATCCTGCTCATTGTGTTGGTCTCTTTCGTGTGGTTTCTTTCGGTTTGCGCTCGCCCGCGCCTTTTGAGCGCAAACGATTGCAAGTTGTATAACGGCTGAAAGTTTCACCGACTTGAGAAAAACAGGGATGCCGCCAGCGCGGCCGCCGCAGGCGCCCGAATCCAGCGGCACTGGTTTTCGCGCTGAACGATAATGGCGAAGCACCGGCGGGCTGCGCCGGCCCATTTTTCAGGAGCTGTCATGTACGTCGTCAACATCACCTACACCGCATCGCTCGATCGCATCGACGACGCGCTCGAAGCGCACCGTGCATTCCTCGGGCAACAATTTGATGCAGGCGTGTTTATCGCTGCCGGGCCGAAGCTGCCGCGTACGGGCGGGATCATCCTTGCAGTGCGAATCGACCGGGAACGG
Source organism: Paraburkholderia gardini (assembly GCF_907164545.1). Taxonomy (NCBI): domain Bacteria; kingdom Pseudomonadati; phylum Pseudomonadota; class Betaproteobacteria; order Burkholderiales; family Burkholderiaceae; genus Paraburkholderia; species Paraburkholderia gardini. Next base: position 119,206 of record NZ_CAJQZB010000002.1, on the reverse strand, counting down.
CTGGACGCCATCCTCGCCACCGATCCGTTCGCGCAGCAACAACTGGCCACCTACACCGTCGAGGAATTCAAGGCCACGCGGCTCGCGCCGGGGCTGAATCTGCCCGCGCTGTCGTAAAACGCGGGCGCCAGCAGAAAACGGCCGGTGAGACTCACCGGCCGTTCGTTGTTATTTCGTTCGTTGTTTCGTTATTTCGCGCTGCGTTGCGCTCTCGCTCCCCGGACTGCCGTCGAACAGCAGTCAGTCGAGCAGCAGCTTGATGTCGTGCACCCAGGGCGCGGCGCCCTGCCCGTCGCGGGCGAAGAGTCTCAGCTTGCCGTCCGGATCGAACACATAACTCGCGGCGGTGTGATCCATCGTGTAGCTGTCGGGCGTCTTGCCCGGCACCTTCGCGTAGTAGACCCGGAAGTCCTTCGCCACCTTGACGAGCTGTGCATCGTTGGCAGGCCGCAGGCCGATAAACGCCGGATTGAACGCCGGCACGTATTGCGCCAGCAGTTCGGGCGTATCGCGCTCAGGATCGACCGTCACGAACAGCACCTGCACGCGCTGCGCATCCTTCGGCCCGAGTTGCTGCAGCGCCTGCGACAGTTCGGCCATCGTCGTCGGGCAGACATCCGGGCAATGCGTGTAGCCGAAGAACAACACCACCACCTTGCCCTTGAAGTCGGCCATCGTGCGCATCTTGCCGCTCGTGTCGGGCAACGAAAAATCGGCGCCGAACTGCGTATTGCCGGTGATATCGAGATTCTGAAACGCGGGCGCCTTGTTGCAGCCGGCCATCAGGAGCGCGCCGCCAAGCGCGCAGGCAGCTACGGCGACGCGCGCCGCGCGCGCAAGCCTGAGTGTGAGCATGGTGTTATGCGCCAACGAGAACGCGAGCGTAGTGGTCGACCAGAAGCGCCAGGAACAGCAGCGACAGATAAACGATCGAATAACGGAAGGTTTTGCGGGCGAGCGCGTCGGAATATTCCCGATAGATTTTCCACGCATAGCCGAGAAACACGGCGCCCAGCACCACGGCCGCCGCGAGATACAGGACACCGCTCATGCCGGAAACGAACGGCATCAGCGTGACGGCGAAGAGAATCACCGTGTAGAGCAGGATATGCAGACGCGTGTACTTCTCGCCGTGCGTATTGGGCAGCATCGGCAGACCGGCGTTTTCGTAATCCTTGCGGCGGTAAAGCGCGAGCGCCCAGAAATGCGGCGGCGTCCAGACGAAAATGATGAGTACGAGAATCCACGCATCGCCCGGCACGTGACCGGTGACGGCCGCCCAGCCGAGCGCGGGCGGCATCGCGCCCGAGGCACCGCCGATCACGATGTTCTGCGGCGTGGCGGGCTTGAGCAGCAGCGTATAGATGACCGCGTAGCCGACAAACGTGGCAACCGTGAGCCACATCGTCAACGCGTTGGCGAACGTGTAGAGCGTCCACATGCCGACGCTGCCGAGCACGGCCGAAAACACGAGGATCTGCATCGTGGTGATCTCGCCGCGCGCGGACGGGCGCCATGCGGTGCGGCGCATCTTCGCGTCGATTTTCTGTTCGACGAGGCAGTTGATCGCAAATGCGCCGGCGGCCAGCAGCCAGATGCCGATCGTGCCGCCGATCAGCGGCTTCCACGGCACCATGCCGGGCGTCGACAGGAACATGCCGATGACCGCGCAGAACACGGCGAGCTGCGTGACACGCGGCTTCGTCAGCGCGATGTACTGGGAGATCCGGCTACCGGGATGATGGGGAAGAGTTGTGCTGTCCATGTGGGGTCACGCTGGCGCGGCATCGCGCGCGGGCAACACTGCGCGGCCGGGACGGCTATAAGCGATTCGAAAGTTTAGCATAACGAGCAGCAGCAGCAGGATCGCGGCACCGCCGTTATGGGCGACTGCAATGGGCAGCGGCCATTGCAGGACGATGTTCGACAGACCGGTGATGAACTGGATCACGACGACCAGCAGCACGCCGTTCGCCGGCCGCCGCAACGATTCGAAGCGGCGCACTTTCAGCGCGAACCACACGAGATACGCGATTACGACGAACGCGAACGTGCGATGCGTCCAGTGAATCGCGACCAGTGCGTCCTGCGTGATGAAGTCGCCGTCGCCGGTCATGCCGAGCGCACGCCACAGGTGAAAGCCGCGCGCGAAGTTCATCGGCGGAATCCACTGGCCGTTGCAGGTCGGGAAATCGGTGCACGCGAGAACCGCGTAGTTCGTGCTCACCCAGCCGCCCAGCGCGATCTGCACGATCAGCAGGACCAGCGCGGCGAGCGCGGCCGCGCGCCAGCGGGCGGCTGCAGGTTCAAAGGAGGGCAGCGGTGTCTGGCGCGCCGCCAGCCAGCCGAGCGTGCCGAGCAGCGCGAGACCGAGCAGCAGGTGCGTCGTCACGATTGCGGGCTGCAGCTTCATCGTCACGGTCCACGCGCCAAACGCGCCTTGCACGAGGATCAGCAGCAACAGCGAAGTCGGCCACCACGGCGACACGTGCAGCGGCCGGCGACGCAGCTTCGCCGTCCACGCGATCAGCGTCTGCGCGATGATCAGCACGCCGATCGCCATCGCGAAGTAGCGGTGGATCATTTCGATCCACGCCTTTGACATGCTCACCGGCCCGCCCGGCATCGCCTGATACGCCGCGTGGATCGCGGCATGCGCGATGAACGGCGATGACGTGCCGTAACAGCCCGGCCAGTCCGGACAGCCGAGGCCGGAATCGGTCAGACGTGTGAAGCCGCCGAACATCACGAGGTCGAGCGTCAGGAAGGTCGTGATCCAGACGAGCTTGCGAAACTTGTTGTCGTCGGCCTTGACCCAGACGTACGACAGCGGCAACAGCGCAATGCACAGACCAATCAGGCCGAGTTGCAAAACAAACATCTCTCTACCCTTCTCGCGAAAAACGGTGCGCCACGGCGCGGGCGCGGCACCGTCACATCAGCCGATGCTCGACCATTTGAGCAGCTTCGTCACGTCGCCCTTGATCTTGCCCGGGTCCGGATCTTTCGGAAACCGCATCATCAGATTGCCGTTCGGATCGACCACGAAGATGTGGTCGGTCAGCTTCGTGCCGCTGTCAACCGGCAGCCACGCGGCCACGGCGGACGGATCGACGATCAGCATGTCGGTGTCGTCGTAGGCGCGTTTGACGACGTCCGGAACAGTCGACGGATCGGTACGCAGCCATACGTTGACGACGCGCCCGCGTTCGCCGCCCTGCGTCGCGCGGATCTGGCGCATGAAATACAGCTTCGTGACGCAGGCCTTGTCGCACGCGCTGCCGTCCACCGAAACCAGCAGCCAGCGACCGCGCAGCGACGTGAGCGGCATCGGCTTGCCGTCTTCGCCGATAACGGTGAGCGAGTCGGGAATCGGACGCTGCGGTTCGACAAGCGTGCCGTAACTCGTCGTGCCGCCCTTTGGCTTGATCACGTAGTACGTGATGTACGAAGCGATCACGGGCGCCGCGCAGATGACCGCGATCAGCAGCATCATCCAGCGGCCGCGTTGCCACGAGCCCTGGCGCGCGGGCGGCGCGCCGTTCGATGCACCGTTGGAAGCCGGCTGGCCGCGCTGCGCGGTTTTTCCGGATTGCGGAGAGCGGGGAGATTGCGTCGACACTACAGGACCTCTTTCCATGATTGCGCGATGACGGCCGGTAACGACCCGTCATCGCGCGCGATGCATTTACGCGCTGGGCGCGTGCTCTTTCTTCGCGGCGCGACGGGCCGCGTATAGCCCGAATCCGATCGCCGCGGCGGCCATGCCCCACCACTGGAACATGTAGCCGTAGTTCGTCTCGACGCCCGTCGTGGGCACGGGCCAGTCGCGTACCAGCATGTCGCCGTCGTCGCTCAACTGCTGGATCACGAACGGTTGCAGCGGCAAACCCGTTTCAGCCGCGTAGGCGTGGACATCGAGATTCTGGCGAATCTGCTGATGTGCGGCCGATCCTCCTTGCCCAAGCTCGTAAGCCTTGCTCGCATCGGCACGCGCGATGCCCTTGATTTCGATCTCGCCCTTCGGCGTGACGAACGACTTTATTTCCTCGCGATCGTTCATGTTGCGCGGCAACCAGCCACGATTGACGAGCACGTAGCCACCATCGTGCAGTTTAAAGGGCATCACGACGTAAAAACCTGGCTGGTCGTTATACGGCCGATTGTCCAGATACACGACCTTCTCCGGCACGAAGCTGCCGAGCGCGCGCACGTGATGGAATTCGATGTCCTTCAGCGCGATGGGCGCGGCGGTAACAGTTTGCGCCGGCGCATGCTCGAACTGCATGATGTGCGCCTGCAGCGCTTCCTTCTGATGCGCACGGTCGCGCTGCCAGAAACCAAGCCGCACCGTCACGGCGACGACGATCAGAATCAGCACGACGGGAACAAGCCGAAACTTCATCGCACACCACCTGCGGGCACACGCCTTGCGATACACGGTGAGATAATGAACGTCTTACATTTGCGTTCCCGACCGTCAACTGGTTCCATGCATATCCTCATTCCCATCGCCTTCGTCCTCATCATCGCCAGCATGGCTTCGGCGCTGTATTTCATGATGCACGACCGGGGCCAGTCGAAGCGGATGGTCTGGTCGCTCGCTACGCGCGTCGGCCTCTCGATCTCGCTTTTCCTGTTCATCCTGTTCGCACACTGGATGGGCTGGATCCAGTCGACCGGTATCCCGATCGGCCGCTGATGTTTCGGCAGGCGCCCGCTGACGCCTGCCTGCTCGCGGTGACGTCCTGCGACGCTCATCTGGACCCTGGGGCACTGAATCGTGGTCACGGTGAAGTCCGTCACGTCACCCGATCCATGAAGCAAAACGCCGCCCTGACAGGGTCGGGGGCGGCGCTGCGTGGTTACTGCTTACTGCCATCCAGTTTCCGCGCTTCGTTCGAATTATCCGAAACGCAGCAGGCCGCATCCGCGAAATAACCGCCGATGCAGGTCCGACAGCTTTACAGCCAGTACACGACAACGTACAGCCCGAGCCACACGACGTCCACAAAGTGCCAGTACCAGGCCGCGCCTTCGAACGCGAAGTGATGATCCGCCGTGAAATGGCCGCGGATCATGCGCACCAGGACGACTGCCAGCATCGTGCCGCCGAGGAACACGTGGAAACCGTGGAAACCGGTCAGCAGGAAGAACGTCGAGCCATACACGCCTGAAGCCAGCGTCAGGTTCAGTTCGTTGTACGCGTGAAAGTATTCGAAGGCCTGGAGGAACAGGAAGCTGACGCCAAGCACGAGCGTCGCGGCCAGCCAGACGATTGCCTTGCGACGATGATCCTCACGCAGCGCATGGTGCGACACGGTCAGCGTCGCGCCCGACGACAACAGCAGCGCGGTATTGATGGTCGGCACCGGCCACGGCTGCATCGACTTGAAATGCGAGACGAGCGCAGCAGGACCGTTGTTCGGCCACACCGCCGAGAAATCCGGCCAGATCAGCTTGTAATCGAGGCTGCCGAGCTGATGTAGTGCGATTTCGCGTGCATAGAACAGCGCACCGAAGAACGCGCCGAAGAACATCACTTCGGAGAAGATGAACCAGCTCATGCTCCAGCGGTACGACGCGTCGACACGCTTGCCGTACATGCCGCTTTCCGATTCGGAGATTGCATCGCCGAACCAGTGCCACAACGTGAAGAGCAGCCACAGCAGGCCGACGGCCACGCCGAGGGGCCCCCAGCTCGCATCGTTGATCCACGACGCAAGCGATCCGAGCATGACCAGCAGCCCGACCGCCGCGCTGATCGGGTGCCGCGACGGATGCGGTACGAAATAGTACGGGCTCTCGTTTTGACCGCTCATTCTTGATTCTCCACTTCAGTCCAGTTGTTCCGCTTGGTCCGGTTGGTTCCGGTTTTATCTTCGACGGCGCGTGGATACCGCACCGTTTCACGCTAATTTGTGGGCCATCCTGGACCCGCGCTACCCGCTATCTCCGGGACAGCTTTATCCGACCACGAGGCGCACCACGAAGATCAGCACGCCAATGAAGATCGCCGTGCAAATCAGCGCTGCGACGATCACATGCAGCGGATTGAGATGCGTCGCGTCCGCTTCGAGATCGCGCCGTTTGCGCACCCCCAGAAACGACCACATCACAGCCCTCATCGACTGCATGAAACTGCTTCTGCGCCCACCGTTGTCGCTCATTCGCGTCGCCTTCCCTTGCCTGCATCACGCGCCGTCAGGCGGGGTTCGGCGCCTTGATGCCCGTACCAGCCGCCTCGTTCGCGGTGCCTTTCGTTGTCGGCGCCGGCGTATTCAGTTCGAAGAACGTGTACGACAGCGTGATCGTCTTCACATCCTTCGGCAGTTTCGGATCGACGACGAACACCACCGGCAACCGCTTCGTTTCGTTTGCAGCCAGCGTCTGCTGCGTGAAACAGAAACATTCGATCTTCTTGAAGTACCCGGTCGCCTCGCGCGGCGCGTAGCTCGGAATCGCCTGCGCGTGAACCGTGCGCGCCTGCTCGTTGCTGACCTGATACATCACTGTTGTTACTTCACCCGGATGCACGTCCATGCTGTGCTGTTCCGGCTTGAAACCGAGCGGGCCACGCGCGTTCGCATCGAATTCGATCGAAATCATGCGGCCCATGTCGACCTGCGTATTCTTCGCCTCGCGCTCCGTTGCATCGCGCTGCACGAGGTTGTTGATGCCCGTAACCTGACAGATCGCGCGATACATCGGTACCAGCGCGAACCCGAAGCCGAACATCATCAGCGCGACGACGAACAGCTTGATCAGCATCGAACGGTTAAAAGAGCGGTCGGCCTCGGCCGGCGGGTGCTTCGACATCGAACTTCCTCAATCACGCTGCCTGGGCAGGGTCAGACAGCGCGGTCAGCTAAACCACACCTGCTTGATCACCGCGGCCGCAAAAAACGCAATCACCACGACGAGCAGAATCAAACCCAGCCGCTTGTTGCCCGCGCGAATCTGCTCGGGAGTACGTCTTTGCTGTGAATTCCGGATCATGCTCAATTTCTGGGTACTTTACTGAACGGGCGGCTACGCTGCCACCACCCGTCTCGCATCCCGGTTCAAACGGCTTCTGGCCGAACCGGGATGCATTGACCGAAGCATCTTATTCGACGGTCGGCGGGTTTTCGAACGTATGGAACGGAGCCGGGCTCGGCACGGTCCATTCGAGACCCGTTGCACCGTCCCACGGCTTGTCCGATGCTTTCTCGAGTTCGCCACCGCCGCGATAGGTCGGCAGTGCAACCGCGAACAGGAAATAGACCTGTGCCAGACCGAAGCCGAAGGCGCCGATCGAGATGACCTGGTTCCAGTCGGTGAACTGCGCCGGGTAGTCGGCGTAACGACGCGGCATGCCGGCGAGACCCACGAAGTGCATCGGCAGGAACGCGAGGTTGAAGAAGATCATCGACGCCCAGAAGTGGATCTTGCCGCGCGTCTCGTTGTACATCCAGCCGGTCCACTTCGGCGACCAGTAGTACCAGCCGGAGAAGAGACCGAACAGCGAACCTGCCACCAGCACATAGTGGAAGTGGGCGACCACGAAATACGTACCGTGATACTGGATGTCGAGCGGCGCCATCGCGAGCATCAGGCCTGTCAGGCCACCGAACGTGAACACGAACAGGAAGCCCACCGCGAACAGCATCGGCGTTTCGAAGGAGAGCGAACCGCGCCACATCGTGGCAACCCAGTTGAACACCTTCACGCCCGTCGGCACGGCGATCAGCATCGTCGCATACATGAAGAACAGCTGGCCCGTCACCGGCATGCCGGTTGCGAACATGTGGTGCGCCCAGACCATGAACGACAGGATCGCGATCGAAGCCGTCGCGTACACCATCGAGCTATAGCCGAACAGCGGCTTGCGCGAGAACGCCGGGATCACCTGCGAAACGATCCCGAACGCCGGCAGGATCATGATGTACACCTCGGGGTGACCGAAGAACCAGAAGATGTGCTGGTACATCACCGGGTCGCCGCCGCCAGCCGCGCTGAAGAACGACGTGCCGAAGTGACGGTCGAACAGCACCATCGTGATCGCGCCTGCCAGAACCGGCATCACGGCGATCAGCAGGTAGGCGGTGATGAGCCACGTCCACGCGAACATCGGCATTTTCATCAGCGTCATGCCCGGGGCGCGCATGTTCAGGATCGTCACGACAATGTTGATACCGCCCATGATCGACGAGGCGCCCATCAAATGGAGCGCGAAAATCGCGAAGTCCATGCCCGGGCCCATCTGGGTGGACAGCGGTGCATACAGCGTCCAGCCCGCGGCGGTCGCGCCGCCCGGTGCGAAGAACGAACTGACCAGCAGCACGGCAGCCACCGGCAGGAGCCAGAAGCTGAAGTTGTTCATCCGCGCGAAGGCCATATCGGATGCGCCGATCTGCAGCGGCACCATCCAGTTCGCGAAGCCGACGAATGCCGGCATGATCGCGCCGAACACCATGATCAGGCCGTGCATGGTGGTCAGCTGGTTGAAGAACTCGGGACGCATGATCTGCAGACCCGGCTCGAACAGTTCGGTACGGATCGCCAGCGCCATCACGCCCCCGGACAGGAACATGACGAACGAGAAGATCAGGTACAGCGTACCGATATCCTTGTGGTTGGTGGCGTGCAGCCAGCGACGCCAGCCGTGCGGCAACTCATGGGCGTGGCCGTCGTGCTCGTGACCAGCGGCTACATCGTGTCCGATGCTAGACATGACAATCTCCTAAAACGAATACTGCAATGCTGACCGTGACACGTCAGGCCGCTGCGCTGATCTCGACACGCCGGGCTTCTTTCGCGTCAGCACCGCCCGTGATCGTTTCCGGCTTCTTCAAAATGATGTGGTCTTCGGCGATGCCCGCGGCCTTCAGCGCGTCACGCACGGCTTCCGCGCGGGTCTTCGCGAGCTTCGCGTTGACGCTGGCCGAACCCGTCTTGTCGGTGAAACCCGACAGCGTGAACTTCGCGTCAGGATGCGCCTTCGCGTACGCAGCCGCCGCGTCCACCGCCGCTTTCGCGTCGGCCGGCAGCGCGCTCTTGCCCGTCTCGAAGTAGACGCTGGCAGGCAGGCCTGCCTGCGGAGCCGAAGCCGCGCTGTCCGAGCCCGCTGCGCCAGCCGATGCCGGTGCCTCGCCCGAAGCCGCCTCGGCGCCGCTCGCCGCGGCTGCGTCGCTCGCACCTGCTGCGGCACCTGCGCCTGCGTCAGCCAGATGGTTGCCGCCTTCCGGCAGCTTGCCGTTACGGGCGTCGGCGACCTGCTTCGGCTGCAGGATGTCGCCGGTGTGATTGCCCCACGAGTTACGTTCGTACGTGATAACCGAAGCGATCTCGACGTCGTTCAACGTCGGTGCCCACGAAGGCATTGCATTCTTGCCCTTCAGCACGAGGCTGACGTGTTGCGCGATCGGACCGTTGGCGATCTTGCTGCCGTCGAGTGCCGGGAATGCGCCCGCGCCCTTGCCGTTCGGCTGGTGGCAGACCGCGCAGTTCGCCGCGTAGACCTTGCTGCCGCGCTCCGTCAGTTCAGCGAGCGTGTACGTCTTGTTCGGATCGTCGGCGCCGGCGGCCATCTTCTTCTTTTCGCCGTCGACCCACGCCGCGTAATCCTCAGCCGACAGGACCTTCACGACGACCGGCATGAACGCGTGTTCCTTGCCGCAAAGTTCGGTGCAGAAACCACGGAAGGTGCCCGTTTTGTCGGCCTTGAACCATGTGTCGCGCACGAAGCCCGGAATCGCATCCTGCTTCACGCCGAAGGCCGGCACGTACCAGGAGTGAACGACGTCGTTCGCGGTGGTGATGATGCGGATCTTCTTGTCGACCGGCACGACCAGCGGATTGTCGACCTCCTGCAGATACGTATCGGAAATTGGCTGGCTGCCGTCCGTTTCAGCACGCGGCGTAGCCAGCGTGGAAAGGAAGCTGATGCCTTCGCCCGGGCCCTTCACGTAGTCGTAGCCCCACTTCCACTGATAGCCGGTGACCTTGACGGTGAGATCGGCGTTGGTCGTGTCCTTCATCGCTACGACGGTTTTGGTGGCGGGCAGCGCCATCAGAATGACGATGATGAACGGCACGATCGTCCAGATGATTTCGACGGTGGTGCTTTCGTGGAAATTGGAGGCTTTGTGGCCCTTCGATTTGCGGTGGGCAAAGATCGAATAGAACATCACGCCGAACACGGCGATGAAGATCACCGTGCAGAGAATCAGCATGAACGTGTGGAGGTTGTAGAGCTCCTCAGCGATTTTTGTAGCAGGCGGCTGGAGATTGATCTCGTTGACGGCTGGGCCGCCCGGACTGTTACCGACTGCCATGGCCGCACCGGCGAAGAACATCCCGCTAAACGCCAGCACGCCCATGAGGGCTCGCTTGATTGTTTTCATAGCTTCCTTACCCAAAATTTCCATTCAAACCCTCGACCCCGCTGGAAGGCTTTCCGCGCTTTTAACCGCGCATTTTCCGCTCTGTCCGGGAACGGCATACGGCTCGGTGCATCTAATCGCAACGTCCAAGCCACACTCGCAATTCGCCAGCGAACTGGGCACGCCGGTACTGCGCGAGATGCTGCCCGATCATCACCGCCTGACCACGCGACACCAGCGTGATCCGGTCACGCGGCGTTGCTCCGGTTTCGACCCGCACCCAGCGCGGATTGAATTCGAATTGCGTGATCTGCTCCGCACTCACCTGCTCAATCACCAGCCGGTTCGGATAAAGCCGGATGCGCTCGTAATCCACAGCGTGACGCGCATAGATGGCAAACGCGACACCTACCGTCAGCAGCTCGATACCCGTGAACGGCAACACCAGCCACGCGCCGCACAGCAAAAGCATGAAAGCGATCGCCGACGAGACCAGCGCAAGCGACACATAGAAGCCAACGAACTGCCGCGGTGAAACCGAACAGTTACGCTTCATGGTCCAGTCTTTCAGGACCGGTTCTGAATCCGCCAGCAGACCGGACGCTTGCATCGCTGCCTCCCTGCACCCTGTAACGTCCCTGACACCGCTACTTTCGACGCTTTCGGCCTGATTCCTGTCTATTCCCGCCTTGATCTGCCGCACCAAATGCGGGAACGCCGGGCGACAAACTGACGCATTATAGGCGCGTTCAATGGCATCCACAAGCAATGCACTATCGGCTTGCAAGCCAGTAGCGACAAGCTTCTGCGCCGTTTTGACGCACCTCGTTGACGTCTTTTGCAGTGGTAATTTCAGACATAACAGATGTCATCTTTACCGCATCACCGATTCTTCGATGAACCTCGTCCGATGTCCTCGATCCGCACGATGCCATGGCCCTCGGCCGTGGTCCGCGGCACTGCTTTCCACGCGTGTCCGTAGATGACTTCGAAGGTGAGCGCGATCGTGCCGTCGGGCCGCCGGCGGGCTTCGAGCGCCGACAGTAACGCCTTGTGCAGACGCCTTGACGTGCCCGGCGAAGCGGTTTCGCGCTCAAACGGGTAGGCGCCCCAGCGGCGCACATCCTCGAGCAGCGACTCCGGCGACTTGTAGGTGATGGTAAGCACTTCCTGATCCATGACCGGGATCTCGAATCCGCTCTCGACGAGCATGTCGCCGAGATCGTGCATGTCGACGAAGTCGATTACATGCGCGCGCGAACTCACGCCGTGCGACGCCTCGACTTCGGCCCACGCACCCCGCAATTCCTTGAGCGTGTCGGGACCGACCGTGCTGAACATCAGCAGACCGTTCACCTTCAGCACACGTTGCCACTCGGGAAAGACGAGGTCGGGACGCGAATGCCAGTGCAGGGCGAGGTTGGACCAGACGAATTCGAACGCGCCATGCGCGAACGGCAACGCCGAGAAATCGGCCTGCGCGAAACGCGGACCGCGCGCGCCGAGCGCCTTGCTGATCGATGCCGGCAGAAAGCGTCGCCAGGTGGTGTCGCCGGCGTCGTGATGCAACGCGCGGCGCAGCATCGCGTGCGACAGGTCGGTACCGAATACCGGCGCTTCGGGGAACCGCTCGCGCAGCAGGGGAAGGTCGTCGCCCGCGCCGCAGCCTGCATCGAGCACGCTCGCCGGACTCATCTTGATGAAATCGAGACGCTCGCGCATGCGTTGCGCGATTTCGCGCGGCAGGAACGCGACTTCGTCGAAAGTCGCGGCGCGGCGATCGAAAATCCGTCGCAAGCGCCGCGAATCGTAGGCCGGACGGCTGGTTTTGGCGGAAGTTGGGGGCATGGCGGTCGAACGGACGAAGAGTGCGAAGTATACTCGCTCGCTCCCTTTGCTTCAGTGCAGGAGGCCTTTGCGGGCACATTCAGCCATGCCGGTCACGTTCGTTTCCCCGTCGTCGCGAGACCGTTTCGCGATCGTCTCGCGTCAGGTCCGCTCCCTCTGCCAGCAGGTGGCTGCGTTCGCGTTGCCGACACTTTGCGGGCTATGCGGCAATTTGTCGCAGCGAACGTTATGCGATGGCTGCGACGCGGCGTACTGGAACGAAGCGCGTCTGCGCTGCACGGTCTGCGCGATTCCGCTCGCGGCGTCGGTGCGGCGGAGCAGCCAGAAGCGCGACCGGTATCGCTGCGGCGATTGCGTTACCGCGCCGCCCGCATTCGACGCGACCTTCGCGCTCGCCGATTATCGTGCGCCGCTCGATTCGCTGGTGCTTGGGCTGAAGTTTCGCGCGGGGCTCATGCTGGCTCGCGAGTTCGGCGAACGGCTCGCGCACCTCGCACAAGATTCGCTCGACGCCGGCTCGCGCCCCGAGGTGATCGCGCCCGTCCCGCTCGCACGCCGCCGGCTGGTCGCGCGTGGATACAACCAGGCGTGGGAAATCGCAAAGCCGCTCGCAGATGCACTGGAAATACGGCGCGATGCGACGCTGATCCGGCGCATCATCGATACCGCGCCGCAGTCGCGGCTCGATCTCGACGCGCGGCGCGGCAACGTCGGGCACGCGTTTGCCGTGGCAAAACCCGTGGAAGGATTGCATGTCGGAATTGTCGACGACGTGATGACCTCGGGCGCCACGCTGGAAGCCGTCGCGCGTACGCTCAGGCAGGCAGGCGCACGACGCGTCACGTGCTTCACCGCGCTGCGCACACCGAAAAACTAGTTTCCAACCTGTTCAAACCATGTTCAACGTCGTTCTCGTCGAGCCCGAAATTCCGCCGAATACCGGCAACGTGATCCGCCTGTGCGCGAACACCGGCGCGCGGCTGCATCTGATCGAACCGCTCGGTTTTCCGCTCGACGACGCGAAGATGCGCCGCGCCGGCCTCGACTATCACGAGTACGCGCAGATGCATGTGCACGCCAGTTGGGACGCGTTCATCACCGCCGAATCGCCCGATGCCGCGCGCATGTTCGCGTTCACGACGCGCGGCTCGGGGCGCTTTCACGATCATGCGTTTCTGCCGGGCGACTGGTTCGTGTTCGGCGCCGAGACACGCGGGCTGTCCGATCATGTGTTGTCGCAATTCGCCGGCGAACAGCGTGTGCGTTTGCCGATGCGTCCTGACAACCGCAGCCTGAACCTGTCGAATACCGTCGCTGTGGTCGTGTTCGAAGCGTGGCGTCAGGCAGGTTTCGAAGGCGGCGCCTGACGATCGTTGTCCAGTTCGGTTTCGTATAGCCGGAACATCGCATCGTCGAAGCAGGCGAACGTCACGTGTCGGATCGAGCCGGGCGTTTGCCGCAAGGATTCGATCACCGTGCTCACGGCAATCCGTACCGCCTGCTGCGCAGGGAAGCGATAAACACCACAACTGATGGCGGGAAACGCGATGCTCGCGCAATGCGTGTCTTGAGCGAGTTCCATCGAACATCGATAGCAGGAGGCAAGCAGTTCCGCCTCGCCGTGGCCGCCACCGCCCCATACCGGGCCCACTGCGTGAATCACCCGTTTCGCTGGAAGTCCGTAGCCAGCGGTGATCTTCGCATTGCCCGTGGCGCAGCCGCCGAGCGTCTCGCATTCGCGTAAAAGTTCGCGCCCCGCCGCACGATGGATCGCACCATCGACGCCGCCTCCGCCCAGCAATGACGTGTTCGCCGCGTTGACGATCGCATCGACGGCGAGCGTCGTGATATCGACGACCCGCGCTTCGAGCCTGCATTGACCGATCGAGAGCATGGCAACCTCCGTATCCGGACGCCTGTCTTCATGTGGACAACGCGGTAACGCAGCGGTTCGGAACCGCGCCTGGGAATGGAGAGAAAGAAGCGAATGTCCAGCGTCGGAAACGCGACGCCGGACGCCGAAACTATTCGGCCTTCGAATCGCGGCGTAAAAGCGCGCTGACCGCATCGCGTGGCGCGATACCGTCGAACAGCACGGCGCAAACCGCCTGCGTGATCGGCATGTCGATGGCATGCGCGCGGGCGATGGCCAGCACCGCCTGCGCGCATCGCACGCCTTCGGCCACATGACCGAGGCCACCGAGAATATCGTCGAGCGGGCGACCCGAGGCGAGTTGCACGCCCACTGTCCGATTGCGGGACAGATCGCCTGTTGCGGTAAGAATCAGGTCGCCCAGACCCGTGAGACCCGTGAACGTTTCCGCCCGGCCGCCAAGCGTCACGCCGAGCCGCGACATTTCCGCGAGCCCACGCGTGATCAGCGCCGCACGTGCGTTGAGACCGAGGCCGAGGCCATCCGAAATGCCCGTTGCGATGGCGAGCACGTTCTTGACCGCGCCGCCGACTTCGACACCGACGAGGTCGTCGCCGGTATAAATGCGCATCGCGCCGTGATGAAACGCCGCGACCGTGCGCTCGCGGCACGCGGCCGCGCCGCTCGCCACCGTCAACGCAACCGGCAGCCCCTGCCCGACTTCACGCGCGAAGCTCGGCCCGGACAACACACCGTTGCTCGTGTGTCCCGCCAGTTCCGCCGCGACCACCTGATGCGGCAACAACTGCGTATCCGCCTCGAAACCCTTGCACAGCCATACGACGTGCGCGGGCACGCTGCCCGCATCGCGCATCGCGCGAAACAGCCCGCGCAATCCGGCGACCGGTGTCGCGACAACGCACAACGCATCGTCTGCCGCGCAATGCGCGAGCGCTGCCTGAAGATCCGCTTCGTAGCGAAGCGCGGACGGTAACGAAACGCCCGCCAGATAGCGGGCGTTTCGTTGCGTCGAGGAAAGGTCGGCAATGAGCGCGCTGTCACGCGCCCAGAGCACCGTATCGTGCCGCGCGGCCAGATGGCCCGCGAGCGCGGTGCCCCATGCGCCCGCGCCGAGAACGGCGACCTTCATGCCCGGCACTGGACGCGTCCCTTAATGGGTCTGGGTCGCGTTGCCGTTGGGCACGCCGTCCTGGCCGCCGAGCTGCGCGAGGCGTTGCTCGTAGAGCGCCTGGAAGTTGATTTCGGCGAGGTGGATCGGCGGGAAGCCCGCGCGCGTGATCGCGTCGGCGATGTTCGAGCGCAGGTACGGGAACAGGATCGTCGGGCATGCGATGCCGACGAGCGGATCGATCTGTTCCGCCGGGATGTTGCGGATGTCGAAAATACCTGCCTGCTTGGCTTCGATCAGGAACGCGACCTTGTCCTTGACCTTGGCGGTGACCGTGCCGGTCACGAGGATTTCAAAGACCGTGTCGGCGAGGCGCTCAGCCTTCACGTCGACTTCGACTTCGACCGACGGCATGTCCTGTTCCAGGAAAATGGCCGGCGAGTTCGGCTGCTCGAGCGACATGTCCTTCAGGTAAATGCGCTGGATGTTGAAGAACGGCTGGTTGTTCTCGTCAGACATGATTGAATGGTTCCTGGATAAATTCATGACGGCGGGCCATCGCCGATGGTCCGCCGGATTTTTGGGTAAGCCGCGTCAAAGTGCCGTGACTCGCCGGTCAAAGCGATGCGAGCTGCTACGTTACGCGACCGCTTCGAGCAGCGGCGCCAGACCGCCCGCGCGATCGAGCGCGGAAAGATCGTCGTAACCGCCAACATGCGTCTCGCCGATGTACACCTGCGGCACTGTCCGCCGCCCGGTGCGCGTCATCATTTCCTGACGGCGGGCCGGGTCTTTGTCGATGAGCACTTTTTCAACGTGCTCGACGCCGCGCGACTTTAAAAGACGTTCGGCCATCTGGCAATACGGACACACCTGCGTGCTGTACATGATCACTTTGTTCACTTCGCAACTCCTTGTTTCACGACCGGCATGCCGGCCTGCTGCCAGGCGTTGAGCCCGCCCTGCAACACATGGACTTCGGCGTAACCCGCATCCTGAACGACGCGCACCGCCTTGTTCGACTGCTGGCCGGTCTGGCACACCAGCAGCACCGGGTTGCTCTTGTTCTTCACGAGCGGGCCGATTTTCGCCTGCAAGCCTGCGAACTCGATGTGACGCGCCGACGGAAGATGACCTTTATTGAAATCCTCGGTGGAACGAAGGTCGATGACCACGGCATTGCGCCGGTTGATCAGTTGCGTGGCTTCGGCAGCGGAAAGGCCGCCGCGGCCGCGCCGGATGATCGCCGGCCACAGGAGCAACGCCCCGGAGATGAGGGCAATCGCGATGAGTACAAGGTTTGTGTAATCGGTGAAAAACTTCACGGAAAATCCGCCGAAAAAGAGAGAAATCGGAAAGGGCAATCTTCCCATTATAAAATAACCGCCTGACGCGATGGCGGCGACCCGTCCGGCCCCCTGCGAATGACCCGCCAGCGTGCTTTACCGCTTCCTTACTACCGACCGGCACCATGTACAAACTCGTTCTCATCCGCCACGGCGAATCGACGTGGAACAAGGAAAACCGATTCACCGGCTGGGTCGACGTCGACCTGACCGAACAGGGTAACCGCGAAGCGCAGCAGGCGGGCGTGCTGCTGAAGGAATCAGGCTACACGTTCGACATCGCGTACACGTCGGTGCTCAAGCGCGCCGTGCGCACGCTGTGGCACGTACAGGACCAGATGGACCTGATGTACCTGCCGGTCGTCCATTCGTGGCGGCTGAACGAGCGTCACTACGGTGCGCTGTCGGGCCTCAACAAGGCCGAAACGGCGGCGAAATACGGCGACGAACAGGTGCTGGTCTGGCGCCGCAGCTATGACACGCCACCGCCCGCGCTCGATCCGTCCGACGACCGCACGGCCTACAACGACCCGCGCTACGCAAAGGTTCCGCGTGATCAGTTGCCGCTCACCGAGTGCCTGAAAGACACCGTCGCGCGCGTGCTGCCGGTGTGGAACGAGTCGATTGCACCCGCCATCAAGTCGGGCCGCAAGGTGCTGATCGCCGCGCACGGCAATTCGATCCGCGCGCTCGTGAAGTATCTCGACGGCATCTCGGATGCCGACATCGTCGGGCTGAACATTCCGAACGGCGTGCCGCTCGTGTATGAACTCGACGAGAACCTGAAGCCGGTCAGGCACTACTACCTCGGCGATGCCGACGCGATCGCGGCAGCACAGGCCGCTGTTGCGAAGCAGGGCAAGGCGGGCTGAACACCACCTGGCCGGCAATGCCGGGAGACAGACGGCGCGTGCCCCGGCAAGAACTACCGGGCACGCGCCGTTCAGCAATCGAGGTGGGCCAGCTGGCATCCGGGCAGGCCGCCTGGCCGGTTGACTGTTACCGCACATTACTTCGCGATCCGGGCATCGTTGTGACGAACCTGCTGCATCTGCCGCTGTCGAATTCCCGAAAGCCGATTATCTGCCCCATACACTTGCGCACTTGCTGCACGGGTGTGCAGTTATACTTGTCCGTCCCATCTCTTTGACGCTGCCACGCGCATCCGACCGCACCAGACTCTATGCGAAAGAACCTGAAAAATATCGGCCTGATCGCCGCGGGCCTTGCTACTGGCGTTTTTGCCACCCTGCAGCTTTCCGCTTCGGCCCAGCAAACCGCGACCACGCCACTGCCACTTGACCAGCTCCGGCTCTTCGCCGAAGTCTTCGGGCAGATCAAGCATGAGTATGTCGAGCCCGTCGACGACAAAAAGCTGCTCACCGCTGCCATCAAGGGCATGGTGTCGAGCCTCGACCCGCACTCGTCGTATCTCGACAAGACCGATTACGAGGAACTGCAGGAACAGACCAAGGGCCGCTTCGCCGGTCTTGGCATCGAGATTTCCTCGGAAGATGGTTTGATCAAGGTGATCTCGCCGATCGAGGACACGCCTGCGTTCCGCGCCGGCATCCGTCCAGGCGACCTGATCACACGCATCAACGACAAGCCGGTGCGCGGCATGACGCTCGATAAAGCCGTCAAGCAGATGCGCGGCGAGCCGGGCACGAAGGTCACCCTCACGATCTTCCGCAAGACCGACGACCGCACGTTCCCGCTCACCGTCACGCGCGCCGTGATCCGCGTGCAGAGCGTGAAGATGAAGATTCTCGCGCCGGGTTATGCATACATTCGCATTACGAGCTTCCAGGAACGCACCACGCCTGATCTCGCCGCGAAACTGCAGGACATCGCGCGCCAGCAGCCGAACCTGAAGGGCTTCGTCCTCGATCTGCGCAACAACGGCGGCGGTCTGCTGCAGAGCGCGGTCGGCGTTGCCGGCGCGTTCCTGCCGCCGGATTCGGTCGTGGTGTCGACCAACGGCCAGATTCCGGATTCGAAGCAGGTCTACCGGGATACCTACGATAACTACCGTCTGCCTTCGTTCGACGGCGATCCGCTGAAGAACCTGCCGCCAATCTTCAAGACGGTGCCGATGATCGTGCTGACGAACGCGTATTCGGCGTCGGCGTCGGAAATCGTCGCGGGTGCGCTGCAGGATCAGCATCGCGCGCTGATCGTCGGCAAGACGACGTTCGGCAAGGGTTCGGTGCAAACGGTGCGTCCGATGACCGCCGATACCGCGCTGCGCCTCACCACGGCGTACTACTACACGCCGAGCGGCCGTTCGATCCAGAACAAGGGCATCCGCCCGGACATCGCGGTCGATCAATACGCCGAAGGCGATCCGGACGACGCACTCGTGACGCGTGAAGTGGATTACTCGAACCACCTCGCGAACACGCAGGATCCGAACGAGAAGAAGGAACAGGAACAGCGCGAAAACGAGCGCATGGACCAGTTGCGTCAGCTCGAGGAACAGAACGACAAGAAGACGCCGGAACAGCGTCAGAAGGATCGCGATCGCAAGCCGGTCGAGTTCGGTTCCGCCGACGACTTCATGTTGCAACAAGGCCTGAACAAGCTGGAAGGCAAGCCGGTTCAGGAATCGAAGTCGGTGACCGAGCGCCGTCTCGCGCAGAACAAGCCGCCTGCATCGGCTTCGGCGCCCGTCGCCGTGAAGCCGGCTCAAGCCGTTACGCCGGGGGCGTCGAGCCCGGCACCGGCTTCCGCACCGGCGCCCGCTTCGCAAAGCAACTAACGTTTCATGTCTCATCGGCCTTCGCAGCTTCGGCTGCGAAGGCCGTCTCTCTCGTCAGTGCGCCCGCGCGATTAAAATAACCACAACTACGACGCGCCCCGCCATGAACGACGACCAGCTCCTCCGCTATTCCCGCCACATTCTTGTCGATGAACTCGGTATCGAGGCGCAGCAGCGCTTTCTCGACGCGCACGCGATCGTCATTGGCGCGGGCGGCCTTGGGTCGCCCGCGGCGATGTATCTGGCGGCGGCAGGTGTCGGCACGCTAACGCTCGTCGATGCCGATACGGTCGATCTCACGAACCTGCAGCGGCAGATCCTGCACGTCACGGCTTCGGTGGGTCGCCCGAAAGTCGAATCGGGCCGCGACGCCATCGCGCAACTGAATCCCGACGTGAAGGTGAACGCGGTCGCCGCACGCGCCGACGACGCCTGGCTCGACGGGCACGTGTCGCTCGCGACGGTCGTGCTCGACTGCACCGACAACTTCGCGACGCGCCATGCGATCAACCGGGCATGCGTGCGGCATCGCGTGCCGCTCGTGTCCGGCGCGGCGCTGCGCTTCGACGGTCAGATCAGCACGTTCGATTTTCGCGACGAAGCGTCGCCCTGCTACGCGTGCGTGTTCCCCGAAGACCAGCCGTTCGAGGAAGTCGCATGTTCGACGATGGGGGTTTTTTCGCCGACGGTCGGCATCATCGGCGCGATGCAGGCCGCCGAGGCGTTGCGCGTGATCGCCGGCATCGGCACGCCGCTCGTCGGGCGTCTGATGATGCTCGACTCAATGCGCATGGAGTGGAACACGATGCGCATCGCGCGTCAGCCGGATTGCCCCGTCTGCGGCGACACGCATCGCGAATAACATCGCGCGGCCCGCCTGGGCCGCTTATTAACCGCTCAGGCCGCGGCGACACGCCTGAGTGCTGCCTGAACTTCCTCCGGCTCGAACGAAGCGAGCACATCCGCAACGGGCTTTTCGAGCGTCTTGAGGTTCGAGCGCAATACTTCCTGTTTGACGACCAGCAGCTGGCTCGGATGCATCGAGAACTCGGTGAGCCCCATGCCGAGCAAAAGACGCGTCAGCGTCGGATCGCCCGCCATTTCACCGCAGACCGACACCGGCACACCCGCGCGTTTCGCCTCGCGCAGCGTGAGCGCGATCAGATGCAGCACGGCCGGATGCAGCGGGTCGTACAGGTGCGCCACCGCGTTGTCCGCCCGATCGATGGCAAGCGTGTACTGGATCAGATCGTTCGTGCCGATCGACAGGAAGTCGA
Organism: Paraburkholderia gardini; assembly: GCF_907164545.1. Classification (NCBI taxonomy): domain Bacteria; kingdom Pseudomonadati; phylum Pseudomonadota; class Betaproteobacteria; order Burkholderiales; family Burkholderiaceae; genus Paraburkholderia; species Paraburkholderia gardini. The sequence goes on along the minus strand of NZ_CAJQZB010000002.1, from coordinate 98,605 downwards.
GTCGCTTCAGGAACAGCGGCAACGCAATTGCCGCAGCCGGAATCTCGATCATCGCGCCGACACGGACGTTCGGATCGTAGACAAGGCCCGCGTCGTCAAGCTGACGTTTGGCTTCGCGGATCAGATCGAGCGTCTGGTCGATTTCCTGCGCGTGCGCGAGCATTGGAATCAGGATCTTCACCTGACCGAACGCCGACGCGCGCAGGATCGCGCGCAGCTGCGTGAGGAACATCTGCGGCTCGGAAAGGCTCCAGCGGATCGCACGCAGCCCCAGCGCCGGGTTCGCGGCCGTTTCGTAGCCGTCGCCACCGCCCATCGAATCGAGCGGCTTGTCGGCGCCTACGTCGATCGTGCGGATCGTCACCGGCAGGCCGTTCATGCCTTCCACCGCGCGACGATAAGCGTCGAACTGCTCTTCTTCCTGCGGCAGGTGCTGCTTGTGGTTCATGAACAGGAATTCGGTGCGGAACAGACCGACGCCTGTCGCGCCCGCCTCGAGCGCGGCGTGCGCGTCGTCAGGCAATTCGATATTCGCGCAAAGTTCGATTTTCGTGCCGCACAGCGTTTGCGTCGGCGAAAACTTCAGACGTTGCAGCTTGCGTTGTTCCAGCGCCTTTTCGCTCTGACGGTACGAATATTCTTCCAGCACGATCGGCGCCGGATCGACGATCACGATGCCATGGTCGCCATCGACAATGATCAGGTCGTCCTGCCGGATCAGCGCACTCGCCTGCTGCACGCCGACGGTCGCCGGAATGCCGAGACTGCGCGCGACGATCGCCGTGTGCGACGTACGGCCGCCCAGATCGGTGACGAAACCCTGGAACGTCTGCGTCTTGAACTGCAGCATGTCGGCGGGCGCGATGTCATGCGCGACGACGATCATTTCATTGCACGCTCCGTGCACGGCGTCGCCGAGCGTCGAGGTCGACGCGCCCGCGAGCGCCTTCAGCACGCGCTCCACCACCTGCTCGATGTCGGCTTTGCGCTCGCGCAGATATTCGTCTTCGATGTCGTCGAAATGGCGTGAAAGGCGTTCGAGCTGCTCAGTGAGCGCCCATTCGATGTTGTAGCGGCGCGTGCGGACGAGGTCGATGGTTTCCTGCACGAGCATTGCGTCGTTCAGGATCATCGAGTGGACGTTGATGAATGCACCCATTTCGCTGGGTGCGTCGGCGGCAAGGTCGGCACGCAATGCGTCGAGCTCGGTATGGACGAGTTGCTGGGCCGTGCGAAAGCGCTCGATCTCGCCCTCGATCTGGGCGTGCTCGATCAGATAGTGGTCGACGTCGAGTGCAGCCGGGGCGATCAGATAGGCCCGCCCGATGGCGATACCGCGTGACACGGGAATTCCATGCAGCGTGAACGACACGCGCACCTCCTCTAGTTGTGTGATGCCGCGGCAAACCGCTGCAATGCTCTCAGACCCCGAGGTTCATTATAAATTCCGCACCCTCAGATGACTGCGTGCAGTGCAGCAATACTGAATCTTCGTAAACGATCTGACGCGCGTCTTTCTGAAAACCGGCAGGGCAGGCTGATCGTGCCACACATCGGCGATATTCGTGATGTCACGAGGCGATGGCCGATTGTGGCGGGCCAAAAAAAAGCCGCGTCAAAACGCGGCGTTTTCCTGTAGCTGTCCGGTCAATGCCAGCAAATCGCGCGGATTATTGACCTTCGCCGAACTTGTCCGCGATCAGTTTCAGCAATGCATCCATTGCCTCGGTTTCGTCTGAACCTTCGGTTTCGATCGTCACCGTGCTGCCGATGCCCGCTGCGAGCATCATCACGCCCATGATGCTCTTCGCGTTGATCCGGCGACCGTTGCGGCTCATCCAGATCTCCGCCTGAAAATTACCCGCCAGTTGCGTCAGTTTCGCCGACGCGCGCGCGTGCAGGCCAAGCTTGTTCACGATTGTCGTTTCTTTTTGCAGCATCTGGTCTTCCGGAGCGCGGGTTGAAAGTGAGGGAATGAAGCGGGTGTGACGAGGTCAGACGGGATCTGCTCCGGGCACCTGCACGGGCAGACAAACCGGATCGACCTTCGCCGCGGCCGGTATCGGCGTACCCGGAACAATCGTATGAATACCTTTTGTCGCGCCGGCGATTGCCTTGTCGACCAGCGTGTCGAGAGGCGTCGCACGATAGCAGACGGCGCGCACCAGCATCGGCAGATTGACGCCCGCCAGCACGCGCACATCCGGCAGCGTGGCCAGACGCGCGGCGATGTTGGCCGGTGTCGCGCCGAATACGTCGGTCAACACAAGCGCACCGTTGTCTTCCCTTAGCCGCTCGATCTCGGCGTACGCGAACGCGATGACTTCGGGAGGATCGCAGTCGGGCATGACGTCGATCACGCCGATGCGGGCGGGCAAGCCGCCATATATGTGGGCAATACACTCCCGCAGCGCGGTGGCGAGCGGAGCATGCGCAACAATCAGAATGCCAGCCATGTCAGTGTTACAGCAAAAAACGGCTTGAGAACGGGAGAACGGGATTGTAACAGCACCATTTTCCCGCTTTCGGCGCCTCCGTGCAGGCGACGCGCCGGTCCTTCCGCCGCCCGCCTGCCGGGTCTGTCGCGCCCGTCCCGCGCGCCGTTCAGCCGGCGGCGCGCTCCAGCGCATCGATGAACATGCCGGCGACATCGAAGCCTGTCTGCTCCATGATCTCGCGAAAGCACGTCGGGCTCGTAACGTTCACTTCAGTCAGCCAGTCGCCGATCGCGTCGAGTCCGACCAGCAACAATCCGCGGGCGGCGAGTACCGGGCCGAGCGCACCGGCGATTTCGGAATCGCGCGCGGTCAACGGCTGCGCGACGCCCAGCCCGCCAGCCGCCAGATTGCCGCGCACCTCGTTGCCCTGAGGAATCCGCGCCAGCGAATACGGCACCGGCTGGCCGCCGATCAGCAGAATGCGTTTGTCGCCCGTCTTGATCTCGGGGATGAACTTCTGCGCCATCACCGAGCGTGCGCCATCGTGGCTCAACATTTCGATAATCGAGCCGAGGTTCATGCCGTCCGCCTTCACGCGGAACACGCCCATGCCGCCCATGCCGTCGAGCGGCTTCAGGATCACGTCGCCATGTGTGTCGTGAAATGCGCGCAGACGTGCCGGATCGCGCGTGACCAGGGTGGGCGCGACGAATTGTGGAAATTCGCCGATCGCGAGTTTTTCCGAGTGATCGCGGATCGACTGCGGCTTGTTGAAGATCCGCGCGCCGCCGCGTTCCGCCAGTTCCAGCAGCCACGTCGACGTGACGTATTCCATGTCGAACGGCGGGTCCTTGCGCATGATCACGGCGCCAAAACTCTTGAGCGAACGTGCCGCGGCCGGATCGGCGGCGTACCACGTGTCGCGCTTCAGATCCGCACCGTCGCCGACAATCGCAAAGCGCCGCGCATTCGCCTCGACATCGCCGCCCGTCCACGCCAGATGCTGCGGCTCGCACGCATGCAGCGTGTGCCCGCGCCGCGCGGCTTCGGCCATCATCGCGTAGGTCGAATCCTTGTAGATCCTGAAGCGGTCGAGCGGGTCGGCGATAAAGAGAATGTCCATGAAGGTCCTGGTGCGCCCGTGCGGGCGTTGCGTTGATCAGGTCGATCAAGTTGATCGTTCAAAGCGCGCGGACGACGCTTGCCGCGCCGCGCGCCTGCATGTGGAAAGCCTAGACCTGGATCGCTTCCGGATCCGTCTTTTCGAGTTCCACCGATGCGGCCAGCAGCCCGAGCCGCGCGACCACGCCGTACATATAGAAGCGGTTCGGCGGCGCCGCGCCCGGCTTGGCGTGCGCGTCGGGCAGCGCCGTGTGTTCGAAACCGAGCGGCACGAAGTGCATGCCGGGCGCGTTCAGGTTCTGGTCGCGCTCACGGCTACCGTGCACACGATAGAAACCGCCGACCACGTACCGGTCGATCATGTACACGACCGGCTCCGCGACTTCCTCGCCGATGCGCTCGAACGTGTACACCCCTTCCTGAACGATCACGTCGTGCACTTCGAGGCCGTCTTTCGTGGTCGCCATCTTCGCGCGCTCGCGCTTGGTGAGCGCCGCGACTTCCGATGCGTCGTGCACGGTCATCACGCCCATGCCATAGGTGCCGGCGTCCGATTTGATGACGACATACGGCCGTTCGGTGATGCCGTACTCGCGATACTTCTTCGCGATTTTCTTCAGCACGCCGTCGATCGCATCGGCCAGCGCTTCCTCACCGGTGCGCGCCTGAAAATCGACGCCTTCGACGTGCGCGAAGTACGGGTTGATCATCCATGGATCGATCTCGACCAGCTTCGCAAACTTCTTCGCCACGTCGTCATAACACGAGAAATGCGTCGATTTGCGACGTACGGCCCACGCGGCGTGCAGCGGCGGCAGCAGATACTGTTCGTGAAGATTTTCCAGCACAGGCGGGATGCCGCCTGACATGTCATTGTTCAGCAGAATCGAACAGGGATCGAAATTCTTCAGTCCGAGGCGACGCTGCGAGCGTTCGAGCGGTTCGATCACGAGCTTCTGTCCGTCGGACAACGCGATCGTCACCGGTCCGGCAACGTTTTCATCGAGCGTGCCGAAGCGCACGTTCAGGCCGGCCTGACGCATGATCGTCGCGAGCCGCGCCACATTCTCCAGATAAAACGCGTTGCGCGTATGACGCTCGGGAATCACGAGCAGGTTCTTCGCGTCCGGACAGATCTTTTCGATCGATGCCATCGCGGCCTGCACGGCGAGCGGCAGCGTTTCCTGCGGAAGATTGTTGAAGGCGCCGGGAAACAGGTTCGTATCGACCGGCGCGAGCTTGAAACCCGCGTTACGCAGATCGACCGAACAATAGAACGGCGGCGTATGTTCCTGCCATTCGAGGCGGAACCAGCGTTCGATGGCGGGCGTCGCGTCGAGGATCTTCCGCTCGAGGTCGAGCAGCGGGCCGTTTAACGCCGTAACTAGGTGCGGAACCATTGATCACTCGCAGACTGGAGAAAAAAGATTGTAGAGCAAATGCCCAGCCCATTTGGGGATGGTTTCTCCAATCGCAAGTTTCGCTGCGGATGCATTCCGGCTATCGCATCGATAGCCAGCAGTCTGTGCTGTTTTCGGGATGAAACGGAAATGGTCTGATAAAGAAAAAAGCCCGCCGTGAGGCGGGCCAAAAGTCGCTGTTGCCTGTTCCTTGCGGAATAACCTCTCGCGTTATTCCACGTGTTCGCCATGCAGTACCACGTCGAGGCCTTCGCGTTCTTCTTCTTCCGTCACGCGCAGACCGATGACCATATCGATGATCTTCAGCAGGATGTAGCTCATCACGCCACTGTAGATCAGCGTCGTCAGAACGCCCTTGGCTTGCAGAATAACGCTGCCGTCCGCGCCGCCGATGTCCTTGACCGCGAACACACCCGTCAGCAGCGCACCCACGATACCGCCGACGCAGTGCACGCCGAACGCGTCGAGCGAGTCGTCGTAGCCGAGCTTGTGCTTGAGCCATGTTGCCGACCAGAAACAGACCACGCCAGCCACCAGACCGATCACGAGCGAACCCGTCACGCCGACGAAGCCCGATGCCGGCGTAATGGCCACGAGACCCGCCACGGCACCCGACACGATACCGAGCACCGAAGGCTTGCCCTTCGCGATCCATTCAGCAAACATCCAGCTGAGCGCAGCCATGGCCGTTGCGACCTGCGTCGTCAGCATCGCGAAGCCGGCACGACCGTCAGCCGCCACTGCCGAACCTGCGTTGAAGCCGAACCAGCCCACCCACAGCATGGCGCCACCGATCAGCGTGAGCGTCAGGTTGTGCGGCGCCATGGCTTCCTTGCCGTAGCCCACGCGCTTGCCGAGCACCAGACAGCACACCAGACCCGCGATACCGGCGTTGATGTGAACCACCGTGCCGCCTGCGAAGTCAAGGATGCCGGCGCTAGCCAGCCAGCCCGTCGGTTCCCAGACCATGTGCGCGATCGGCGAATAGACGAGGATCGACCACAGCGTCATGAACACGAGCATCGCCGAGAACTTCATACGGTCTGCGAAGGCGCCCGTGATCAGTGCCGGCGTGATGATCGCGAACGTCATCTGATAGACGAAATAGACCGTTTCGGGGATCGTCGGCGCCAGATGGCTGACTGTCAGCGTCGTGGCCTTGTCGCCCTTGATGTAGTTCATGCCCGTGAGAAACACGCGCGAGAAACCACCCAGGAACGAGCCGCCCGGCGTGAACGCGAGGCTGTAGCCGACGACGGTCCAGACGATCGTCACGACGCAGGTGATCGCGAAGCTTTGCATCAGCGTCGCGAGCACGTTCTTCTTGCGGACCATGCCGCCGTAGAACAGCGCCAGGCCCGGGATCGTCATGAACAGCACGAGCGCGGTGGAGGTCAGCATCCAGGCGGTATCGCCCGAGTTGATCTTCGACGAATCGACCGAGAACGGTGCGCTCGGTGCTGCCGGAGCAGCGTCAGAAGCGGCGGCCGGCGCCGGTGCGGCGGAAGCATCGGCTGCGGGTGCGGCGGAAGCATCGGCTGCGGGTGCGGCGGATGCTTCTGCTGCGGGCGCGGCCGAAGCGTCCGGAGCCGGCGCGGCGGCCGTCGTATCCGAAGCGACAGCCGATGCTGCTGCGGGCGCGGACGCATCGTCCGCGAGGGCGGCCCCGATTCCACCCGCCATCAGCGAGCCGGCCACCAGCAAGGACATCAATAATTTGCGCATCTCTATTTCCTCTTGTCGCTGTTTTTTTGTTACAGGGCGTCCGCGCCGGTCTCCCCGGTACGAATCCGGATCACCTGTTCGATCGGCGTGACAAAAATCTTGCCGTCACCAATCTTGCCGGTGCGCGCGGCACGTTCGAGGGCCTCGATCGCCTGATCGACGATGTCGTCCGAGACGGCTGCCTCGATCTTCACCTTCGGCAGGAAATCGACGACGTACTCTGCGCCGCGATACAGTTCGGTATGACCCTTCTGACGCCCGAAGCCTTTCACTTCGGTCACCGTGATGCCTGAGACGCCGATGGCCGACAAGGCTTCGCGCGCCTCATCGAGCTTGAACGGCTTGATGATTGCGGTAATGAGTTTCATGAAATCCTCGCTGTGGTTGCTAAACCTTGTGTGCGTATGTCGTTGCGTCGACTAGCGGGCACTCCCGAAACCGCGTCGATGCGCCACCGGCAAATCTGCCCGGCAGAGCGCGCGGGGCAGTAAGAGCAACTCGCATGCCATGTTGAAATGCGGAGAACAGCGTGGCCGCGCGCAGAACGTTTGCGCGCCGCTTCCCTGGCCGGACAGCCAACGTTGTGGGGCCACGGTGGCGCGAGCGGTAGATCGTTGCTAGAGTGTCCGCAGGCTCTACGGACCGGACCGCACCAAAGGCGCACATCCAGTCAGGAGGCGAGACTGCACATGCACCACATTCGACCATCAGTCATCGCAGGGCACAGACGTAACGACTCATGCACATTTTTTGTGCAACCAAGGGGAACACATATGAAACAACCGAACGACGTCTTCAACGATTTCCAGGCGCGAATGAGCGACCTGCTGAAGAACTCGCCGGCGAAGGACGTTGAAAGGAACGTGAAGGCGATGCTGTCGCAAGGCTTTTCGAAGCTGGATCTCGTCACGCGCGAAGAATTCGACACGCAAACCCAGGTGCTGGTACGCACGCGCGCCCGCCTGGAAGAGCTGGAGCGCCGCGTGGCCGAGCTCGAACAGAAGCTGCCGGTCACACAGACACCGTGAACATGGCGTGAACTGAACTGGATTGAGCATCACCGGCAAGCGCGCCGCGTCGTCTCACCAGCATTAGCGTTTTAGCGTTTCAGATGGCGGATGCGCGCAAGGCGCGCCGCCTGACGGGGAGAAAACATGTCGCTTGCCGTGGTGCGCAGTCGCGCGCCGGCCTCTGGCCGCGCGCCCGAAGTAACAGTCGAGGTTCACCTCGCCAACGGATTACCCTCATTTTCCATCGTCGGCCTGCCCGACCTCGAAGTGCGCGAAAGCCGCGAACGCGTGCGCGCCGCGCTGCAGAACTGCAACTTCGACTTTCCCGTCCGGCGCATCACCGTCAATCTGGCGCCCGCCGATCTTCCCAAGGAGTCCGGCCGCTTCGACCTGCCGATTGCGCTCGGCATTCTCGCGGCGAGCGGACAGATTCCCGTCGATTCCCTGAACCAGCGCGAGTTCGCGGGCGAACTCTCGCTCACCGGGGCGTTACGGCCGATGCGAGGCGCATTCGCCATGGCGTGCGGCACGGCGCGCGCGGGCGCGCAGTCGGAACGCACGCCCGAGCTGTATTTGCCGGCGGGCAGCGCAAACGAGGCGGCGCTCGTGCCGGGCGTCGATGTCTATGGTGCGCACGACCTGCCCTCGCTCTGTGCCCATCTGGCCGGTGAGCCGGATCAGCGGCTGTCGCCGGTGCTTGTGCCTGAAGTGCTGCCCGGCGAGGCCGCCGCGTATCCGGACATGGCGGAAGTGATCGGCCAGCGCGGCGCGCGACGCGCACTCGAGGTCGCGGCGGCGGGTGGCCATCACGTCCTGATGGTGGGCCCTCCAGGCGCGGGCAAATCGATGCTGGCCGCGCGCCTGCCGAGCCTGTTGCCGCCCATGACCGATGACGAGGCACTCGCTTCCGCCGCGCTGCTTTCAGCAAGCGCTTCCGGATTTTCGCCGGCCCACTGGCGCAAGCGCCCGTTTCGCGCGCCGCATCACTCTTCGAGCGCGGCCGCACTTGTTGGCGGACGCAATCCGCCGCAACCCGGCGAAATCACGCTGTCGCATCTCGGCGTGCTGTTCCTCGATGAGATTCCCGAGTTCGATCGCCACGTATTGGAAACGCTGCGTGAACCGCTTGAAGCCGGGCGCATCACGATTTCGCGCGCCGCGTTGCAGGCGGATTTTCCGGCGGCCTGCCAGCTGATTGCCGCGATGAATCCGTGCCCGTGCGGCTGGCGCGGCGATCCGAACGGTCGCTGCCGCTGCACGCCCGAAATCGCCGGGCGCTATTTGCGCAAGCTGTCGGGGCCGCTACTCGACCGGATCGACATCCAGATCGAGATCCCCGCGCTGACACCTGCCGAGTTGTCCGCCCGCGCCGCGGAACCCGCCGAAACGAGTGCGATGATCGCGGAACGGGTGAGCGCGGCACGCGACCGGCAACTACGCCGGCAGGGCAAGACCAACCGTGAACTGAGTGGTCGCGAAGCCGATCAGGTCTGCCGGCCGGGCGCGGCGGGCGAGGCGTTATTGCGCGAGGCCGGCGAACGTTTTGGCTGGTCTGCGCGCGCCTATTACCGTGTCCTGAAAGTGGCGCGCACGATCGCCGACCTGGCTGACGCCGACATGCCGGATGCGGGCCAGATCGCGGAAGCGATCCAGTACCGGCGCGCGTTCGCGCTTTTATAAAGCAAAAAAACAGCTGTCAAGACTTGACTTATGCACACGCCTGCGTTCCGGACACCTTTTGATACATTTGAAAGGTGTCCGGAAGAGATTTTGTCAAACACCTTGATTCAATTGAGTTTTTTGATTTGCCGAGATCGCGGGCAAACTAACAGCAAGCCCACAGGACGGGCCTGTGCGCGACAACAAACAGAGTTTTCAACAATGTTATCCACAGGTCCTGTGGGTAACAAAAAAAGCCTCATGAAATCCGGCGATTAGCGCCGTCTTCTGCGAAGGAACTTTCACTGCACTGATGCGCGACAAATGCGAACAGGAGCAATTTCTTCCGCTTCAATAAAGTTTGAAGGACTGAAAAAACTGGTCGAGCTGCTCCACCGGCAGTTCGCGATCTGCGATGACGGCGGCCTGGTACACATGCCGCCCATGCACAACGAGTCGCGCATGCAGCGTCCGCGCTTCCTGTTGCGGGCCGGCCTTGCCGCTGAAGGCCATTTCAAGGCCGGGTACCTGCCCGCCCGCCGCCAGTGGAATCTGCGTCGCGTTGGATTCCGGCGTTGCCCCCAGATTGCGCGCGAGGCCGGTGCGCAGGAAGTCGAGCGCGGCCTGCTGCATTTGCGGGTCGTCGTCCGGCAGCATGACCGTGCCGATTGCGAACACAGCGTGGCCGGCCTCGGCGGTCTGCATGCTCATCTTCATCTGCGTACCGCCGATGTCGATCGTGCGCTCGTCGGTGTCGGGTTTGGCCGGAAGATCGACGGTGTAGCCGTTGTCGTTGTTCATGATCGTGCGCCAGTCATACGTCGGCGAACACGCGATCAGGACCGCGCCGGCAATCAGCGCGCCGACAGCGACGCGAACCACTCGCGACAGGTCGAGCACGGTATGTGCAATAGAGCGGGACGCAAAACGGGGAGCAAAGCGGCGGGAGAGCTGGGACAGGCTGAACGCTGATCGATGCATGTGACAGTTTATAAGTGCGGAAATCAGGGTAAACGGCGGAAACAAACCGTCATTATCCGCTGTCGGGCGGCGTCCTGCCGCCGGGCAAGTTTGACGCTACAATACAGAGATAACGAGGCTGCAGATTGCATGCGGCTTACGCCTTTCGCATTTCCGCGCGCCTGCGCGCTCCTGAGGTCCTGAGGTCCATTTATGAGCCCCACTCCAGATTCCCGCCGCGCCAGCCCGGTTCGCTACATCGCGATCGCGGTCGTCGCCGGTGCGATCGCGATTGCCGGTTACTTTGCGTTCGGCAGCCAGCAACATGTGCCGGATGCAACGTTCACGCTGCTGTCCGGCCAGAAAGTATCGACCGCCGATCTGAAAGGCAAGGTCTATCTGGTCAACTTCTGGGCGACGAGTTGCGACACCTGCATGAAGGAAATGCCGCAGATGGTCAACACGTACAACCGCTACAAGGGCAAGGGCCTCGAGTTCGTCGCAGTGGCGATGAATTACGACGCGCCGATGTACGTGGCGAACTACTCGCAAACGCGCCGGCTGCCGTTCAAGGTCGCAATGGACGACGGCTCGGCCGCGAAGCAGTTCGGCAATGTCCAGCTGACCCCGACGACGTTCCTCGTCGATCGTAATGGCAAGATCCTGAAGCGCTATGTCGGCGAGCCTGAGTTCGGCGAGCTCGACAAGCTGCTCGACAAGGCGCTGGCAACCTGATCGCCCGGTACGCGCGACGACATAAAGAACTTCACGTCGTCGTCGCGCTTTAACTTCCTTCGCCTCAACGTACTCCCGGCCTCATCCCGAAAGCCCCACGGTGCATTCCGGTACGGGTCTGCGTCCATTCGCGACGCATCGCGCATTCAGCCTCACCGCTCGTTTTCACCCCGCGCCGTCAGGCCATATCGCTTGATCTTTTCGTAGAGTGTCGCCTTGCCCAGTTGCAGGCGATCCGCGGCCATCGACACCACGCCGCCCGTCTGCTCCAGTGCCTCCGCTATCACCGTCCGCTCGAATTGCTCGACGCGCTCCTTGAGCGATTGCGTCGTGGCGTCGTCCGCCGAAGATCCGACAGTCTCGTCGGCGACGCCGAGCACGAAACGGTCCGCGGCATTACGCAGCTCGCGGACGTTGCCGGGCCACTCGCGCTGCATGAGGCTCGTACGCTGACGGTCGGTGAGAATGGGTGCCGGCCGCTGATAGCGCACCGCGGCGCCAAGCAGGAAATGCTCGAAGAGCGGCAGGATGTCTTCGCGACGCTCGGACAGCGGCGGCAGCGCGATCGTCACCACGTTCAGCCGGTACAGCAGATCGCGCCGGAAGGTGCCCGCCGCGACGTGGTCGGTCATCTCTCCCTTCGCCGCCGCGACCACGCGACAGTTCACACGCACCGGCTGGTTCGAGCCGAGCCGCTCCAGTACGCCGTCCTGCAGCACGCGCAGGAGCTTCACCTGCAGCGCGAGCGGCATGCTTTCCACTTCGTCGAGAAAGAGCGTGCCGCCTGAAGCGTGTTCGAGCTTGCCGATCCGGCGTCTGGCCGCGCCGGTAAATGCGCCGGGCTCGTAGCCGAACATCTCCGACTCGAACATCGGTTCCGGCAACGCGCCGCAATTCACCGCAATAAATGGCTTGTCGCGCCTCGGCGACAGATCGTGCAGGCTGCGCGCGATCAACTCCTTGCCGGCGCCCGTGTCGCCGTTGATCAGCACGGAGGCGTCCGTCGGCGCGACGTTCGCAATCAGCCGCCTGACCTGCTCGATCGCGGGACTGCGCCCGATGATGCCCGGCGTCAGCGTGTCCTGGCCCGCCAGTTCCCGCCGCAACGCCAGATTCTCCAGAACGAGCTTGCGCCGCTCGAGCGCGCGTCGCACGGTTTCGATCAGACGCTCCGAAGCGAACGGCTTTTCGATGAAATCGTACGCGCCATCGCGCATCGCCTGCACGGCCATCGAGATATCGCCGTGACCGGTGACGAGGATCACGGGCACGTCGGGCGCGCGCTCCTGGCATTGCGCGAGCAGGTCGAGCCCGCTCGCGCCCGGCAGACGGATATCGCTCACGATCACGCCAGGGAAATCCGCGCGAATCACCCGCGCGGCGGATTCGGCCGACGCGTGTCCCGTGACGTCGAAGCCGGCCAGTTGCAGACTCTGAACGCTCGCGCGTCGCACGAGTTCGTCGTCTTCGATGTAGATCACCTGCAAACCACTGTTACTCATAGCATTGCCACCTGAAGCCATCTGAATTCATGAACCGGACGCCACGGCCGGGACCGAATGCACCTGTGCGCGCCGCAGCGTCAGCACGAACGTCGCGCCGCCATCCGGCGCGTTACGTGCGACGAGCGAGCCGCCGCAGTCGCGCGCAATCGACGACGAAATCGCCAGACCCAGCCCCAGACCCTGGCCCATTTCCTTCGTCGTGAAAAACGGTTCGAAGAGGCGCGGCAGCACATCGTCCGGGATACCGGGGCCGTTGTCATGCACGACAATCAGCAGCGTCGCCTCACCCACCTCGATATCGATCTCGATGCGCGGCGACGGCAGGCCGGTCACCACGTCGAGCGCGTTCGCGAGCAGGTTGATCAGCACCTGTTCGAGCCGCAGATCGTCGCAGTTCGCGACGAGCGCCGGATGTTCGTCCGCGATCTCGAAGCGCTCCGTGCGACCGGTACTGGCATCGGTCAGCGACAGCCGCACCGTTACGTCCTGCAGGCGCTTCTGTAACAGCGCCAGCACGTTACGTAACGCGCGCGCGACCGGCGCACGCGCGCCGCGCGGCCGCGCCCGACCGACGAACAGCTTCAACTGGTTGGTGATCTTGCCCATGCGCTCGGTCAGCGATGCTATCGCTTCGAGATTTTCGCGCGCGGACACCTGGTCGCCGCGTTCGAGCAGCACACGCGTGTTGTCCGAAAAGCCACGCAGCGCGGCAAGCGGCTGGTTGAGTTCGTGCGTGATGCCGGCCGCCATCTGGCCAAGGGCGGCAAGCTTGCTCGTCTGGATCAGCTCTTCGTGCGCCGCGCGTAGTTCCAGCTCGGCGCGCGTCCGTTCGGCGACTTCCTTCTGAAGCTGCTCGTTGGCCTGCGACAGATCGGCTGTGCGTTCAGCGACGCGCTGGTTCAGTTCCGCATACGCCTTTTGCAGCAGCGCGCGGCTGCGCATCACTTCGCGAACGCGCGCGCGGCGCATGCGCCAGTAGAACGCGAGAAGACACAGCGACACGTAGCAGAGGCCCGTCACGATCGATGCGTTGCGTGCGTCGGCGTTGACCGGATCGATGGGTGCCATCGTGATCAGATGCCAGTCGGGCTCGCCGATCCCGCGCCGGGTCGCCAGAAACCGTTGCGCGCCGCGTCCGCCGCCGACGCGCACAATCTGCGCGCCGCCTTCCAGCGTGCGCTCGATCGTGACGGGCAGCGCCGCGATCGGCTGCTGCGCGTATTGCCGCGTCTGCCAGATCACATCGGCAATCGCTCCCGACAACGGCCGCACCGTGTGATATTTCCATGCCGGCACGGACGACAGAAAGATCACGCCGTGATCGTCGGTCACGACGAGCGGCTCGGATGCGTCGGCGCCCTGCAGCCATTCGAGACTCAGCTTGACGACCGCGACGCCGACAATGCGTCCGTCGCGCATCACCGGCTGCGAAATGTAGTATCCCGGATCGTGCGACGTCGTGCCGATGCCAAAAAAGCGCCCGACGCCGCCTTTCATCGCATCGATGAAATACGGCCGGAACCGATATTCCGCGCCGACGAAACTGTCGGCGCCGCCGTCCCAGTTGCTCGCCGCAACGCAGATGCCGTCCGCGCGGATGATGTACGTCGCGGTTGCCCGCGCGCGTTGATTGAGGTCTTCGAGATAACGGTTCGCGCGCTCGACCAGAACCGGGCTGGGCGCGTCGAGGACTTCCTGGACGAATGGATGACTTGCCAGCAGGTAAGGCAACGATTCGTAGCGATCGAGCGTGCTTTTCAGCGTGCCCGTGGTGCGATCGACGCGCACCGCGGCGTTGCGCCGCAGCGTGTCGATGCCGTGTCGCCAGGTAATCGTCCATGTGAGACCGCACGCCGCGATGAGCCCGGCGGCGAGCGCAACGAGGATCAGCAGACGGCGCGTCACGGTAGCGATTTCCAGTCCGGTGTGCGGAGGAGTGGGATCGACTATTGTGGCATACCGTGACGCGTCGCCCGCCGGTTGGGCGGACGGCAGCGCGGAGCGCGCCGCCGTCTTCATGACATCAGGCTTCGGCCGTTTCGCGATCGATGACAGGCGTCTCGCCGCGAATCACCGAATTCAGCTTCGCGCGGTCCAGTTCCTTCTCCCACGCTGCCACGACAACCGTTGCCACGCCGTTGCCGACGATGTTCGTCAGCGCGCGGCATTCGCTCATGAAGCGGTCAATGCCGAGAATCAGCACCATGCCCGACAGCGGGATCGTCGGCACGACAGCGAGCGTTGCGGCCAGCGTGATGAAGCCGGCACCCGTCACGCCGCTTGCGCCCTTCGACGTCAGCATCGTGACGGCGAGCAGCGTGAGCTGCTGGCCCCACGTCAGATCGATGTTGGTCGCCTGCGCGATGAACAGCACGGCCATCGTCATGTAGATGTTCGTGCCGTCCAGATTGAACGAGTAGCCCGTCGGCACGACGAGACCCACCACCGAGCGCGAGCAGCCGAGCTTTTCCAGCTTCTGCATCAGTTGCGGCAGCGCCGCTTCCGACGAGCTCGTGCCCAGCACGATCAGCATCTCTTCCTTGATGTACGCGACAAAACGGAAGATGTTGAAGCCCACGAGGCGCGCGATGGTGCCGAGCACGACGATCACGAACACCACCGACGTCAGATAGAACGTGCCGATCAGCTTGAGCATCGGAATCAGCGAACCGATGCCGTACTTGCCGATGGTGAACGCCATCGCGCCGAACGCGCCGATCGGCGCCAGCTTCGTGATGATGCGCACGATGCCGAACAGCACGTGCGACAGGCCGTCGATCAGGTTCGTCACGACCTTGCCCTTCTCGCCGGCGGTGGCGAGCACCGAGCCGAACAGCAGCGCGACGAGCAGGATCTGCAGGATTTCACCTTGCGCGAACGCCGACGAGATCGTGTTGGGGATGATGTGCATCAGGAATTCGACGGTGCTCTGGCCGTGCGCCTTGGCGGCGAACGACGCGACCGACGCGCTGTCGAGCGTCTTCGGATCGATGTTGAAGCCGGAGCCCGGCTTCAGTACGTGCGTGGCGATGAGGCCCAGCACCAGTGCGAACGTCGAGACGATCTCGAAGTACAGAAGCGCCTTGCCGCCTACGCGCCCGACCTTCTTCATGTCTTCCATACCGGCGATGCCGGTCACGACCGTGCAGAAGATGATCGGGCCGATCACCATCTTGATGAGCTTGATGAAGCCATCACCGAGCGGTTTCATGTCGACGCCGAGCGTCGGCCAGTAGTGGCCGAGCGCGATCCCGATCAGGATCGCGACGATCACCTGGACGTACAGCACTTTATGGATGGGTTTTTTCACGAAGCTGTCTCCTTGCTCTAGTTTGTCGGGCCGTGGTGGCCACGGCTTCTGTTTTGCAAGGTCAGTGCCAGCGTGGCATCGCTCGATGGCCGTTGATTTATATAGGATTTTTCGCAGAGCGAGGCAACGCGTGTCCGGATTTCCGGAAATCCGGAATCCGTCCGTCGGAGAATCCGGACGCACACCCACCCCGATGGAGACGAAATCCGGGTTGCAGCCTGTCGAGGGCGAGGGTTAAAGGACAGGCCATCCGGTCTATTGCGACGCCGGAATGTCAAACCTGATCGACGCAACCATCGCCAACACCGCGGCGCCACACCAGAAATTTGCCGTCGTGGGCGGCATTCTAGCTGTCGCCGTGACGGTCATCGGAATGAAGTTCTTCCCCAGGCAGCGTTTGCCCTATCCAGCCGTCGCAACGCAACGCGACACAAAAAAGCCCGCAACATTTTGCGGGCTTTTTATCAGCACAAACGGAAAACCTTCAGACTCAAACCACGCCGGCCTCATGCGCCTGCACGTCCGCGTGATAGCTGGAGCGCACCATCGCGCCCACGGCGGCATGCGTGAAGCCCATCTTGTATGCTTCTTCCTCGTACATCCTGAAGGTATCGGGATGCACGTACGAACGCACCGGCAAGTGGTGCTCCGACGGCTGCAGATACTGGCCGATCGTCAGCATGTCGACGTCGTGCGCGCGCAGATCGCGCATCACCTGAAGAATTTCTTCTTCGGTTTCGCCGAGACCCACCATCAGGCCAGACTTCGTCGCGACGTTCGGATGCAGCGCCTTGAAATCCTTCAGCAGCTTCAGCGAATGCGCATAGTCCGAACCCGGACGCGCTTCCTTGTACAGGCGCGGCACCGTTTCGAGATTGTGGTTCATCACGTCGGGCGGCGCGGCATTCAGAATGCCGATCGCGCGGTCCAGACGGCCGCGGAAATCCGGCGTCAGGATTTCGATGCGCGTTTCCGGCGAAAGCTCGCGCGTCTGACGAATACATTCGACGAAGTGCGCCGCGCCGCCGTCGCGCAGATCGTCGCGGTCGACGCTCGTGATCACCACGTATTTCAGCTTCAGCGCCGCGATCGTGCGAGCCAGATTAGCCGGCTCTTCAGTGTCGAGCGGATCAGGACGGCCGTGACCAACGTCGCAGAACGGGCAACGGCGCGTGCACTTGTCGCCCATGATCATGAAGGTCGCCGTGCCCTTGCCGAAGCACTCACCGATGTTCGGGCAGCTCGCTTCTTCGCAGACGGTGTGCAGGTTGTGCTCGCGCAGGATCTGCTTGATCTCGTGGAAACGCGAGTTGCCGGTGGCGGCCTTGACGCGAATCCAGTCCGGCTTCTTCAGCTTTTCGATCGGAATGATCTTGATCGGAATGCGCGCGGTCTTGGCCTGCGCCTTCTGCTTCGCGGTGGCGTCGTAGGCTGCGGGCGCCGGGACGGCGTCGGTGGCGGGAGTGCCGGCGAGGTTCGCGGTAACGTCAGTCATTCGTTCGATCCAGTCAGGCGGTGACGGCACCGGCCTGCGGTTGGGCGACGGCCGCGGGTGTGCCGTCGATGTTTGCGGTGAGGCGTGCTGCGAACGTCCGGGCCACGTCGTCCCAGCCGGCAGCGACGCCCAGCGTCGCCATGTCGACCGTTTCGAGTCCTGCGTAGCCGCATGGATTGATCGCCAGAAACGGCTGCAGATCCATGTTCACGTTCAGACTGACGCCGTGATAGCTGCATCCGTTGCGGATTTTCAGGCCGAGCGCGGCGATCTTGGCGCCGGCATGCAGACCGGCATCCGGACCAGGCGCCACGTAGATACCGGGCGCGCCCGCCTTGCGTTCTCCGGCGAGATTATACGCCGCGAGCGTTTCGATCACGGCCTGCTCGATCCGCGTGACCAGCTCGCGCACCATCAGCTTGCGCCGACGCAAGTCGAACAGCAGGTAGGCGACCACCTGTCCCGGGCCGTGATATGTGATCTGTCCGCCACGATCGACCTTGACGAGTGGAATCCCGCTGTCGGCGGCCAGCAGATGGGCCGGATCGCCGGCCTGGCCGAGCGTGAAGACGGGCGGATGTTCGACGAGCCAGATTTCGTCGACGGTGTCCGCGGAGCGCGCATCGGTAAAAGCGCGCATGGCGTCGAAACTGATTTCGTAAGATTCGACGCCGCGCCAGCGCACCGTGACCTGCCGCGCGGCGGCCACAGAACAATCGCTCCCGATGGTGGGAGCAGTCTGACTGGACGGGGTTGAACCGGGGGACAACGTAGACGGGGAAACAGGCGTGGCGCACATGATTTCGCCAGTTTACCGAAATACGGCGCGCCCCGCCGGAGCGCGCCCGGTTCCTGCAGGCACTCCGGTAGAGCAACGCTCGCTCAAACGGTCCGCCAGCCTTGCCTCAGCCAGCATCCGAGCCGGTCAGCCACGCGTGCGGACCAGTTCATCGCGCGCTCGTCGGGACGGGTCGGCACCGCGAACGCGAGCCGCGCCACCGGACCGCCTTCGACGCTCAGCCACAGCCGCTCGCCGCGCCGCAGCCGCAGCGTGTGGCCGGCCTCCAGCCAGTAATCCTCGATATCGTCGCTACGGGTTACCCACACGGCAGCGCAGCTCACCTTCAGGCGCGTGCTGCGCATCACCATCAACGGCACCGTTTCACCCGCCTGGATTTCAAAGGTTATGCTAGAGGAAATTTCTCGCATGATTCGCTCCGACAAAGTCATTCTGATGACTACAATCGTAGACGTATCAAGGGTTTGAGCAAAACGACCAATTTTCACGGATATGTGAGAAAAATTGCAATGGACCTCCGACAACTTCCCGCCCTGAACGCCGTCAAGGCGTTCGAAGCCGCCGCCCGGCACGAGAGCTTTTCGCGCGCCGCCGACGAACTCTTCGTCACACATGGCGCCGTGAGCCATCAGATCCGCGCGCTCGAAGCCGAACTCGGCGTGGCGCTGTTCGCCCGCGACGGCAAGCGCGTGCGGCTCACCGAAGTGGGCGGCCGCTATGCGACGCAGGTGCGCGCCGCGCTCACGGCGCTCGCCGATGCGACCCGCCAGATCCGCGCCGGAGACCGGGAGCGGCGACTGGTGGTGACGATGCTGTCGTCGTTCGCGGCGCGCTGGGTGACGCCGCGTATCGGCAGCTTCATCGAGGCCAATCCGCAGTGGGACCTCGAACTGCTGTCCACCAATGTGCTCGCGGATTTCGCGCGCGACGACGTCGATGCGGCGATCCGGTTCGGCTTCGGCAAGTATCCGGGCCTGCACTCAGAACTGCTGCTCGAGGAGATTTTCTTCCCGGCGTGCTCGCCGGACTTCAACGGCGGCAATCTGCCGAAAACGCCGGCTGATCTCGCGAATGCGCCGCTGCTGCGCTCGGACGACGAGCTATGGCGCCCGTGGTTCGACGCCGCCGGGCTTACCGATCTGCCGGAACCGAAGCGCGGCGTGCTGTATCAGGATTCGTCGAACCTGCTGCAGGCGACCATCGACCGTCAGGGTATCGCGCTCGTCCGGCGCTCGCTGGCGATGCACGAGATTGCAAGCGGGCGACTCGTGCGTCTGTTCGATGTCGACGGCCCGAGCCCGTGGCAGTACTACTTCATCTGCCCGCAGCCCATGCTTCAGGCGCCGCGGGTCGCGGCGTTCAGGGAGTGGCTTTTCGCGGAGGTGGCGCGCTTCAGGCAGCTTTTCGAGCGCGCGTGCGCTGAACGTTCGGGCGCGGGGAAAATGCCGGACGCGTTGCACGTCCAGCCGTAGCTGTCGCCGCGGCGACAGCGCATCAAAGCACCACTTTCACCATCGGATGACCGGTGAGCGCGCGATAAATATCGTCGAGATGCGCGCGGCTCTGCGCGCGTACGGTCACCGTCAGGCCAGTGTAGTTGCCGCTGCTCGACGGGCGCGTTTCGATACGCGTCACGTCGAATTCGCCGTCGAACTCGCGGATCACCGTCACGATCGTGTCGTGGAAATCCGGATGCGACTTGCCCATCACCTTGATCGGGAAATCACAGGGAAACTCGAACAGCGAGTCGTTTGCTGAATCCATCTTTTACTCCTTCCAGCGCCGCATTCCTCAATTCACCGATGCGCCGCCCGCGTCTGCCTTCGATGCGGCGCGCGGCCCGCGGCAACTACCGCCGGCACACGCCGCATCGACCTTCCCAAGCTTACTTCTTCTTGTTGAACATCAGCATCATCGAATCCCACACGCGCCCGACGATACCTGCCTGCGGCACCGCCTGCAGCGCGACGACCGGGATTTCCGAGAGCGTCTTGCCATCCGCCACGATCTTCGCAGTGCCGACCTGCTGGCCGTCCGCGATCGGGGCGATCAGCGGGTCCGTGAGCTCGACCTGCGGCTTCGCCTTGTCGCCCACGCCCTTCGGCACGGTGATGTACTGGTCGCTCTTCACACCAATCTTGACGGTATCGGCCGCACCCTTGTAGACGCGCGGCGTCCCGATCACCTGACCCGCCTTGTACAGGCGCACCGTGTCATACGCGGTGTAGCCGTAGTTCAGCATCTTCAGGCTGTCCTGCACGCGATCGTGTTCCTTCGGCTCGCCCATCATCACCGTGACGAGACGACGCGTCGCATCAGGCGCTCCCGGCACCGGACGCTTCGCTGTTGCGATCAGGCAATAGCCGGCAGCCTGCGTGTGACCCGTCTTCAGGCCGTCGACGGTCGGATCGAGCCACAGCAGACGGTTGCGGTTCGGCTGCTTGATCTTGTTGTACGTGAATTCGCGGACCGAGAAGATGTTGTAGTAGTCCGGGAAATCGCGGATCAGGCGCGTCGAGAGAATCGCGAGGTCGCCTGCCGTCGTGTAGTGCTGCGGGTCGGGCATGCCGTTCACGTCGGCGAAGTGCGTGCCCTTCATGCCGAGGCGCTGCGCCTCGGCATTCATCATCGACACGAACTGCGTTTCGCTGCCGCCGACCAGTTCGGCCAGCGCGATCGCCGCATCGTTGCCGGACTGCACGATCATGCCGTACACGAGATCGTGCACGGTGACCGGCTTGTTCGCTTCGATGAACATGCGCGATTCGTCCGTGCGCACGCGGCGCACGGCTTCGCTCGGCATGATCGTCTGATCCATCGTGATCTTCTTCTTTTGCAGCGCGTCGAACACCAGATACGCGGTCATCAGCTTCGTGAGCGATGCCGGTTCGACCCGCTCATCGGGATTGCCCGAGGCGAGCACCTGGTTGCTGGTGGCGTCGACGAGTACCCACGAGCGCGCGTTCACGCCCGGAGGCGCCACCTGCGCGAACGCCGTGCTCGCCACAAGCGTCGCGGGCAGCAGAACGCCGAGCGCAACCGTGCGACGGATCGAAGAAGGCGTGAAAGACGCGAGGGACATCGGGGACGAAGTGCCGGAGGAGGAAAAGCGCATAGGATCGATTCGGGCAGAAATATGCTTTGCGCGCGGGGGCACGCAGATGGGAAGAGCCGGTCGGCGGGCGCTCGCCGAGCTGCATGTGCAGTTCGGCGGTACGGCGCCCGTTGGACTTCCGGCCACGCGATCGGTTCGCGCGGCGTTGTCAATCATCCGGCGATGCAAGCGGGCATCCCGCCGGACGGAGCGACAACACCGCGCCCAAAAAAGAGCGCTCATTATACGCGCCGCAATCCGACAATCCGCCGACAGCGGGACCGATAAACTCACATTTCGTGCGTACCTGTACCCCGGAATCGTGTGCGGGGAGGTTGCAGCGGCACATTGACTTCACATGAGCGCCGCGTTAGCGCCAGGCGTCGACGATGATCCGCTTCAGGATATGCAACTTGCGATGCAGGAAATGCTCGGCGCCCGGAATCACGACGACCGGCAGTTCCTGCGGCGCGGCCCAGTCGTAGACCGACTGGATCGGCACCGTTTCATCGGTTTCGCCGTGAATCACGAGCGTGTTTTCCGGCACCGGCGCAACTTCCCAGTTGCTCGCGGCCGTGCCGACGAACACGATGCGTTCGATCGCATGGCCCTCCTCCTTTAACCGCGCGGCCACGTGCGAGAGCACGAACGTGCCGAACGAAAATCCCGCCAGCACGAGCGGCATCTCCGCCTGGCCTTCCTGCGCGCGCATGAAATCGAGCACCGCGCGCAGATCGTCCCGCTCGCCGATGCCCTTGTCGTGCTCGCCCTGCGTTTGCCCGACGCCGCGAAAATTCGCGCGGTACGTCACGTAGTTCAGCTGCACGAGCGTGCGTGCGAGCGTCTGCGCGACCTTGTTGTCCATCGTGCCGCCGAAGAGCGGATGCGGATGCGCCACGAGCGCGATACCGCGCGGTGCGGCGCCTGTGTCGCGGTTTTCGTCGGGCGTGTCGACGGCGACTTCGATCTTGCCGACCGGGCCGTCGATCAGGAATTTTTTCGTATGAACGTTCATGGGCGGATCAGATTTTCAGACGTTCGACGACCTTGCCGTTCACCAGATGCGAATCGACGATTTCATCGATATCGGTTTCGTCGATGTACGTGTACCAGGTTCCTTCGGGATACACCACGATCGTCGGGCCTTCCTCGCAGCGATCGAGGCAGCCTGCCTTGTTGATGCGCACCTGGCCGGGACCCGCGAGGCCGAGCTTCTTCACGCGTTTCTTCGCATATTCCTGCATCGCCTGCGCGTTGCAGTTCGCGCAGCAGGGTCGCTCCGCGCCGGGTTCACGCTGGTTGAGACAGAAAAATACGTGGTACTTGTAGAAGGAATCCATGGTGTCCGGCGAGTGGGCAGAAAGAGTTTGAGTGGCGCGGCGTGGACCGGGAGTACAGGTCCGCCATGTGGGCACTGGGTCCGGACGATTATAACGAGCGTGCCCGTCAGCCGCTGGCGCGACCCCGCGAGAACCACGCCCGTTCGGCCGAAAACGCCAGCCACACGAGCGCGGCGTACGGCCACATCCACGCGAGCCAGCGTGCAAGGCCGTTGAAATGCAGATAGCGGCCCTGACGCCAGTCGGCGAGCACGACGTCGAAATACGGATTCACCGGCAGCAGGTTGCCGAACGCCAGCATCAGCACGAGCGCGAGCGCCGCAAGCGCCGCACGCCACGCCGACGGCACGCTGAGCGCAAGCAGCCCGGCGAGCACGCCGCACAGCAGGCCGGTCAGCGCACCGGGCGTCGCCCAGTCGAACGCGAGGCCGGTCTGCGACTGCAGGAACGTGGCGCCGACTTTCACGAAAAGCGTCACCGCGACGAACGTCAGCAGCAGCCGGATGCGCGGCGCCCGGTCGCGCATCGGCAGCGACGCCAGCGCGCACGCGGCGAACAGGCTGAGCGCGGTGATCACGGCTTCCCACGCATCGTCGGGCAGCCAGGCGGCGACGTGCGCGGGCCACGACGGCACGTTCCAGCGCCCGGGCGTCCACGCGAGGAGCGCGTCCTGCATCGTCGAATCGAAGCGCAGCCATAATTCACGCGGCCAGTCGCCGATACCGAAGAGGCGCGGCGCCGGATACATCGTCGCGAACGGCCATAGCAGCGCGAGCCCGAGGAGTGCGGCCGCGTCGCGATGGAACCACAGGAAACGCATGCGCCTGAGGACGCCGCGATCGAGCAGCGGGCCGGTCGCCGGCGCCATCAGCACCGCGCCGAGGAGCGCGCCCAGCGCGTTGGCGGCGAGGTCGAGATTCGACGCGACGCGCGTCGGCAGATACGTCTGAATGGCTTCCATCGTGCCCGAGAGCCACGCACCCAGCACGAACGCGATGCCGACGGCCAGCGCACCGCGACAGCGCGGATATACCGCGAGCACGACGAGCGCGCCGAACGGCATATAGCCGAGCACATTGGTGACGACGTCGAACGCAGTGAGGTACTGCGGAAGCGGATCCAGCAGGAAATCAAGCGGCCCGAGCCCCAGCGAGCGCCAGCCGGCAAACGGATACAGCGAGCCGTACACGATCAGGGCCGTGTAAAGCGCGAGCGCCTGTCTTGCGAACGCCGACGGGCGGCGCTGCCAGGACTTCACCGACATGCAGCGCTCCGGAACATGCGCCGCGCAGTGGTCATTGCGCGGCGACGAGCGGCTGCACGCCGAGCCACGCGCTGATCTGCGAGACGAGTTCATCGCTGGCGGCGGCAAGCGCGCGCGCGCCGCCCGCCGCATCCGGCGAACTTGCCGGCGCGCGCGAGACGAACGTGCGCTGGCCGACGACCTTGCCGTCCTGGAACAGCGTGGCGCGGGCCGTCACGGCGCCGTGGCTTTCCGCCTGGCCGTCGAACACCTGCTCGAACTCCTGCAGATCCACCTTCAGCACCGGCGCGCGCACGCTGTCGGCACCCGTCAGCACGGCGCCGCGCGAACTGAGCGCCGCACGCAGACGCTGCGTCAGCAGTTGCGCGGGCGGCATCGTCCAGTGGCTGTTCGCGTACGCGGAGAGCTGCTGCGCGTCGCTGTAGCTCAACCGGTAGCTGAGCTTGTCGGAGCCGAGCGTTTCGGGCGCCTCGACGTCGAGCACCTTGATGGCCGGCATCGGACCCACCGACGCAGCCGGCGACGGTGGCCCGAAGTCGTAGCGGATATCGGAGATGGCCGCCGGATTGCCGGCGCATCCCGACAGCACGCCGAGCGCGAGCACGAGCGCGAACGCCGCGCCGGACGGGAAAAACCGGCGTGTGTGCCGGAAAGGGCTGAACGAGCGTGGCATTTCAATGTTCCTTGTCAGTCATTTCGTGGCGTGGGCCGCGGGCCAGGTAAAGCCTGGCTCGCCGGGGCCCGGCGCGGCCGGCGCAGCGCCGAACAGCACGCTGCGCGGGTTGTTGCTGAACGTGTCGGCGGCACGGTCGACCGAGCGCGCGGCGCTGCGCACGTCGTCGGCAAGCGTGTTCACGTGCGGCAGCGTGTCGTAGTCGACGCGCGCCGACAGCTCCTGCACCGTCTCGTCGATCGACGTCAGCGCGACCCCCGCCTGCTGCGCCGCCGTGCCGACCTTGTTCAGATTGACTTCGAACAGGCCATCGGGCCGGTTCAGGCTGGTGATCAACTGGTTCGTCGAGGCCAGCGTGCGATCCAGCTGGTTCAACGTCGACGGCAGTTTGCCCGCTACGGGCGCCATCTGCTGCGTCAGGGTCGCGACGCCGTCCGCTGCGTGCTGCAGGCTCGCCGCACTCGACATCAATTGCGCGCGCATTTCGGGCGACAGCAGATCATCGACGTCGTCCGCTACCTCTTCCAGTTTGCGCAGCAGGATGTCGCCGCGCTTCTGCAACTGGTCGAGCAGCCCCGGATGCATCGGAATCTGCGCGATCTGCTTCGGGGTCGACGGCATCGGCGACGGGTCCTTGCCCGTGTCGTCGAGCTGGATGAACGCGATGCCGGTCACCCCCTGGAAGCCGAGGCTGCCGAACGTCGAATGCGTGATCGGCGCGTTCCGGTCGACCAGAATGCGGATCAGGATCTGCCCCGGATGGTCGTGATCGAACTTGATCGACTGCACCTTGCCGACGTCGAGCCCGCGATAGCGCACGGCGGCGTCGGTAAAGAGGCCCGTCACGTTCGTGCGCGCGATCAGGTCGTACGGTTCGCGCACGGAGCGGTCGACGTTGAACAGGAACGCCGCGATGCCGACCGCGACCACCAGCACAACGGTGAAGAGCCCGGCCCAGAAGGCGTGTGATTTGTTTTCCATGGTCAGGTTCCCGGATTCACAACTGGACTTCGGCCGAGGCCGGCTCGAGGGCGGCGGCGGGCAGCTTCGCGCGTCGTTCCGGCGGCAGCGCCTGCAGCGCGCGCCGGCCGCGCAGGCCAAGAAAATACTCGCGGATAAACGGATGATCGACGCCCGCGGCCTCTTCGACAGGCGCGGCGACCAGCACCTTGCGGTCGGCCAGCACCGCAACGCGGGTCGAAAGCGCGACCATCGTGTCGAGATCGTGCGTGACCATCACGACAGTGAGCCCAAGCGCACGATGCAACGTGCTGATCAGATCGACGAATTCTTCCGACGCCTGCGGATCGAGGCCGGCCGTCGGTTCGTCGAGAAACAGCAGTTCCGGTTCGAGCGCGATCGCCCGCGCGATGCCGACGCGCTTGATCATGCCGCCCGAGAGCGCCGCCGGCATTTTCGACGCGTGCTTGCACGGCAGACCGACCATTTCGAGCTTCAACATCACGATGTCGCGCAGCAGGTCTTCGGGAATGTCGCCGAGTTCGCGCAGCGGCTGCGCGATATTGTCGAACACCGACAGCGACGAAAACAGCGCGCCCTGCTGGAACAGCATGCCGTAGCGGCTGCGCATGAGGCGCGCCTCTTCCGGCTCGATCTTCGAGGTGTCTTCGCCGAAGACCTTGATCGTCCCCGACGACTGCCGTTCGAGGCCGAGAATCTGCCGCACGAGCGTCGTCTTGCCCGATCCCGAACCGCCGACGATCGACACGATCTCACCGCGCCGCACCTCGAAGTCGAGATGCTGATGCACGATGTTGCGCCCGTAGCGTTTGGTGAGATTGTGGACCTCGATGACCGGTTCGGCGATCTCCGGCAGCGGCTGGTCACGAACAGCGGTCGCGAGCGGTGCGGTCATCCGAGCCCCACGTTCTGAAAGAGGATCGCGAACACGGCGTCCGCGAGAATCACGATCGTGATCGACGTCACCACCGACGTGGTCGTGCCTTCACCAAGACTCTGCGAATTCGCCTTGATGCGAAACCCGAAGTGGCAGCCGACGATCGCGATCAGCATGCCGAACGCGACGCCCTTGCCGAGGCCGATCCACAGGTTCGCGACCGGCACCACGCCCGGCAGCGCCCGTGCGAAGTAGCTCATGTCGATGCCGAGCACGATTTTCGCGGCGAGCGCACCGCCCGTCAGCGCGACGATGTTCGTCCACATCACGAGCAGCGGCATCGCGATGCCGAGCGCGAGCACACGCGGCAGGATCAGCCGCAAGCCGTGCGGAATGCCCATCACCCGCATCGCGTCGAGTTCCTCGGTGACGCGCATCACGCCGATCTGCGCGGTGATCGCCGAACCGGAGCGCCCCGCGACCAGAATCGCCGAGAGCACCGGCCCGAGTTCGCGGATCACCGCAAGCCCGAGAATATTGACGATGAACTGATTGGCGCCGAAGAGCCGCAATTGCTGCGCGGAGAGGTAGCTGAGCACGATGCCGATCAGGAACGCGACGAGCGCCGTGATCGCCAGCGCCTTTGCGCCGGCGTTATAGACGTTCGCTGAAATCTCGGTCCATGGAATCAGCTTCGGGTTACGCGCGATGGTGAGCAGATCGAGCACGACCCGCCCGAACATCGCGATGCCGCCATACAGGTGCTCGAAGAACGAGAAGATCGCGAGGCCCAGCCGTGTGAACGGATCGAAGCGCTGGACCTTGTCGGGGTTTTCACGGGCCAGGTCGAGCAGCGCGATGCGGTGGAAGATTTCGCGCTGCGTGTCGTTCAGCTCGACGAGATCGGCGGGCATCCGGTGGCCCCACACGCGCCACAGCGCCTGGCCGCCGACGTGATCCATCCGGTCGACCCGCGACAGGTCCCACTGGCCGATCTTCTCGGTCGCAAGGGCGTGCAGCCTGATCACGACGCCACTGCGATGGCGGTCGCGCGCGAGCGCAAGCGCCGTCCACTGGCCGGATAGCCGGACGATCTTTCCCTGGCTGCCAGCCGCGACTTCAAGGCCGGGCGGAGTGTCGTAGTTCAAGGATCGCGGGTTCGCTTGGATGGAGTCAGCGGCCATTGTAACGAAGGCGCTGCGTTTGAGCGGTCCGGGAGCACTCCGTTATGTCCGCTTGCGCCCTCGCGCCCACTTGCGGCGATGGACAACTACAATACGCCTCATGAATCCCCGCACACCTTCCCCCGATGCCGCGCCAGCCGGCGACTGGCGCATCGACCGGGCGCGCGCCGTGACGCTGTTCGGACCGGCCGCGCACGACTGGCCCATCGACATCGTCGAAGAAACCGGCTCGACCAACGCCGACCTGATGACCCATCTTAAGTCGCTGCCGCGCGAGCGCGATGCGTTGCCGCGGCCGGTGGTCCGCGTCGCCTATCTGCAGACGGCCGGACGCGGCCGGCGTGGCCGTCCGTGGTACGCCGAGCCTGGCAACGCGCTGCTGTTCTCGGTGGCGTGCGTGCTGCCGCGCCCGCTGGAAGGGCTGGCCGGGCTGAGCCTCGCGGTCGGCGTCGCGCTCGTCGACGGATTGCGCTCGCTGCCGCTCGCGGCGCCGGGTCAGATCTCGCTGAAATGGCCGAACGACGTGCTCTTCGAAGGCGACAAGCTCGCCGGCATCCTGATCGAGACGGCGTGGAGCACAGCGGACGCGAGCGCGGTCGTCATAGGTATCGGCACCAACGTGAAAGGCGCTGAGGAACTGGCGGCGAAAGTCGGCGCGCTCAATGCTGGCGCCCCCGCGCAGACGCGCGGCACGACGCCGACCGCGTTGTCCCGCGCACTGCCGAACGCGAATCTCACCGATACGCTCGCGGCCGAGCTGAACGCGCTCGAACCGGCGTTGCAGCGCTTCGCCGCCGAAGGCTTCGCGCCGTTCCGCGCGCGCTGGAACGCGTGCCACGGTTACGCCGGGCGCGAAGTCGTGCTGATCGAGCAGGGCGTCGAGGTGATGCGCGGCGTCGCGGCAGGCGTCGATGACAACGGGCTTCTGCTGCTCGATACCGCGACGGGCCGCGAGACCATCTCGACCGGCGACGTGTCGCTGCGTCTCGCCGACGGGGTCGCATGAGTGACCAGCCTTTTTTGCTGATCGACGCGGGAAACAGCCGCATCAAATGGGCGCTGGTACGACGCGACGGCACGTTGCTGCAAAGCGGCGCGTTTGCACACGGCGCGCCCCAGACCGACGCGTCCGCCGACGATCCGGACTGGTCCGCGTTACCGGCATCACCGCTAGCGGCGCCTGAAAGTGCGTGGATTTCGAACGTCGCGGGCGAAGTTGTCGCGCGGCGCATCGAGCGACTGATCGACGCGCACTGGCCGGCACTGCCGCGCACGACGATTCGCGCCGTCGCGCAGCAGTGCGGCGTGACCAACGGCTATACGACGCCGGCGTCGCTCGGCAGCGACCGGTGGGCCGGGCTGATCGGCGCTCACGCGGCGTTTCCCGGCGAACCGCTCCTGATCGCCACGTTCGGCACCGCGACGACGCTCGAAGCGCTGAGCGCCGACGGCACGTTTGTCGGCGGCGCGATCGCGCCTGGCTGGTCGTTGATGATGCGCTCGCTCGGCGAACACACGGCGCAGTTGCCGACGCTCGATGCCGCCTCCGCCCGCGATCTGCTGGATCAAGGTGAAGGCCCGGGCAAGCGCCGCGGGCCGTCGTTTGCGACCGATACGCCGCGCTCGCTGTCGGCGGGCTGCGCGCTCGCGCAGGCGGGCCTGATCGAACGCATGTGGAACGACCTGAGCGACGCGTGGAAGGTGCCCGTTCGGCTCGTGACCGGCGGCGGCGCCGCGGACGAGGTGACAGCGGCGCTCAAGGTGCCGCATACTCGCCACGATTCGCTGGTGCTGTCCGGTCTCGCGCTGATTGCTGCCGAAGTCAGCGGCGCCGGACACCGCTGATCTGATCCAAACTACTTGCCGACGGAGAACCCGACGATGCTGCGCTGGCTGATCGCCATCCTGTTTCTTGCCAACATGCTGGCGTTTGCCGCCGTGCGCGGCGTGTTCGGACCGTTGCCGTCCGCCGGGCTGCGCGAGCCGAATCATGTGAGCCGCCAGATTCACGCCGAATCGCTACAGATTCGACCGATGACAGCAGCCGAAGCCGCCGATCAGGCGGTAGTCGGCGAACCGGCGCCCGCTGCGCCCATCGCGGCGTCGGCGTTGACGCAGTAAGCACCCGGGAGCGCGATCCACACCGATGGCGCCGCCCGCGACATCAGCCCTGCGTACGCACCTTCTTGAGCAGCGCAGTGGTCGAGCGGTCATGCTCGAACGGAATCGCGAGCGCACGGCCGCCCCAGCCGCGCACCAGCGCGGATTCGGGCAGCACATCCATGTCGTAGTCGCCGCCCTTCACCAGCACGTCCGGACGCAGCGCTTCGATCAGCGCAACCGGCGTCTGCTCCTCGAAGCACACCACCCAGTCGACACTTTCGAGCGCGGCGAGCAACGCCATGCGGTCGGATTCGGTGTTGATCGGGCGGTCGTCGCCCTTGCCGAGCATGCGCACCGACGCATCGCTGTTCACACCGACAATCAGCGATGCACCGAGCGCCTTCGCGTCGGCAAGATACGTGACGTGCCCGCGATGCAGGATGTCGAACACGCCGTTCGTGAACACCACCGGCCCCGTCAGCGACGCACGCAGTTGTGCGAGCGCGTCGCGGGTCATGATCTTGCGTTCGAAAATGGCGGACATGGCGAGGAAATCAGAAAGAAGAACCCGACAGGATCGCGCTTGCCATTGCAACGCGCGATAACGCAGGTTCGTTGAAAAGTGAGAATACGCGACCCGGTTCCGGACTGAACGAGAAATCTGGACGGCAGCTAAAACAACGGCCCGGAAAGCTTGCGCTTGCCGGGCCGTTTCGATTCCTGGCTGCACCCGGTGCGATCGTCATGCAACGACCGCAGCAGCAGGGCAGCGCGACGCGTCAGGCCGGTTGCTGCTGGGGCGCGCCGGCACCCTGCTCCGCCTGCAGGCGCGTCACCACTTCCTTGCGATAGCGGTTCAGTTCCTGCGCTGTCGTGAACGTGCGCTCGAACAGGATCGACAGGTTGTGCAGAATGCGCTCGACGACCTTCTTTTCCCAGCCGTCATCGAAGCGGATCTGTTCGTCGAGCCAGCGCTCGAGCCATTCCGGATCCGGCAGACGCGACTGGATCGTGTCGCGCGGGAACAGCGCCTGGTTCACGTGCAGGTTCGTAGGATGCAGCGGCTTTTCCGTGCGACGCGCCGAGGCCATCAGCACGCCGATCTTCGCGAATGCAGCACGCGCGATATCGCCCGTTTGCGCCATCGCCTTCTTCATGTAACGCAGATACGCACCGCCATGACGCGCTTCGTCGCGCGAAATGGTTTCGTAGATGTGCTTGATAACCGGCTCGGTATGCCATTCAGCCGCGCGGCGATACCAGTGGTTCAGGCGGATTTCGCCGCAGAAGTGCAGCATCAGCGTTTCGAGCGGCGGCGCCGGATCGAATTCGAAACGCACGGCGTGCAGTTCCTCTTCCGTCGGACACAGTTCCGGCTTGAAGCGGCGCAGGTATTCCATCAGCACCAGCGAATGCTTCTGCTCCTCGAAAAACCAGACGCTCATGAATGCCGAAAAATCGCTGTCGTGATGGTTGTCGCGCAGGAACATTTCCGTGGCGGGCAACGCCGACCACTCGGTGATCGCGTTCATTTTGATCGTTGCCGCCTGCTCATCGGTGAGCAGCGACGCATCGAACGTGGACCATGGAATGTCTTTCTCCATGTCCCATCGAACGGATTCGAGCGATTTATAAAGTTCCGGATAAAGCATGGTGTTCATAGTCCCACCCCTGTTCTGCGCAATGCGACGTCTGTTTGTATCTGTTTGCTGCGAGCAAGCCGGAGCCCGCTTTCGCGACCTGAGAATCATTCAATTTTACGCGGTAATCGGGCGTTCAGATGCACCGTCTGGCAAAGAAGCCGACGGCAAAATGTGCACTTGCGAAAACCGGAGTTCCTGAATCGGTCGACCGTGGGTGAGGAAAAACCGTGCCTGGGTCGGACCGGCCCGCGCCGGACTGCACCGCCGAACCTCCTGCCGGCCTTGCCGGTGGCGGTTCGGGCTACTCGAATCATTGTTTTCAGTGCGCGCAAACGGGCCCAAAAAGCTTACAGGATGATAGCACGGGCCACATGACAGTTCAGAGGAAGGGACGGTCGGCGCCGGTTTCAATTGTGGCGTCGACGCCGCTATTTGCGCCCGCGCATTGCGCGAGCGCAAAACCGCACGGGGATGCGTGTTCAGGCCCCTGAAGCGGGCGCCTTCTTCGCGCCGCGCCCTTCACCTGCGCTTTTCGACGACGACGCACGCTTCGTCGCCGGACGCTTCGCCGCGCCAGACGGTTTCTGCATGGTTTCGCGGGTGGCCTCGGCACCGCTGGCGACGCCAGGCCCGTCCGTGCCGTGCGCGGCTTCTGCCATGTCTTCCGCGGTGGCCGTCGCACCCGGCGCCGCGGCCGGCTGCGCTATCGCGAACTGGGCCAGCTGGTTGAATTGGGATTGCAGCAGGTTCCACCACGCCGAGGTGTCGAAAGACGGCGCCTGGCCGGCGTCAGCGGCTTCGCTCGCTGCATCGGACTCGTTCGGTTTCGTTCCGGCGGCCCCGGATTGCCCTGCTGTAGCCGTACCCGGATGCGACATCCACGACGGCATCGAAGACGAAGGCGGGGACGCCGGATCCGATGTGGCAGCCGCCTGCTTCATCGACGACTGCGCGAACGCGCCGAACGCCCGCAATGTGGCAAGCGTCGCGCGCTGCACCTCGAGCGCCTGAATGGCCGACTGCAGCATGTTCAGATTCAGCTTCAGCCATTGCTCGACGGCGCGCATGTCGGTAATGCGCTTGTCGAGTTCCTCGACGTTGGTGAGCGGCGCCATCATGTCCGACATCATCGAAAGCGACGGCCCCAAACCCTGCACCGCGCCGGCCTGCGCGCCAGGAAAGGCCGAGCCGAAGGGCGTGAGCCGCATCATGTCCCACATCCGGTCGAGCATTTCAGCGGGCGGAAAACCCGGAAAGCCGGGAAAGGGCGGCGTGGAGCCGGTTGTATCGGTCATGGTTTTCTCCTCGCACCTTGAAGTGGCGGGACGCGGCGGCCATGCCGCGCCCGGTTCGTCCGATCATACCGCGCGTATCAGCGCGCCAGAAGACCAGCGCCGCATGGACGTCACGCGGTGCGGCCACCGGCATCAGAACGGATCGCCGCGTTTGAAGTCAGGAGCGCGACGCTCGCGCAGCGAGCTCACACCCTCGCGCACGTCGGGCCCGGCAAAGCCCATGAACTCAAGCGCAAGCGACGTATCGAAGGTCGGTCCGGCCGAGCGCAGCCAGTTGTTCAGCGCGTACTTGGTCCAGCGGATCGCCGTCTGCGAACCGTCCGCGAGTTTCCGCGCGACTTCGAAGGCTTTCGGAAACAGATCGTTTTCATCGACCGCGAGCGACACGAGCCCGATTCGCTCGGCCTCCTCGCCGCTCACCGGTTCGCACAGCATCAGGTAATACTTCGCCTTCGCCATGCCGCACAGGAGCGGCCACACGATCGCCGCGTGATCGCCGGCCGCGACGCCAAGTCGCGTGTGACCGTCGATGATCCGCGCGCTCTTCGCCGCGATCGAAATATCCGCGAGCAGCCCGGCGACGAGGCCCGCGCCCACCGCCGGCCCGTGCATCGCGGAAACCACGGGCTTGCTGCAGTTGATCACGTTGTAGACGAGGTCACGCGCCTCGCGCCACACGCGTGTGCGCACGTCGAAATCGGTGGCCATCTGCTCGACGAGCGCGAGATCGCCGCCGGCCGAAAAACCCTTTCCTTCGCCGCGGATCACCGCGACGCGCACTTCCGGATCGCGGTCGATATCACGCCAGATATCCGCCAGCTCGCGATGCATGTGAGCATCGGCGGTCGCGAGGCCGCTTTTGTTCGCACCTTCGCCGCTCATCACGATTTCGAGAATGCCGTGCGGATGGCGCCGCAATCGCAGCGCGTGATACCCGGCGTAGAAATCCGGATTCGGTGTGCCTTGATCTGGCGAATCGTGAGACATGACGGTCGATCCAGTAGAACGGTTCGTATCGGAAAGCGGCGACGAGAAACACCAGGGTGAACGTTCGCGCATCAGCGCGCCTGATACACCCACTTGCCGTCGCGAATCTCCACCATGACGCGGGCGCGCTGGTCGAGGCCAAGGTGATCAGTCGTGCTCATGTTGACAATACCATTGGAGTCCGCGAGATCGCGCGTCGCCTCGAGTGCATCGCGCAGCGCCTGGCGAAATTCAGGCGTGCCAGGCGCCGCCGTCTTCAGCGCGATCGGTATGGCGTTACCCAGCAGCAGCCCTGCATCCCATGTGTACGAACCGAACGCCGATACGCTGCCCGCGCCGTGCTGCGCCTCGAAACGCGCGATGTAGTCGAGCGCGAGTCGCTTTGCCGGATGGTCGACGGGTAGTTGCGCGGCAACCAGCACCGGGCTCGCGGGCAGGAACGTGCCGTTGCAATCCGCGCCGCACACGCGCAGGAAGTCGTTATTGCCCACGCCGTGGTTGTGATAGATCAAGCCTTTGTAGCCGCGCGCTTTCAGTGTCTTCGGCGGGAGCGCGGCGGGCGTGCCGGCGGCGCCTACGACCACGGCATCGGGATGCGTCGCCATGATCTTGAGAATCTGGCCGGTGACGCCCGGATCGGTGCGATTGAAGCGCTCGTTAGCGACGACCGTGATCTTGTGGAGTTGCGCGAACTTCGCGACTTCGGCGTAAAAGGTTTCGCCGAGCGCATCCGCCTGGCCGATATAGGCGATCGTCTTCACGCCGTGTTCGCTGGCGTGTTCCGCGATCGCCGACGCCATCATCGCGTCGGTCTGCGGCGTCTTGAACATCCAGCGACGCTTCGCGTCCACCGGCTCGATGATCTTCGCGGACGAGGCGAGCGAGATCGTCGGTGTCTGCCCTTCGGCGATCACGTCGATCATCGCGAGCGAATTCGGCGTGATCGACGAGCCGATGATGGCGTCGACGTGTTCTTCGGAGATCAGCTTCTTCGTGTTCTGGACGGCCTGGGTGGTATCCGACGCGTCGTCGAACACGAGATATTCGACTTTCTGGCCAGCCAGTTCTTTCGGAAACAGCGCCACGGTGTCGCGCGCAGGAATACCCAGCGAGGCCGCCGGCCCCGTCAGCGACAGCACCAGCCCGATCTTCACCTGAGCCGCGGCTGTGACAGGAAGCGCGACGCTCATCGAGACGGCGAGCCCAAGCACGAGCCGTCGAAGAACGCGAGCCGGGACAGAGCGGCCGCCGGATTGAACCTGCGTCCGGGGACGACCGGATCTGGGAATGAACGACCGGATTCGCATGCAAGTCTCCTCACCGTGGCAATGTGTTTTTTGTCCTGGCGTTACTCCGGTCCCATGCAAGATGGTTGCCGCCTCGATGGGGATTCCCGGGCATCGCGCGAGGCACGGCACAAAGGCCGTGCAAACGAACGCGTATGCCAGTGTAGCGACGCCTGCATGCGGCGTAATCGGGCGAAACCCTCCTGAAAGGTTGCCCGGGCGTGAACCATGCCTAAACCAGGGATTTCCTCAGGCAGATCAATGCGCCCCTTCGACGGGCGCCACCGACTGGTCGATCGAGCCGAAAATCGATTTGCCGGCTTCGTCGAACATCTCGATCTTCACCGTGTCGCCGTATTTCATGAATTCCGTCTGCGGCGCGCCGTGTTCGATCGTCTCAAGACAACGCTTCTCGGCGATACAGCAATAGCCGCGCTTCGCGTCCTTGTTCGACACAGTCCCCGAGCCGACGATCGCGCCCGCCCGCAGATTGCGCGTTTTTGCCGCGTGCGCGACCAGCTGGCCAAAATGAAACACCATGTCGGTGCCCGCATCCGGCTGTCCGACTTTCTTGCCGTTCCAGTGCACGATCATCGGACGATGCACGCGCCCCTCGCGCCAGTGTTCGCCGAGTTCGTCGGGCGTGACGGCAACGGGTGCGAACGAAGTCGCCGGCTTGCTCTGGAAGAAGCCAAAGCCCTTGGCAAGTTCGGCGGGAATCAGGTTGCGCAGCGAAACGTCGTTCGCGAGCGTCACGAGGCGCACGGCCTTGAGGGCCTGCTCGGGCGTTGCGCCCATGCGCACGTCGCCGGTAATGACGGCCACTTCGGCCTCGAAGTCGATGCCGTATTCTTCCGACTCGCACACGATATCTTCTTTCGGGCCGATGAAATCGTCGCTGCCGCCCTGATACATCAGCGGATCGGTCCAGAATTCCGGCGGCATTTCGGCGCCGCGCGCGCGGCGCACCAGCTCGACGTGATTCACGTACGACGAGCCGTCGGCCCACTGGAACGCGCGCGGCAGCGGCGCCATGCACGCCTTCGGATCGAACGGGAACGTGTTGCGGGCGCGCCCCTGGTTCAGCGCCTCGTACAGATCGATCAGTTGCGGCGCGTAGAAGGCCCAGTCATCGAGGACGCGCTGGAGCGTCGGCGCGATCGCGTCCGCGATCGCCGCGGTATGCAGGTCGCGGGACACGACGATCAGTTGACCGTCGCGCGTGCCGTCCTTCAGCGTGGCAAGTTTCATAAGCGATTTCAGCAGTGTGGATGACGATGGAAGGAATCTATTCTACGATGGTGAATCGTCGCAGCCCAAACGTGTGTGTTTCATGAGCCTTCACGCGTCGGGCTGCGGTTGCGTGCATCGGGTGGAAGTCTGCTACCGTCCGTTGCCTGTTTTCACGCGTTACCGCCTGCGTGCCGCGCGCCCTGTCCGTATCTTCACATGACCGGCCAGCCGCCACTTCATCCGACATCACTGCCAGAGCAATGCATTCCACCCCCATCGACTCCACCGACGACGACGCAACCGATACGCACGAAGCCGGCGAAGAAAAACTGCGTTCGGGCATCCAGTCGATCGAGGTCGGGTTTCGCCTGCTGGAGGTGCTGACCGAAGAGCCGCGCGCGATGATGCTGCGCGACCTCGCCCAGCGCGCCGGCATGAGTCCGGCGAAGGCGCATCGCTACCTGGTGAGTTTTCTGCGACTCGGCGTCGTCGCGCAGGATCCGCTGTCGGGACGCTATGAGCTTGGCGGCTTCGCGTTGCAGCTGGGTCTCGCGAGACTGGCGCGCGTCGACGGCGTGAAGCTCGCGCGCATCGCGCTTGCCGAAATGCGCGACCGGCTCGATTTCACGGTCGGCATCGCCGTGTGGGGCAACCAGGGGCCGACCGTCGTACACTGGATGGAGTCGAGTCATCCGGCGAAAGCGTCGCTGAAGCTGGGCGACGTGATGCCGCTGCTCGGTTCCGCAACCGGTCTGCTGTTCGCCGCTTATCTTCCGCGCAGCAAGACGGGCGCGATGATCGAGCGTGAGCTTGCCGATTCGCGGCGCTCGACCTGGGCACACACACCGCGCACGCACGATGACGTCGAGGCCGCACTGGCCGATGTGCGTGAACATGGCGCGGCGCGCGTCGAAGGCATGCTGCTGCCCACCATTCACGCGTTCTGCATGCCGGTATTCGACTCGACCGGCGATCTCGCGCTGGGTCTGATCGCGCTTGGACACGAAGGCGCGTTCGATATCCGCTGGAACGGAACGGTCGATACGGCCATGCGCGAATGCGCGGGGAAACTGTCGTATGAGCTGGGCTACAGCGCGCATGCGCGCTGACCGGCGAACCGACGCTCACCGGCCCGCACGCATCGATGTTGTCGCACTCTCCCACCTCCGGTCCTGAACGTACGCCGCGCGCCATGCCGCCCGCTCCAGCCGCGAACCGGCGCAGGCGCGCGTTGCGCTGGGTCGCGGTGCTGCTTGTCGTGGTGCTGTTGCACTGGATCGCCGCGCAATGGATCGAGCGTCATCGCAGTGCCTCGCAACCACTCGAACCAGACCATGCCCCTGTGCAGGTCGCACTGCTCAAGCCCGAACGCGTCGAGCAGGCGCCCGCGAACGCTGCGCCGCAGCCCGCCGCGCCCGCTCACCCCGCGCCTGCACGCACGCCCGGTGAGCATGTGCTGACCATCACACGTCCCGAAGCCAGGCATGCCGTAACAGCCGCGCCAGCTGATAGCGCGCCGGCTTCCGCTACATCTGAAACGACATCGGCTGGATCGCCGGCTTCATCAACCGGAGTCGCGAGCGCCACGACCGCTGCATCGGGCACCGGGAACGCCGGGGCATCGCATGGCGTGAAGTTCTCCGTGCCGCCTTCGGGCGACCTGCAGTACGACACGTTCTATAACGGTGTGCGCAACCAGCCCGGCACGATCCACTGGACAAGCGACGGGCACACCTACGAGATGATCGTCTCCGTACCGCTGCCGTTTGTCGGCACCTTCACGTACGCGAGTCATGGCCATGTCGACGCGTTTGGCATTGCACCCGATCAGTACATCGAAAAGCGCGGCCATCGCGCCGAAGACGTGACGATTTTCAATCACGCCGACAGACAGATCGCCTTCACGCGCACGCCGACCACCCTGGCGCTGCCAGATGGCGCGCAGGATCGCTTCAGCATGGTCATGCAACTGGCGAGTCTCGTACGCGGTGACCCTGCCGCGTACAAACCTGGCGTCACGCGCGAGTTCTATGTCGCCGACAACGACAGCGGCGAAATCTGGCCCATCGAGACGATCGGTGACGAAAGCGTGCGCATACCGGGCGGCTACGTCGAGGCGCGTCACTTCATGCGCCTGCCGCGACGCGAAGGCGACCGGCGACGCATCGATGTATGGCTCGCGCCGTCGCTCGGCTGGCTGCCTGCGCGGCTCGTGCAGACCGAACCGAACGGCACGCAGATCGAACTGCGCTGGCGCGGTACGTCCGCCACGCCAGACCCGGACAGCGACAACACGGCCAACCCGTCCGCACCTTCGGACGGCCCCGGCGGCGCCATCGAAAAACCCTGAGTGACGCAGGCTGGCGCAAATGCCATTCCTGGGTTTCGTTTCGGGTACAGAAGCCCCGCCCGTCTTGCGTCGTTGCGCAATCGCACCGTTTTGCTGCGTTACTTGAAACGTTTCTCACCACCCGGGTCTAAACTGTAGATCCGGACCTTTCACGCGCGTTACTCCGGGTCCACCCCTTGAATTCCACACCATATGCTCCATTTACAGCGCAGGAACGGCCTGGAGCCAACGGAAATATAAGGAGTGTCGCCATGCAGATGATCTATAACAGCCCCAACTATTGTGTTGTCGAGTTCCCGCCGGAAGACGGCCATCTCGCCATGCGTTCCGGTGGCTACGAGATTGTTGACAAGACCATGCAGCGCGAAATCTACATTGATGGTGCAATGGCGGCACGCTTTCGTGAACACGTACAGAAACTGATTGAAGAAGAACCGTCGCTCGACGAAGTAGACGAATTCCTCGGCCAGTTCGACAGCCTGATGCATCAACCGGTGATCCTTCACTGAAACGTCGCCTGGGCGACAACTCCTCTCCTCGAAACCCCGTCCGGCATGCCGGACGGGGTTTTTCTTTTACTGCGGAACAAACGCGCACCAGACGACATCGCGCCCATTGAAGGGCAAAGCCATGCCGCTCCAGCTACAATGATGCGTTTACCGTATCTTTCAGGCGCAAGCCTTGCGAGCCATGACCCAGCCTGCCCAAACCGTTGCTCCTGAACGCTCCGCCGCGACCTATACGCGCGGCGGAGCCCTGCCAGAACACATGAATTCGCGCATCCTGATCCTGGACGGCGCGATGGGCACGATGATCCAGCGCTACAAGCTCGATGAAGCGGGCTATCGCGGCGAGCGCTTCAAGGACTACGGTCGCGACATCAAAGGCAATAACGAGTTGCTGTCGATCACGCAGCCGCGGGTTATCAGCGAGATTCACGAGCAGTACCTCGCGGCAGGCGCAGACATTCTCGAAACCAACACTTTCGGCGCGACCCGTGTTGCGCAGGCCGACTACGGCATGGAAAGTCTCGCCATCGAGATGAATCTCGAATCGGCAAAGCTCGCGCGCGCGGCCTGCGACAAATATTCGAGCGCGGACAAGCCGCGCTTCGT
The DNA here is from genome assembly GCF_907164545.1 of Paraburkholderia gardini. Taxonomy (NCBI): domain Bacteria; kingdom Pseudomonadati; phylum Pseudomonadota; class Betaproteobacteria; order Burkholderiales; family Burkholderiaceae; genus Paraburkholderia; species Paraburkholderia gardini. Next base: position 59,001 of record NZ_CAJQZB010000002.1, on the reverse strand, counting down.
TGCGGGGGCCATCGGACCGACGCCGAAGACCGCGAGTATTTCTCCAGACGTAAACGATCCAGGCGCACGCAACATCACCTTCGACGAGCTGCGCACGGCGTATTACGAACAGGCAAAAGCACTGCTGGATGGCGGCGTCGATCTGTTCCTCGTCGAAACGATCTTCGACACGCTGAACGCAAAGGCCGCGCTGTTCGCGCTCGACGAACTGTTCGAGAACACCGGCGAGCGTCTGCCGGTCATGATCTCCGGCACCGTGACCGATGCATCCGGGCGCATTCTGTCCGGCCAGACGGTCGAGGCGTTCTGGAACTCGCTGCGTCACGCGAAGCCGCTCACGTTCGGCCTGAACTGCGCGCTCGGCGCGGCGTTGATGCGTCCGTACATCGCCGAGCTCGCAAAGCTCTGCGATACGTATGTGTCGTGCTATCCGAATGCCGGCCTGCCGAATCCGATGAGCGATACAGGCTTCGACGAACTGCCGGCCGACACGTCGGGGCTGCTGAAGGAATTCGCACAGGCGGGGCTCGTGAACATCGCGGGCGGCTGCTGCGGCACGACGCCGGAGCACATCGCCGCGATCGCGAAGGCGCTGGCCGACGTCAAGCCGCGCAAGTGGCCGACGCAATACCGCGACGCGGCCTGAACGGCCACACTGACTGCTCATTTTCAATCAGGCAACAAGCAGGCAACCGCGGCAACTCCCCGCAGCACGCAACCGAATCAGGCACAAGACATGACCGATCACACCATGCGCCTCGCCGGCCTCGAGCCGTTCAACGTCACTTCCGGCTCGCTTTTCATCAACGTTGGGGAACGGACCAACGTGACGGGCTCGAAAGCGTTTGCCCGCATGATTCTCAACGGCCAGTTCGACGACGCGCTCGCGGTGGCACGTCACCAGGTCGAGAACGGCGCGCAGGTCATCGACGTCAACATGGATGAAGCGATGCTCGATTCGAAAGCGGCGATGGTCCGCTTCATGAATCTGATCGCCTCCGAGCCGGATATCGCGCGCGTGCCGATCATGATCGACTCGTCGAAGTGGGAAGTGATCGAGGCGGGCCTGAAATGCGTGCAGGGCAAGGCCATCGTGAACTCGATCTCGCTGAAGGAAGGCGAAGAAGCATTCCGCCATCATGCGAACCTGATTCGCCGCTATGGCGCGGCAGCGGTGGTGATGGCGTTCGACGAACAGGGTCAGGCCGATACGTATGAGCGCAAGACGCAGATCTGCAAGCGCTCGTACGACTTCCTCGTGAACGAAGTCGGCTTCCCGCCGGAAGACATCATCTTCGATCCGAACATTTTCGCGATCGCGACCGGCATCGAAGAGCACAACAACTACGCCGTCGACTTCATCAACGCGACGCGCTGGATCAAGGAAAACCTGCCGTATGCGAAGGTGAGCGGCGGCGTGTCGAACGTGTCGTTCTCGTTCCGCGGCAACGATCCGGTGCGCGAGGCGATTCACACCGTGTTCCTGTACTACGCGATCCAGGCGGGCATGGACATGGGCATCGTCAACGCCGGCCAGCTCGGCGTATATGCCGACCTCGACCCGGAACTGCGCGATTGTGTCGAAGACGTGGTGCTGAACCGGCGCGACGACGGCACCGACCGTCTGCTCGAAATCGCCGACAAATTCAAAACCGGCGCCGCGAAGAAAGAAGAGAACCTCGAATGGCGCAACCAGCCGGTCGAGAAGCGTCTCGCCCACGCGCTCGTGCTCGGCATCACGAACTTCATCGTCGAGGACACCGAGGAAGCGCGCGCGAAGATCGCGGCCGCGGGCGGCCGCCCGATCAACGTGATCGAGGGCCCGCTGATGGACGGCATGAACGTCGTCGGCGACCTGTTCAGCCAGGGCAAGATGTTCCTGCCGCAGGTGGTGAAGTCGGCGCGCGTGATGAAGCTGGCGGTCGCGCACCTGATCCCGTTCATCGAAGAAGAAAAGAAACTGCTCGAACTGGCCGGCGGCGATGTGCGCGCGAAAGGCAAGATCGTGATCGCGACCGTCAAGGGCGACGTGCACGACATCGGCAAGAACATCGTATCGGTGGTGCTCCAGTGCAATAACTTCGAAGTGGTCAACATGGGCGTGATGGTGGCGTGCAACGACATCCTCGCGAAGGCGAAGGTCGAGGGCGCTGATATCGTCGGCCTGTCCGGACTCATCACGCCGAGCCTCGAGGAAATGGCTTACGTCGCGTCGGAAATGCAGCGCGACGACTACTTCCGCATCAAGAAGATTCCGCTCCTGATCGGCGGCGCGACCACGTCGCGCGTCCACACGGCCGTGAAGATCGCACCGCATTACGATGGGCCGGTGGTGTACGTGCCGGACGCATCGCGCTCGGTTTCGGTGGCGTCGAGCCTGCTGTCCGATCAGGGCGCGGCGAAGTACCTCGAAGACCTCAAGACCGACTACGACCGTATCCGCGAGCAGCATGCCAACAAGAAGGCGCTGCCGATGGTCACGCTCGCCGAAGCGCGCGCGAACAAAACGAAGATCGACTGGCGCAGCTATCAGCCGGTGAAGCCGAAGTTCATCGGCCGCCGTGTGTTCAAAAATTTCGACCTGAACGAACTGGCCCCGTTCATCGACTGGGGTCCGTTCTTCCAGACGTGGGATCTCGCGGGCCCCTACCCGGCGATCCTGAACGACGAGATCGTCGGCGAATCGGCGCGCAAGGTGTTTTCGGACGCGAAGTCGATGCTCGCACGCCTGATCCAGGGGCGGTGGCTGCAGGCCAACGGCGTGATCGCGCTGCTGCCCGCCAACACCGTGAACGACGACGACATCGAAATCTACACGGACGAATCCCGCTCGGAAGTCGCGCTGACCTGGCGCAACCTGCGCCAGCAGAGCGTGCGCCCGGTCGTCGACGGCGTGATGCGGCCGAACAGGTCGCTCGCCGATTTCATCGCGCCGAAGGATTCGGGCGTCGCCGATTACATCGGGATGTTCGCGGTGACGGCGGGAATTGGCGTCGACGTGAAGGAACAGCAGTTCCTGAAGGATCACGACGACTACAACGCGATCATGCTGAAAGCGCTGGCCGACCGCTTCGCGGAAGCGTTCGCCGAAGCGATGCACGCCCGTGTCCGCCGTGACCTGTGGGGCTATGCGAGCGGCGAAACGCTTTCCAACGACGACCTGATCGGTGAAAAGTACAAGGGCATCCGTCCGGCGCCGGGCTATCCGGCGTGCCCGGACCACCTGGTCAAGCGCGACATGTTCGACTACCTGCAGGCCGGCGAAGCCGGCATGAGCGTGACCGAATCGCTCGCGATGCTGCCGGCGGCAAGCGTGTCGGGCTTCTATCTGGCCCATCCGGACAGCACGTATTTTTCGGTCGGCAAGATCGGCGAAGACCAGCTGGCGGACTACGCGCGGCGCGCCAGCCTGTCAGCCTCCGATGCCCGCCGGGCACTGGCTCCCCAGCTATAGGCGGCCCGCGCGGGACGGACTATATCGTTGCGCGTATAAGCTGAATATTTCAGGCAGCCTGGTTTTCGGCTTTGTAGACTGCGATTGCCTGATCCCGCCAGACGCGGCCTAAAAACGCGTCGGTTCAATGACTTGCAACCGTCATGGAGAAAAATCGCATGAAGAAGCTGACGCTGATATTGACTGGACTTTCACTCGCCTGCGGCGCCTCGGTGACGCTGGCGCAACAGCCGGCGGCCCCGGCGCAGGCGAGCTCGGTGAGTTCGTATTCACCGCCCACGACCAGGCACGTGAAGAAGCCGAAGAAGGCGAAGACAAAAAAGGGTGCCTCGGCGCCGATGGCCGCACCGGCAAACGCCGCCAGCGAGTAAATACCGGCGATCCATCAGCAGGAAACGAAAGAGCCCGCATCGCATGCGGGCTCTTTTTTGTCAGGCAAGGATCGATACGCACGAAGAGGGCATCGCGCTCCATCAGCGCAGTGGCGTACCGCCGGCCCTGTCAGATGCCCCAAAGGACGTCTGTGTTTTCCTTCTGCGCCGCGCGCAGCATGTCGAGGAACGGGAACGCGCGCTGCGCGAGGCCGATCGGAATCTCGTGATGCTCATGGCCTTCTTCCCCTTCGTGGAAGTGGCCGTCGTGCTCGGCGCGCTCTTTCTTGTCGGTGTGAATCGCGGCTTCGAGTTTCGTGATCGCGCCGGGGAGCTCATCGTGCGTGATGACGCCACGCTCGCCTAACCGCTTGCCCACGATACCGACCAGATACTGGGCGAGATTCTCCAGCATCACCACATCCGGACAGGAGCGGCACTTAAAAGTAATCAACATGACATTTCCCTTTTCGTTTTGTTGGATCCGCGCGCGCGGCGTCAATCGGAACGCGTCCGCGCTGGTCCCGCCAACGCTTTCGCGCGTGCCGGCGGCCCCGGCTGTTGCCGGGTATCTCATTGGATATATTAGCACCTGCTAAAATCCGTCTGAACGGAAAAGCGCCGACTGGTGCGCCGCACAGGGCCTTGTGTGCATGGTCACGCGCCGCGATGGCCGGACATGCCGATGGCGCCGCCGCGGCTGTCGCGGCACGAAGCCCGCTTTCCACCTCATTCGACGGACCGGCCGGAAGCATTAAACAAGGCCGGTGCCGCGCCCGAACACACGGACTGCCTCACTGGACTCGCAACAAGCATGCTGCCCGCACATAAACAAACCATCGAAACCCTCTTCGCCGATGCCGTGAAGCAGGTCGCCCGGACGACCCAGGGCGCGACCGAAGCCGCCTTCGTCGAGCCGGTGATCACACTCGAACGCCCAAAGGTCGCCGCGCACGGTGACGTCGCGTGCAACGTCGCGATGCAGCTCGCCAAACCGCTGCGTGCGAATCCACGCCAGCTCGCGCAGCAGATCGTCGAAGCCGTGCTCGCGCATCCGAAGGCTGCGGGGCTCGTCGAAGGCGCGGAAGTGGCGGGTCCGGGCTTCATCAACCTGCGTCTTGCCGCGACCTCGAAGCAGGCCGCGGTCGGCGCCGTCTTCGCCGAAAAAGAAGCGTTCGGCCGCTCGACGCGCGAAGCCGGCAAGCGGGTGCTGGTCGAATTCGTGTCGGCGAACCCGACCGGTCCGTTGCACGTGGGTCACGGCCGTCAGGCCGCGCTCGGCGACGCGCTGTCGAACGTGCTCGCTTCGCAAGGCTATGCGGTGCATCGCGAGTTCTACTACAACGACGCCGGCGTGCAGATCGCCACCCTCGCCGCTTCGACCCAGGCCCGCGCCCGCGGGCTCAAGCCGGGCGATGCCGGCTGGCCGGAGTCGGCCTACAACGGCGAGTACATCGCTGACATCGCGCGCGATTACCTGGCGGGCGAAACCGTGTCGGCAAGCGACGGCGAGCCGGTCAAGGGCGAAGGCGACGTTGAGAACATCGACGCGATCCGCCGCTTTGCCGTGGCGTATCTGCGCCACGAGCAGGACATGGACCTGCAGGCCTTCGGCGTGAAGTTCGACCAGTACTATCTGGAATCGTCGCTGTACAAGGAAGGCCGCGTCGAAAAGACGGTCGCGGCGCTCGTCGCCGCCGGCAAGACGTACGACCAGGAGGGCGCGCTGTGGCTGCGCACCACCGACGACGGCGACGACAAGGACCGCGTGATGCGCAAGACCGACGGCACGTACACGTACTTCGTGCCGGACGTCGCCTATCACGTCGCGAAGTGGGAGCGCGGCTTCACGAAGGTCATCAACGTGCAGGGCTCGGATCACCATGGCACGATCGCGCGCGTGCGCGCCGGTCTGCAGGGACTCGGCGTCGGCATTCCGAAGGGCTATCCCGACTACATCCTGCACAAGATGGTCACCGTGATGCGCGACGGCGCCGAGGTGAAAATCTCGAAGCGCGCGGGCAGTTATGTGACGGTGCGCGACCTGATCGAGTGGTCGGGCGGCGCGACGCCGGGCGCGGAAGTGTCGCCGGACCTGCTCGACGAAGAGACGATCCGCCGCGGCCGCGACGCCGTGCGCTTCTTCCTGATCTCGCGCAAGGCCGATACGGAATTCGTGTTCGACGTCGACCTCGCGCTCAAGCAGAGCGACGAAAACCCGGTGTATTACGTGCAGTATGCGCATGCGCGGATCTGCTCGGTGCTGAACGAATGGAAGTCGCGCTACAACGCCGACGAAGCCATTCTGCCGGCGGTTGATCTCTCGCCGCTGGTCACCGAACGCTCGCTCGCGCTGTTGCAGAAGATCGCCGGATTCCCGGACATGCTCGAACACGCCGCGAGCGAGCTCGCGCCGCACGCGGTCGCGTTCTACCTGCGCGATCTCGCGGGTGAATTTCACTCGTTCTACAATGACCGCGCCGAACGTGTGCTGGTCGACGACGAAGCGGCCCGCAACGCGCGCGCCGCGCTTCTCGCCGCGACGCGCCAGGTGCTGGCCAACGGTCTCGCGACGATCGGCGTCTCGGCCCCCGAAAAGATGTAATCGTCGCAATGCGACTTGCGTGCGGCCGTCGTTATAATCGACGGTCGTTCCAGGCTCTTTTCAAGACTCATTTCTCTGGCAGGTGATTCAGACGATGGCAAAACCACGCCGCACAACGAAGCAGTCAAAGCAGTCCGGGGGCACGTTCCTCGGCATCGTGCTGGGCCTCATCGTAGGTCTCGCGATCGCGGTGGTGGTGGCGCTCTATATCACACGTGCGCCCACGCCATTTGTGTCGAAAGTCGCGCCGCCTGCGGCATCGGAGGGTGGCGCAAGCCAGCCGCAATACGATCCGAACCGTCCGCTGCAAGGCAAGACGCCGGGGCAACCCGTGCCGCAGGCCGCCCAGCCGGCGCCGCCGAACACCGCGCCCGGCCAGACGACCAACCAGACGCAGTCGTCGGGCATGCTCGAAGAGCCGCAGATCGTCGAAGTGCCGCCTTCGACCGCGAACGGCGTCGCCGTACCGCCGAAGGCCGCCACCGACAACGGCAGCAGCGCCGCGCCAGGCAAGAAGCCACAACCTTCAGGCGCAACCGCGGGCACGGCAACGTCCGCACCGAAGCAGGCCGAGGCGAACGCGAAGTCAGGCTCCGCGCCCTCCGCCGCGGAGGCGAACACCGGCTATTTCCTGCAGGTCGGCGCCTACAAGACAGCCGCCGACGCCGAGCAGCAGCGCGCGCGTCTTGGCTTCCAGGGTTTCGAATCGAAGGTCACGCAGCGCGATGCCGGCGGCGTCACGTACTATCGCGTACGCATCGGGCCGTTCTCGAAATTCGAGGATATGAACACAACACGCCAGCGGCTGTCTGATGCTGGAGTGGACACCGCCGTGATCCGCTTCACCAGACAGTAACCACAGGCCAACGCCATTCCGCCTTCACAGGTCAATACAACATGATCAAAAAACTACTCGGCATTCTCTTTCTCTCGCTCGGTCTCGTGACCGCTGGCGCAGCGCAGGCTTCGCCCGCCGCGCCGGTCGCCGGCAAGGACTACACCGTGCTCGCCTCGCCGCAACCGGTCGAAGCGCCGGCCGGCAAGATCGAAGTCACCGAATTCTTCTGGTACGGCTGCCCGCACTGCAATGAATTCGACCCGTTCCTCGAGGCGTGGATCAAGAAGCAGGGTCCGGATGTCGTCTTCAAGCGCGTGCCGGTTGCTTTCCGCGACGACTTCATTCCGCACTCGAAGCTGTATCACGCACTCGACGCGCTCGGTCTCGCGCAGCAACTCACACCGAAGATCTTCAACGAAATCCACGTCAACAAGAACTACCTGCTGACGCCGGAAGATCAGGCCAGATTCCTCGCGAAGAACGGCGTCGATCCGAAGAAGTTCATGGACGCGTACAACTCGTTCTCGACGCAGAGCGAACTGCAACGCGACAAGAAGCTGCTCGACGCCTACAAGATCGAGGGCGTGCCGACGCTCGCCGTGCAGGGCAAGTATGAAACCGGCCCGGCCGCGACCGACAGCCTGCCGGGCACGATCCAGGTGCTGGATTACCTCGTCGCACAGATCCGCGCGAAGAAGATGTAACACCCGGGCGCCGGTATGAATTCACCGTTGAAGGTTTTCATTACCGGCGCGTCGAGCGGTATTGGTCAGGCACTCGCCGCCGAATACGTGCGGCGCGGTGCGATTCTCGGCCTCGTCGCCCGTCGCGGCGAAGCACTCGCCGCGTTTCAGCAGGCGCATCCGCAGCACCTCATCTCCGTTTATCCCGTCGATGTTCGCGATGCCGACGCGCTGGCGTCCGCGGCCGAACAGTTCATCGCGCAATATGGCTGCCCCGACGTGGTGATCGCCAATGCGGGCATCAGCCGCGGCGCGGTCACCGGTCAAGGCGATCTGGCGGCGTTTCGCGACGTGATGGACATCAACTACTTCGGCATGGTCGCGACGTTCGAGCCGTTCGCGCGCGCAATGATCGCGGCACGCAAAGGCACGCTCGTCGGCGTGACGAGCGTCGCGGGCGTGCGTGGACTGCCGGGTTCAGGCGCGTACAGCGCGTCGAAATCGGCGGCGCAGAAGTATCTCGAGGCACTGCGCGTCGAGATGCGGCCGTTCGGCGTCCCGGTCGTGACGATCGCGCCCGGCTACATCCGTACGCCGATGACCAGGCACAATCCGTATCCGATGCCGTTCCTCATGGACGCAGACCGCTTCGCCACGAAGGTCGCCGATGCGATCGCGAAGAAGACCGTCTTCGCGACGTTCCCGTGGCAGATGCGCATCGCGGGTGCGATGCTGCACGTGTTGCCGCGCTGGCTGTACGACCTCGCGTTCGAAAAGGCACCGCGCAAGCCTCGGGCGTCCGATAGCGGATCGTGACGCGTGCGCGTCGAGACACCAACGCGTCGCACAGGAACGCTGTCGACATCGATGCCGGCCGCACGCCGCAATCCATCCATCGGATAGCCGCGCGTTAGGCAACGGGCAAACGCCGTCGCCCATATCGGTATGCCGATTAAGTTGTTGTCGTCGCAACCACGCAGCGTTTAAGCTTTCCCCCAGGCGGGCACGCCCGACTGGCACCCGGCTGGGTCACGCGCCCGCATCGAAAACGATTCACAATAAAGCGGTCTGTATCAGCCACGATCCGCGTCCTCGCAGCGCCCATGCAACGAACCCGGCGCACTGCCTGACCACGTTTGTTACCGGAGATCCTATGCGCTTCAAACTGTTCGCCGCCGCCCTGCTCGCTACAGCGCCCGTGCTCGTCCTCGCGAAGCCGCTGACCGTCTGCACGGAATCGAGCCCGGACGGCTTCGACGTCGTCCAGTTCAACTCGCTCGTGACCACCAACGCTTCGGCCGATGTGATCTTCAATACACTCGTGTCGTACGACGAAGCCGCGAAGAAAGTCGTGCCCTCCCTCGCCGACAAGTGGGACGTAAGCGCCGACGGCCTCACATACACGTTCCATCTGCGTCCGAACGTGCAGTTCCAGAGTACCGGTTACTTCAAGCCATCGCATGCGCTGAACGCCGACGACGTCGTTTTCACATTCACGCGCATGCTCGACGAGAACAATCCGTGGCACAAGGTGGCTGGCCCGAGCGGCTTTCCGCATGCGCAGTCGATGGGTCTCGTGAAGCTGGTCAAGGCCGTCACGAAAGTCGACGACAACACGGTGAAATTCGAGCTGAACGAGCCGAACGCGACGTTCGTGCCGATTCTCTCGATGGGCTTCGCATCGATCTATTCCGCCGAATACGCCGACCAGTTGCTGAAGGCCGGCAAGCAGGTCGACCTGAACGCAAAGCCGATCGGCACCGGCCCGTTCGTGCTGAAGAGCTACACGAAAGACGCGGTCATCCGTTACGACGTGAACCCGACCTACTGGGGCGCGAAGCCGAAGATCGACCGCCTGATCTACGCGATCACCCCGGACGCCTCCGTGCGCGCGCAGAAGATCAAGGCCGGCGAATGCCAGATCGCGCTGTCGCCGAAGCCGCAGGACGTCGCCGATGCGAAGACCGACAAGTCGCTGAAGGTCGTGCAGACGCCCGCCTTCATGACCGCGTTCGTCGCGCTGAACACGCAGAAGAAGCCGCTCGACAATCCGGAGGTGCGCCAGGCGCTGAACATGGCGTTCGACCGCGCGACGTATCTGAAAACGGTGTTCGACAACACGGCATCGCCCGCGACGAATCCGTATCCGCCGAACACATGGAGCTACGACAAGGCGATCCAGCCGTATCCGTATGACGTCGCGAAAGCGAAGAAGCTGCTTGCCGACGCGGGCCTCCCGAACGGCTTCGAAACGACGATCTGGGTGCGCCCGAACGGCAGCGTGCTGAATCCCAGCCCGAAGGCCGGCGCGGAACTGCTGCAGGCCGACTTCGCGAAGATCGGCGTGAAAGCCGACGTGAAGGTGATCGAATGGGGCGAGCTGATCAAGCTGGCGAAGCAGGGCCAGCACGACGCGCTCTTCATGGGCTGGGCCGGCGACAACGGCGACCCCGACAATTACCTGTCGCCGCTCTTTAGCTGCAATGCGGTGAAGTCGGGGATCAACTTCGCGCGCTATTGCGATCCGCAACTCGACAAGCTGATCGACGAAGGCAAGGCGACACCGGATCAGGCGAAGCGCACGAAAGCCTATGAGGCCGCGCAGAAGATCATCCACGACGAAGCGCTGTGGATTCCGCTGGGTTATCCGGTCGCGGCGGCGCTGACGCGAGCGAACGTGAGCGGCTATAGCGTGAGCCCGTTCGGCCGGCAGAACTTCACGACGGTCGTGGTGCGGTAACGCCGTCACCCGTCGTTTAACGGCGTGCAGAAAAACAGGCCCATGCGGGCCTGTTTTTCCATCAGCAGCGATACGTCAGCGTCATCGTCACGTGGAAAAGCGGATCACGCCATCGCCATCGAACTGACGCTTCAATTCTCCCTTGAGCCATAGCACGTGAAGATGGGCAAGCGCCTCGCCCATCGCGAACGTCAACTGATGGATATCGAGCTGGCGTTTGAACATCAATGGCACGATGTCCGCGGCGCTATGCGGTTTTTCCGCACAGGCGGCGCGTACCTCGGCGAGACGCGCATCGTGATGATCGCGTAGCTGGCCGATACGCGTACGCACGCCCGTAAACGGCTTGCCGTGCGACGGCAGCACGAGCGTATCGGGTGCCATCGTTTCGTAACGGCCGAGCGACTCCAGATACAGCGCAAGCGGATTGCTTTCCGGCTCGATGTCGAACACCGACACGTTCGTCGAAATACGCGGCAACACCATGTCACCGGAAATCAGCACGGCGGTTTCCTCGCAATGCAGCGCGCAGTGTTCCGGCGAATGGCCGAAACCCGTGACGACGCGCCACGTGCGCCCGCCGATCGCGAGCCCGTCGCCTTCGCGCATCCGGCGGTATTGCGCGGGTATCGAGGGCACCAGGCTCGAGTAATAGCTCGTGCGGTTGCGCAGCTTGTCGATCGACGCCTCATCGGTCAGACCATGCCGCTCGAAATGCGCCGCCGCGCGCTCGCCGCCGGCGTTCGAGCCATCGCCGGCCGCCATCACGCGCCCCAGCATGTATTCGCCGAGCGAGATCCATAGCCGGACGTCCCAGCGCTTTCGCTCGCCGCCGGTGCAGATCCAGTCCGCGAGGCCCAGATGATCGGGATGACAGTGCGTGACGATCACCCGCAGCACCGGCAGGCCTTCGAGCGCCGTGTCGAAGACCGTTTCCCAGTTCGCCTTGATCGTGTCGCTGGCGACGCCGCAATCGACGACCGTCCAGCCTGCCTCGCCGTCTATCTCGTCGCGCAACAGCCAGAGGTTGATGTGGTCGAGCGCGAACGGCAGCGGCATGCGCAGCCAGCGCACACCGGGCGCGACTTCGAGAGCGTGGCCCGGTTCGGGAAGCGTGTCGCGGAACGGATAGTCGAGTTGATGTTCAAGAGCATTCATCGTAGGGATCGGTCCAGAAGCGTGGCAGGCGTAGTGCGGGTATTGCGGCAGGTATTGCGATATCGGGCGCACCCTGCTTCGAGGCAATGTTGCGCTTTATCAAGGTTGACGATAACGTAAACGTCTATCTCACGTCCAATCCGCTTTGGGCCAGTCGAGTCGGCCATTCACGGGATACCCGATGAACACGCAATACACGATCACCGAGCTCGCGCGCGAATTCGACGTCACGCCGCGCGCCATCCGCTTCTACGAAGATCAGGGTTTACTCTCTCCCAGCCGGGAAGGATCGAGCGGGCTGCGACGCGTATATTCCGGTCGCGACCGCACGCGCCTGAAGCTCACGCTGCGCGGCAAGCGGCTTGGCTTCACGCTGTCGGAAATCCGTGCGTTGCTCGATCTGTACGAATCCCCGACCGACACCGTGCCGCAACTGAACGCGTTCCTTGCGACGGTGAACCGTCATCGCGAAGTGCTCGAACGCCAGCTGGAAGACCTGAACGCGACGCTCGAGGATCTCGCCCAGTACGAAACACAGGCGCGGGCGCTGCTCGAAAGCGGCACGCGAGCCGGGGTTGAAAACGTCGCCGGGCCGGCTACCGGAGACGCCGGGCGCGCTCCGGCGCAGCACGCGCGGCCGGCAGACGGGAAAGTGGCGCATTAGCTTCGGCGCGCGCCCGGGACGATACAATTGCGGGTGACTTCACGACATCAAACGCACGCACGGTCGGTATGAGTCAATTTCCCAAACTGCTTTCGTCGCAGATCGGCTTCGATGTCGCGCAGACCATGCTCGAGGGATTCGATCGTCACTACCGGATTTTCCGCGAGGCGGCGATCCGCGCAAAGACGCTGTTCGAAGCCGGCGACTGGCTCGGGCACCAAAAGCTCGCACGCGAGCGCATCACGTCGTATGACGAACGCGTCGCGGAATGCGTCGTCCTGCTCGAAGACGAATACGACGCGGAAAACATCGACGACGAAGTGTGGCAGCAGATCAAGCTGCACTTCATCGGCCTGCTGACGCGGCATCGCCAGCCCGAATGCGCGGAAACGTTCTTCAATTCCGTGTGCTGCAAGATCCTGCACCGCTCGTATTTCAACAACGATTTCATCTTCGTGCGTCCGGCGATCTCGACCGAATACATCGAGAACGACGAACCCGCCGCGAAGCCGACGTACCGCGCGTATTACCCCGGCAAGGATGGTTTCGCGGCAACGCTCGAACGCATCGTCACGAACTTCCAGCTCGAGCCGCCGTTCGAGGATCTGACGCGCGATGCCGGCTGCGTGATGCAGGCCATTCACGATGCGTTCGGTACGTTCGAAGCGGCGGCCAACTTCCAGATTCACGTGCTGTCGTCGCTGTTTTTTCGCAACAAGGCGGCGTATATCGTTGGACGCATCATCAATGGCGAGGCGGTGCTGCCGTTCGCGATACCGGTACGCCATGTGCAGCCCGGCCTGCTCGCGCTCGATACGGCCCTGCTCAGACGCGAGCAGTTGCTGATCATCTTCAGCTTTTCGCATTCGTATTTCCTCGTCGATATGGAAGTGCCGTCGGCATACGTGGTGTTTCTGCAAACCGTCATGCCGGGCAAGCCGAAGGCTGAAATCTATACGTCGGTCGGCTTGCAGAAGCAGGGCAAGAACCTGTTCTATCGCGACCTGCTGCATCATCTGAAGCACTCGAGCGATCCGTTCATCGTCGCGCCCGGCATCAAGGGGCTCGTGATGCTGGTGTTCACGCTGCCGTCGTTTCCGTATGTGTTCAAGCTGATCAAGGACAGTTTCCCGCCGCCCAAGGAAACCACGCGCGAGAAGATCCAGCAGAAGTACCAGCTCGTCAAACGGCACGACCGCCTCGGGCGCATGGCCGACACGCTCGAATATTCGAGCGTCGCGTTGCCGCTGTCGCGCCTCGACGACGCGCTGCTTCGCGAGCTGGAAAAGGAAGTGCCGTCGCTGCTCGAATACGACGGCGACAGCGTCGTGATCAGGCATCTGTACATCGAGCGAAGAATGGTGCCGCTCAACCTGTATCTGCAAAACGGCACGGATGCCGATGTCGATCACGGCATCAAGGAGTACGGCAACGCGGTGAAGGAGCTGATGCAGGCGAACATCTTCCCCGGCGATATGCTGTACAAGAACTTCGGCGTGACGCGCCACGGACGCGTCGTGTTTTACGACTACGATGAAATCGAATATCTGACGGACTGCAATGTGCGCGCCGTGCCGGCGCCGCGCAACGAGGAAGACGAACTGTCGGGCGAGCCGTGGTATGGCGTCGGCCCACACGATATCTTTCCGGAAACGTACGGCACGTTCCTGCTCGGCGACCCGAGGGTGCGCAAAAGTTTCATGAAGCACCATCCGGATTTCTTCGAGCCGGCATTATGGCAAACCAGCAAGGAGCACCTGCTCACGGGTGAACTACCCGACTTCTTTCCCTATGACCCAGGCATGCGATTCTGCAACTGCTATCCAGAGCGCTTCAGCGTTCCGGATGCGCAACCGCAAAACGCGGACGGCGAACCTGCCGCGCGCGCTGAACGTGTCGCGTGATTTCGCGCGCAATACGCGTGGACCGTCCATGCCGTTTGTTCCTGTTGTTAAGACACTGGGCGCATGACCGGCCCTGAACCCTGACAAGACACCTATGAATACGACTACTCAACCTCCTGCCAATCCGCTCTCGCGCCTGTTCGACAATAACGAGGCGTGGGTTGCACGAGAACTCGCCCAGGATCCGGAATACTTCTCGCGGCTCGCGCATCAGCAGACGCCGGAATACCTGTGGATCGGCTGCTCCGATTCGCGCGTGCCGGCGAACCAGATCATCGGCCTGCCGCCGGGCGAAGTGTTCGTGCACCGCAATATCGCCAACGTCGTCGTGCACACCGATCTGAACTGTCTGTCGGTGATCCAGTTCGCCGTCGATCTGCTGAAGGTCAAGCACATCATGGTGGTCGGCCATTACGGATGCTCCGGCGTCGGCGCGGCGCTGCATGGGCGACGTATCGGTCTCGCCGACAACTGGCTGCATCACGTGCAGGACGTGCGCGAGAAACACGCAGCGCTGCTCGAGGAGTGGCCGCTTGGCGATGCGCGTCACCGTCGTCTTGTCGAGCTGAACACGATCGAGCAGGTCGTCAACGTGTGCCGCACCACGATCGTCAACGACGCGTGGGCGCGCGGCCAGGAGCTGACCGTGCATGGCTGGGCGTATGGCATCCATGACGGCCGCGTGCGCGATCTCGGCATGGCGACGAGCGCGCCCGACACGCTCGCCGCAACGTACGAACATTGCGTGGCCGCCGTATCGGCGGGCCGCGCGCACGAAGCCGACAACGACGTCGTCGTCGCCGATGCCGCGAGGCTCGGCGATGTGCCGGCCATCGTCGAAGGTGTGATCAAGGAGCTGAAACATGAGTGAGATACAACGTGATCCGGTCGTGATCGTTTCGGTGGCGCGTACACCGATGGCCGCGTTCCAGGGCGATTTCGCCGCATTGACCGCACCGCAACTCGGTTCCGTGGCGATCAGGGCGGCCGTCGAGCGCGCCGGCCTGAAACCGGAGCAGGTCGAAGAAGTAGTGATGGGCTGCGTGCTGCCTGCCGGCCTGGGCCAGGCGCCCGCGCGGCAGGCCGCGCTCGGCGCGGGCCTGCCGCTCGCCACGGGCAGCACCACGGTCAACAAGATGTGCGGCTCGGGCATGCGCGCGGCGATGTTCGCGCACGACATGCTGGCCGCCGGTTCTGTCGACGTGATCGTCGCGGGCGGCATGGAAAGCATGACGAACGCGCCGTATCTGTTGCCGAAAGCGCGCGGCGGCATGCGCATGGGGCACGGACAGGTACTCGATCACATGTTCCTCGACGGCCTCGAAGACGCCTACGAAAAGGGCCGTCTGATGGGCACGTTCGCCGAGGAATGCGCAGGCTCCTTCGACTTCACGCGCACGGCGCAGGATGCGTTCGCGATCGAATCGCTGCAACGCGCGAAGCGCGCCAACGAAGACGGCTCGTTCGCATGGGAAATCGCACCGGTTACCGTCGCAAGCCGCAAGGGCGACGTGACGGTCGACCATGACGAGCAGCCGTTCAAGGCGAACCTCGACAAGATCCCGACGCTCAAGCCCGCGTTCAGCAAGACGGGCACCGTGACGGCGGCGAATTCGTCGTCGATTTCCGACGGCGCCGCGGCGCTCGTGATGATGCGCGAGTCGACCGCGAAAAAACTCGGCGTGACGCCGCTCGCGCGCGTCGTCGGTCATACGACGTTTGCGCAGGAACCGGCGAAGTTCACGACGGCGCCCGTCGGCGCGATCCGCAAACTGTTCGAAAAGAACGGCTGGCGCGCCGACGATGTCGATCTGTACGAAATCAACGAAGCCTTCGCGGTTGTCACGATGGCCGCGATGAAAGAGCACCATCTGCCGCACGAGAAGGTCAACGTGAACGGCGGCGCGTGCGCACTGGGTCATCCGATCGGCGCGTCGGGCGCACGCATTCTCGTCACGCTGATCGGCGCGCTGAAACAGCGCGGCTTGAAACGCGGTGTCGCGAGCCTGTGCATCGGCGGCGGCGAAGCGACCGCGATGGGCGTCGAGCTGGTTTAAGCAGATGTTTCGCGTGCGGCGCGCGCCGCACGCGAGTGGACGCAAAGCGCGGACGCGGCAAATGACAGGCATGCAAACCGTACATCAGGACGAGGTCGGCAGATGAAGACAGCGTTGATCGTGGGTGCATCACGCGGCATCGGTCGCGAGTTCGCCCGGCAGTACCGGCGTGCCGGCTGGCGCGTGCTGGCCACCGCGCGCGACGAAGCCGCGCTCGATGCGCTGGCCGATCTCGGCGTGGAGACGTTTTCGCTCGATATCGCCGAACCCGAAGAGATCGCCGCCCTCGGCTGGAAACTCGACGGCGAGCCGCTCAATGCCGCGGTGATCGTCGCCGGCGTATACGGTCCGCGTACGGAAACCGTCGAGACCTTCACCGCCGAGGATTTCGATCACGTGATGATCACCAACGTGCGCGGACCGATGCAGCTGATTCCGGTTCTGCTGCCGCTCGTCGAAGACGCGGGTGGCGTGCTCGCCGTGCTGTCGAGCAAGATGGGCAGCATCAGCGAGGCGAGCGGCACGACCGGCTGGCTCTATCGCGCGAGCAAGGCGGCGCTCAACGACGCGATCAAGGTCGCGTCGCTCGAGACCACGCGGGCGGCGTGTCTGTCGCTGCATCCGGGCTGGGTGCGCACCGACATGGGTGGCGCGCAGGCGGCCATCGATCCGGAACGCAGCGTCGCCGGCATGCGCGACGTGCTGGCGCAGGCCGCCGGCGCGCGCGACGCGTTCAATGGCCGCTTCTACCAATACGACGGCACGCCACTCGAGTGGTGAGGAGACGAGGCAGCCATGGTGCTTGATCAGGACCATCAGATGATCCGCGACGCGGTTCGCACCCAGAAGATACTGATCGCGCGCGGACTGAACTGAACCTTCGACGATGACCCTTTCCGCCTCGAAGACAGCGCGGCCGTCCGATTGCCCGTGCGGCGGCGCCGCGCCCAGCCTGCGCAACGGTGCGAAACCGCCTCGTTTTGCCGCGTGTTGCGGGCGGCTCATCGATGGCGGCGCGAGCGCATCCGACGCGCTGGAACTGATGCGCTCGCGTTACAGCGCGTACGTGCTGGGCGAAACGGCGTATCTGCGCGCGACGTGGGCGCCGCAAACCTGCCCCGCGGACCTCGACGTCGATCCCGAAGCCGCCGATGCGCCTCGCTGGCTCGGACTGCAAATCAAACGCTTCACCGCCGTTGACGCCCGCAACGCCGAGGTCGAATTTGTCGCGCGATACAAGGTGGGTGGACGCGCGCACCGGCTGCAGGAACTCAGCCGCTTTGTGCGTGGCGAGGATGGCCGGTGGCGTTACGTCGACGGCGATGTAAGCGAACGCTGATTCCGGTCAGCTTACGATTAGCCTGTCCAGATGGCACGATCCTTCATGGCCCTCAAAATCGCCAGTATTTTCCTGTTGGCCTCGCGCCACTATGTCTTTGGGGCCGGTCCGTCCGCAGGCCGCGCCGGCGCTTGTTCCCGCTGTTTCGCCGATCTGTCTCGCCGGGGTATTGCCTCGATCCGGGGGTTCTCCTGCATTGCACAAAGATAATTTGTCGTGCCAGGATGCCCATGTGGATCTTGCAGTGCCGGCGTATCGCTGGTGCTCAAATAACGGCGTAAACGATTTGCGCGCCGGCCGGCTTTCGGTTCATCCCATACGAATTGCAACTGTATGCGAGTGCTTTGCGCCACATACACGAGATTTTTTGCGCTCTGGCGGGCGCTGAAAACGATTCGTCAGGTGAGAACCGGGAGGCGGCAGTTCTCAGGTGGCGTCCAGGGCAGGCGGGTAGAGCGGATGATGTTCAGAAATATTTTGACCGGATGGATCGTCATGGCGTGTGCGACGCTTGCCGCATCGCCGGTCTGCGCGGATCCGCTTCACGACACCCCGGCTGGCCCGCTGG
The DNA here is from genome assembly GCF_907164545.1 of Paraburkholderia gardini. Classification (NCBI taxonomy): domain Bacteria; kingdom Pseudomonadati; phylum Pseudomonadota; class Betaproteobacteria; order Burkholderiales; family Burkholderiaceae; genus Paraburkholderia; species Paraburkholderia gardini. The sequence goes on along the minus strand of NZ_CAJQZB010000002.1, from coordinate 40,620 downwards.
GAAGCGCGCACGTCGCGCCGATTGTTCTCGACGACGCCTACCTTCCCACCGTTCCCGCGAGCCTGAATGAGCAGGTCATCCGCATTCCGGCGGACGCTTCCGGCTCGATCACGCTTGAAACGACGATCTACAAGCCGGACGGCGCAGGTCCGTTTCCGATGATCGTTTTCAACCACGGCAAGATTCGCGGCGATCCGCGCACGCAGGAGCGCAGTGATCCGTTGCCGCTTGCGCGTGAGTTCGTGCGACGCGGTTACGTGGTCGTGGCGCCGAACCGTCGCGGCTTTGCGGAATCAGGGGGCACTTACGAGCAGGATGGTTGCGATATCGCGCGCAACGGGTTGGGTCAGGCGGCCGACGTGGCGGCGACGATAAATTTCATGTCGAGGATGCCGTACGTCGATGCGACGCATATCGTTGTGTCCGGCACGTCACACGGTGGTCTCGCGACGATTGCATATGGTTCCGAAGCGACGTCGGGCGTGCGGGCGCTGATCAATTTTTCGGGCGGACTGCGGCAAGACTCGTGCGCCGACTGGCAGGGCAACCTGGTGCAGGCGTTTGGCGATTACGCCGAAAAGACGCGTGTCCCGTCGCTGTGGCTGTATGGCGATAACGATTCGATCTGGCCGGCCGCGCTGGTTGGGAAGATGTACACCGCTTACGTGGAGCATGGCGCGAGCGCGAAGATGGTCGATTTTGGCGTGTACAAGAACGACGCGCATCGGCTGGTGGGCGATCGCGACGGCGTGCGGGTCTGGTGGCCGGCCGTCGAGGCATTCCTTGCGCGGGTGGGGATGCCCACGGGCGTGCAATATCACGTGACTGATCCGGCGCCACCGAAGCCGACGGGATTTGCATCGATCGATGCTGTCGATGCCGTGCCGTTTCTCGATGAAGCGGGACGCAATGGGTATCGGAACTTTTTGCATCAGTACCCGAGCCGGGCGTTTGCTGTTTCGGATTCCGGATCGTGGTCATGGGCGGAGGGCGGCGATGATCCGATGTCGGTGGCGATGGCCAACTGCCAGAAGCATAGTGAGGATGCGTGTCGGCTTTATGCTGTGAATGAGGCCGTCGTATGGAAGGGGTCTGCTGATACGCAGACGGCTGATGGGGCGGGTGATTCTGCTGCTGAAGGGAAAGGAGCGCTTGCTGCTCGCTAGCGCGAGCGGTTTTTTGCTTTTTCCTTTTCTGCTTTTTTCTGCTTGCGGTTTTTGCTCTTTCTGGTTGGCCTTTCCTTGTTTTGCATTTGGTCTATTAGCGTCGCCCCTGTGCGGGGCAGCACCTACTTTTCTTTGTCTTGCCAAAGAAAAGTAGGCAAAAGAAAGGCGCTTCGACAACTCGTCTTTTCCTGGTGTGTCATCCCCCGGGAACGGCAACCCATGGGATGTCGCCCTCGCGCTTCCCCCCGTGCTGGTCCGCGCACGATCTGATTCCCCGCACAGCACTGCTCGTGACAAAGGGCTCATTCATCCGACTCCGCACTACGTGCGTCGCGGAGCGGCCGTTTGGCGCTACGGGTTCAAAGAGCCGAAAATCCCCGATGGCGATGGCGCGAGTGCGAGTGCGAGTGTGCGGAGGGGTTATGCCGGTCGGCGATGCGCGTAGCGCGGAGTCGGGTGAATGATGGCTTTGTCACCAGCATGGAGCGCGCGTGGGATGGAATCGCGCGGGGACCGATGCCGTGTGAAGTGTGGAGGTGACACTTCATGGATTGCCATTCCCCGTAAATGATGCACGAGGAAAAGATGGCCTTTCGAAGCGCCTTTCTTTTGCCTACTTTTCTTTGGCAAGCCAAAGAAAAGTAGGTGCCGCCCCGCACAGGGGCGACGCTAATAGACCAAATGCAAAACAAGGAAAGGCCAAAAATCCAGAAAAACAAAATGCCGCCCCGCCAAAGGGGCAAAAAGATCCCTCATTGGGCGGCATGACTTTGCCGTCGTCATCTGCGCTCATCTGCGATGTTCGTAAACCAACAGCCCTGAGCCGCGCCAAACCCCCTTCAACCTCGAGCCAAACAGAAAAACCCAGCAAATTCCAGCTAATGCAAACACCAGGATAAACAGCTAATCTGAGCCCCGCATCGACCGCGATGCCCCACATCGCCGCGCAAAAAACCGACGATTGACCAAAAACCACCGAACAAACACGCCTGAAAAAAAAGCAGGCCCGCATGAACATGCGCACAACACCTACATCAACCGAAGACTGGATCACCCGCAGCCTGCGTGCCGTCTGGCATCCCTGCACGCAGATGAAACATCACGAGCGTCTGCCGCTCATCGCCGTCGCGCGCGGCGCGGGCCCGTGGCTTTATGATCGCGACGGCCGTCGCTATCTCGATGCCATCAGCTCCTGGTGGGTCAACCTTTTCGGTCACGCCAATCCACACATCAACGCCGCGCTCAAAACGCAACTCGATACGCTCGAACACGCAATGCTCGCCGGCTGTACGCACGAACCGGCAATCGAACTGGCCGAACGTCTGCACGCACTCACGCAGAACACGCTCGGTCACGCATTCTTCGCGTCGGACGGCGCGTCAGCCGTCGAAATCGCGCTCAAGATGAGCTTTCACACGTGGCGCAATCGCGGCCACGATGAGAAACGCGAATTCGTCTGCGTCGCGAACAGCTATCACGGCGAAACGATCGGCGCACTCGGTGTCACCGACGTCGCCCTCTTCAAGGACGCCTACGATCCGCTGATCCGCAACGCACATGTCGTCGCTTCGCCAGATGCCCGACTCGCGCAGGATGGCGAAACAGCCGCCGACGCCGCACGCCGCGCGCTCGATAACGTGCGCGCGCTCTTCGATGCGCGAGGCACGCACATCGCCGCGCTGATCGTCGAGCCGCTCGTGCAATGTGCCGCTGGCATGGCAATGCACGATACGTCGTACATTGCCGGCCTGCGCGCGCTATGCGACCAGTACGGCATCCATCTGATCGCCGATGAAATCGCCGTCGGCTGCGGCCGCACGGGCACCTTCTTCGCGTGTGAACAGGCCGGAGTGTGGCCCGATTTCCTGTGTCTGTCGAAGGGCATCAGCGGTGGCTATCTGCCGCTTTCAATCGTTCTGTCACGCGACGAAATATTCGAAGCGTTCTACGACGACGACACGACGCGCGGCTTTCTGCACTCGCATTCGTACACAGGCAATCCACTCGCGTGCCGCGCCGCACTCGCGACACTCGATCTCTTCGAAAACGATAACGTCCTCGCTGCCAATGCGAAAAAATCCGCGATGCTGCGCGCCGCGCTCGAACCGCTAGCAACACATCCGCAGGCACGTAATCTTCGCCAGTGCGGAACGATCTTCGCGTTCGATGCCGTCCTCGAAGACAAAGCAGAAGCCGCGACCTTCTCGCGCCGCTTCTTCGAAAACGCGCTGCAGCGCGAACTGTTGCTACGCCCGATCGGCACAACCGTGTATCTGATGCCGCCGTACATTCTCGACGACGCGGAACTCGCGCTGCTCGCAGCACGCACGCGCGATACGTTCGACGCCACACTCACGAGAGCTCGCTAATGCATTTGCTGGACACACTCACACAAGGCCTGAACGATATCGACGCACGCGGTCTGCGGCGTCGCCGCCGTACCCTCGATACACCGTGCGCCGCACACATGACGGTCGACGGTCGCGCGATCGTCGGCTTCGCAAGCAACGACTATCTGGGCCTCGCCGCGCATCCGGAACTCATCGCGGCCGTCGCGGAAGGCGCACAGCGCTACGGCGCGGGTAGCGGCGGCTCGCATCTGCTCGGCGGCCACTCGCGCGCCCACGCGCAACTCGAAGAGGATCTCGCCGCATTCGCGGGCGGCTTCATCGATGCGCCGCGCGCGCTCTACTTCAGCACCGGCTACATGGCGAACCTCGCCGTCGTGACGGCGCTCGCGGGCCGCGGTACGACGCTCTTCTCCGATTCGCTGAATCATGCTTCGCTGATCGACGGCGCGCGGCTCTCGCGTGCCGACGTGCAGATTTATCCGCACGCGGACGCGGATGCGCTTTCGGCAATGCTCGAAGCGTCGGACGCCGCGGTGAAGATGATCGTCACCGACACGGTCTTCAGCATGGACGGCGACATCGCGCCGCTCGCCGCGCTCGTCGCGCTGGCGGAAAAGCACGGCGCGTGGCTCGTCGTCGACGATGCGCATGGCTTCGGCGTGCTCGGCCCGCAAGGTCGCGGGGCACTCGCGCACGAAGCGCTGCGCTCGCCGCATCTCGTGATGGTCGGCACGCTCGGCAAGGCCGCGGGCGTGTCCGGCGCATTCGTCGCCGCGCACGAGACGGTGATCGAATGGCTCGTGCAGCGCGCGCGCCCCTACATTTTCACGACCGCGGCGGCGCCCGCCGTCGCGCATGCGGTCTCGGCAAGCCTGCGCATCATCGGCGGCGCCGAAGGCGAGACGCGTCGTGCGCATCTGCGGACGCTGATCGAACGCACGCGCGCGATGCTCAAGGAAACCTGCTGGTTGCCGGTCGATTCGCACACAGCCGTGCAACCGCTCATCATCGGCGCGAACGAAACCACGCTCGAAGTCGCCGCCGGACTCGATCGCGCGGGCCTGTGGGTGCCTGCGATCCGTCCGCCGACAGTGCCCGCCGGCACGTCGCGCCTGCGCATCTCGCTGTCGGCGGCGCATTCCCACGCGGATATGGACCTGCTGGAAACCGCGCTGAAAACGCTGAGCGGGTGCGCTGCATGAACGCGCCGCTCTCCGTTTTCGTCACCGGCACCGACACCGGGATCGGCAAGACGCTCGTCTCGGCAGCGTTGCTTCGCGGCTTCTCGCGTGAAGGACTGCGCGCCGCCGCGATGAAGCCGGTCGCCGCCGGCGCATTCGAGCGCGACGGCGTGTGGCATAACGAAGACGCGGATCAGCTCGACGCAGCCGCCAGCGTGCTGCTGCCCGCCGCGATACGCACGCCGTTTCTGCTGCGCGAACCCGCCGCGCCGCACATCGCGGCCGCGCTGGAAAACGTGTCGCTCGATATCGCGCACATCGTCGATTGTCACGCCGAGGCGCTGACGCTTGCGGATGTTGTCGTGGTCGAAGGCGTCGGCGGCTTTCGCGTGCCGCTCACCGATGCACACGATACGGCCGACCTCGCGCTCGCGCTAAACCTGCCGGTGGTGCTCGTGGTCGGCATGCGGCTCGGCTGCATCAGCCACACGCTGCTCACCGCGGAAGCGATTGCCGCACGCGGACTGCAACTGGCCGGCTGGGTCGCGAACCGCATCGACCCGGCAATGCATTTCGCTGACGAAAACATCGCCACGATCCGCGACTGGCTGGACCGGCACTACGACGCGCCGCTCCTCGGCGTCGTGCCGCATCTGAGCCCCACATCACCCGACGACGCCGCGAATCATCTGGACGTCGCCACCCTGTTGCATGCGCTGCGCGAAGCGCGGCACTGAACACGAATTGAATCACCGTCTCCGAGGATTGACGCCATGACCGATCTCCACACAGAAACCACACTCGCCGAGCCTTCCGCTCAACATGCTGGGGGCGCCGCGAATATCGCAAGCACGGCAAATGCAGCATCATCACCCGCGCGCTGGCGCGTGGCGGATATCGTCGCGTTGTACGAACTGCCGTTCAACGATCTGCTGTTTCGCGCGCAACAGGTGCATCGCGCGCATTTCGATGCGAACAGCGTGCAGCTTTCCACGCTGCTGTCGATCAAGACGGGCGGCTGCGAGGAAGACTGCGCGTACTGTCCGCAATCGGTGCATCACGACACGGGTCTGAAGGCCAACAAGCTGATGCCCGTCGACGAGGTGCTCGCAGCCGCCCGCGTCGCGAAAGAGAACGGCGCGACGCGCTTCTGCATGGGCGCGGCGTGGCGCAATCCGAAGGACCGTCATCTTGAGCCGATCAAGGAAATGATCCGCGGCGTGAAAGCGATGGGTCTCGAAACGTGCGTGACGCTCGGCATGCTCGAACCACATCAGGCCCACGGACTGCGCGAAGCCGGTCTCGACTATTACAACCACAACCTGGATACGTCGCCGGAGTTCTACGGTCAGATCATCTCGACGCGCACTTATCAGGACCGTCTCGATACGCTGGAGCGCGTGCGCGATGCGGGCATCAACGTGTGCTGCGGCGGAATCGTCGGGCTGGGCGAATCGCGTCGCGAGCGCGCGGGCCTCATCACGCAGCTGGCGAACATGGAGCCGTATCCGGAGTCGGTGCCGATCAACAATCTGGTGCAGGTCGAAGGCACGCCGCTCAGCGGCACCGAGGCGCTCGATCCGTTCGAATTCGTACGCACGATCGCGGTCGCGCGCATCACGATGCCGAAAGCGATGGTGCGCCTGTCGGCCGGGCGCGAGCAGATGGACGAGGCGCTGCAGGCGATGTGTTTCCTCGCGGGCGCGAACTCGATTTTCTACGGCGACCAGTTGCTGACTACCCGCAACCCGCAGGCCGAAGCCGACCGCAAGCTGCTGGAACGCCTCGGCATCCGCGCCGAAGCGGCACAGCAGATGCCCGTCGAGCAAAGCGGCTGCGAACATGGCTGTGATCGTCACTGATTTTTCTTCGACGTGAAGCGTGGCGCGACGCCCTGAACGCGTCACGCCGGACCGCTGCAATGCAAAAGGCCGCCTGATCGCTCAGGCGGCCTTTTGCATGGTGCTACGTGCGCGTCCGCTCAGCGCATCACTTCCGGTCGACGATGATCTGATCGAACGTGCCGCCATCCGAGAAATGCGTTTGCTGCGCCTTCTGCCAGCTGCCGAATTCCTGCTCGACGGTGAATGTCTTCAGCGGCCTGAATTCGTTTGCGTGCTTTGCCAGCACACTCGCATCACGCGGACGCAGATGATGCTGCGCGATGATCTCCTGCGCTGCCGGCGAATACAGATACTGCAGGTATGCCTGCGCCTCCTTGCGCGTGCCGCGCCTGTCGACCACCTTGTCGACGAGTGTCACCGGCGGCTCGGCCAGCAGGCTGATGGACGGATAGACCGCTTCGAAACTGTCCGCGCCCACACCGGTATCGATCAGCGAAACCTCGTTCTCGAACGTCACCAGCACGTCGCCGATATCGCGCTGGGTGAACGTCGTGGTCGCGCCACGACCGCCCGTGTCGAGTACTGGCACGTTCCTGAAGATGGCTTTTTCGAAATCGAGCGCCTGGGCGTCCGTGCCGCCGTGCTGCTTGCGATAGCCCCACGCCGCGAGATACGTGTAGCGGCCGTTACCCGACGTCTTCGGATTCGCGATCACGACCTGCACGCCCGGCTTCGCGAGATCGTCCCAGTCCTTGATGTGCTTCGGGTTGCCCTTGCGCACGAGGAACACCATGGTCGTCGTGTACGGTGCGCTGCCGTTCGGCAGGCGTGTGCGCCAGTTCGCCGGCACGAACTGGCCGCGTTCGGCGAGCAGGTCGATGTCGTTCGGCTGGTTCATCGTGACGACATCTGCCTGCAGACCCTGTGTCACCGATAGCGCCTGTGCGCTCGACGCGCCATGCGACTGGCGTATGGATACGGTTTCGCCCGTCTTCTGCCTGTAGGCCGCAACGAAGCTCGTGTTGATGTCCTTGTACAGTTCGCGCGTCACGTCATAGGACACGTTCAGCAGCGACACGTCCGCCCGCGCGCTACCTACGCAACCCAGCGACAGCGTGAGCGCCGATATCCCCGCCGCCAGCCGGCGCGCCTTCCCCGATTTGCCTGCCTTGCCTGTCATTACTTCCCCGCTCATTGATGATGAATGCATATGCCGCCAGCTAAAGATCTGCAGCCAGAAGCGCGACTTTATCGAATCGACCGGAATGGCGCTGACAGGCAACGACACATCCTATGCCATCCGGGCGAATGTCCGACATGATCTGGATTCCGTACGATCGGCCCGATGCTGTTATCTCACAGCCTTGTTCGGTCATTCGCCATGGATATGCGAATGAATCTGTCAATTTTGTTTGCAGGATGGTTCGCCACGTCATGGATATCCTATACGATGATTCTCCCAGGTTGATCGATGCGAATGCGCACGAAACGTCGCACTCGGCGTTTCGCCGAAGTGAGGAGGAAGAGATGACCGTACACATCAGCAGACTCGATGCTGCCTGGAGGCAACTCAAGGAAGACGTCCAGGTATTGCGGCACGATATCCGCGACGTTCGCGATGTCATGTTCAACGGCTTCCGTGACCTTCGCGCGGAGTTTCGTGCCGAACAAAGCGCGCTTCGGGATCAGTCTCGCGCCGACAATAGCGCGCTACGAGGCGAGATTCGCACGGACATCAGCGAGATTCGCGCGGAGATCGGTCAATGCCGAGCTGAAGCCCATACCGATATCGGCGGCCTTGGCGCCGAAACACGCGTGGAATTCAAATCGGTCCGCACCGATATCAGCGATCTCAGAGCCGAAATGCGCACTGATTTCAACTCCGTTCACAGTGAAATCGATAGCCTTCGGACTGAAATGCATGCTGAAATCGGTGGTTTCCGGACTGAAATGCGTGCTGAAATCGGTGGTTTCCGGACTGAAATGCACGCTGGAATCGGTGGTTTCCGGACTGAAATTGACGGCCTTCGAACGGCAGTGCGCGCTGACATCGCCGATGTCCGTACCAGCATCACCGGCGTCCGAAGCGAGCTACGCCTGGAAATCCGTCTCATGTGGGCGGGATTCTTTGCGCTGGCGGGCATCATGGCGAAAGGCTTTAACTGGGTCTGACCAGCGCAGGCCGGTCGCTCACACCACGGCCTGCACCGCGCACACCGTCGCTTCCTCGAGAAATCGCAGCGGTGCCGCGCAATGCGCCAGCGTATCGACGAAGTACTTCGCCCGGGGCCAGGGTCCAAATCCTGCTGCCGTATTGATGTGCCCCGCATCGCCCAGATTGACGAACGCACTGCCGAGACGCGCCGCCATTTCGCGCGCCCCGGCAAGCGGCATCCACGGGTCGGTCTCGCTCGCGATCAGGATGGACGGAATGCCCAGTCTTCGTGCGTCGAACGCACCGGCGAACGCGAATTTCTCCGGGCTCGCCGGTGCAACGAGCAGCACGCCCACGACTTCGCTCGCGTACGCGGCCTGCTGCAATGCATGCGCGGTCGCAAGGCACCCAAAACTATGCGCGGCGAGCACGAACGGACCACGCTCGCGCGCGATCACATCGCGAACCGATTGCGACCATCGAACGAGTTCAGGCGCATTCCAGTCGGCCTGTTCGACGCGCAGCGAGCGGGCGAACTGCCGTTCGAGCCAGGTTTGCCAGTGTGCGCCTTCGCTGCCATGCAGGCCTGGCACGGTGACAACGCGCGGCGGCCACGTCGATTTGCTGCAGGACATGATTCTCCTCACGGGCGGAATCCTTAAATTGCATTGTCGCGTGCGATTCCTTGCCGCCGAACCAATTTATCGTGCTTTGTTTATCGTATGAATCGGCACGGCAGGCCCCTTGAGGTGAGGTTCAGGGACAGCGCGCCGCCAGGCGGCGCGCGCGTTGTCCCGCGAAAAAGTAGAATGAGGCCTGTCCATAAAAGGAGAACGCCTCATGTCGCAAGCACCGTCCCCACAGGCACGTTCGCTGCAACCGTTCCACCTCGCGTTTCCGGTAACCAGTCTCTCGAACGCCCGCGGGTTTTACGGTGACCTGCTGGGTTGCGCCGAAGGCCGCAGTTCGCCGGAATGGGTCGACTTCGATTTCTTCGGCCACCAACTGGTCGCTCACCTGGCGCCGGACGAAGTGAGCCGCGCCGCCGTCAACGCCGTCGACGGCGACGACGTACCGGTCCGTCACTTCGGCGTCGTGCTGACAATGGATGACTGGCACGCGCTCGCGGAACGTCTGAAGGCCGCAGGTACGCGCTTCATCATCGAGCCGCATATCCGCTTCAAGGGTGAGGTTGGCGAGCAGGCAACCATGTTCTTCCTCGATCCGTGTGGCAATGCGCTCGAATTCAAGGCATTCAGGGACATCGGACGGCTCTTCGCGAAATGACGCGCTTCGCCGCCATCACCGGCCTGCATACGTGAGCCTATGAAGATACTTTTCTACATGCCGCATGCGGACGCAGGCGCCTGGCTTCATGACTTCGCCCGCGCGCTGCCGGAAGCCAATCTGCGTGAGTGGCAGCCAGGCGATCGCGAGCCGGCCGATTTCGCTGTTGTCTGGCGCCCGCCGCGCGAAATGTTCGAGAGCCGCGATGACCTGCGCGCCGTGTTCAATCTCGGCGCTGGCGTGGATGCGATTCTCGCGCTCGAACACGCGAATCCCGGCACGCTCCCGCGTCACGCGCAGGTCGTGCGTCTCGAAGATTCCGGCATGGCGCCGCAGATGGCCGAATACGTCACGCACGCCGTGCTGCGCTACATGCGCCGGTTCGACGAGTACGAACGTCAACAGACCGAACGGCGCTGGCGCGAAATCGACCCGCATCCGCGCGCGACGTTCACCGTCGGTGTGCTCGGCCTTGGCGTGCTCGGTGCGCATGTCGCGAAAACACTCGCGTCGTTCGACCTGCCGGTACGCGGCTACAGCCGCGGCGCCAAACAGATCGACCGCGTGGCGACATACGCGGGCGATGCGCAGCTCGATCCGTTCCTCGATGGCGTCAAGGTGCTGGTGAACCTGCTGCCGCACACGCCCGACACCCGCGATGTGCTGAACGCCCGAACCTTTTCGAAGCTCGCGCGCGGTGCGTACCTCGTCAACGCGGCGCGCGGCGGACACCTGGTCGAGCAGGATCTGCTCGACGCGCTCGCGCACGGCCAGCTCGCCGGCGCGACACTCGACGTTTTCCGCGAAGAACCGTTGCCGCCCGACCATCCGTTCTGGCGCGAGCCGCGCGTTACGATTACACCGCATATCTCGGCCGTGACGTTGCGCGAAGACAGCGTCGTGCAGGTCGCGCGCAAGATCCAGTCGATGATGCGCGGTGAGCCGGTCACCGGCGTGGTCGATCTCGCACGCGGATACTGAACACAATCAATACGCCGCTCCGATGCGGCAGGAGACAGGTCATGGCGTTGCCCCAGTCAGTCAAGATCGTTGAAGTCGGTCCGCGCGACGGACTTCAGAACGAAAAAGAGTTCGTCCCGACCCGCATCAAGGTCGACCTCATCAACCGGCTGTCGGCGGCGGGATTTCGTAACGTCGAATCCGCGTCGTTCGTTTCGCCGAAATGGGTGCCGCAGATGGCCGACGGCGCCGATGTGATGGCCGGCATCGCACGCCGTCCGGGCACGATTTACTCGGTGCTGACGCCGAACCTGCGCGGCTTCGAAGGCGCGCTCGCCGCGAAGGCCGATGAAATCGTGATCTTCGGCGCAGCGAGCGAGGCGTTCTCGCAGAAGAACATCAATTGCAGCATCGCCGAAAGCATCGCGCGCTTCGAGCCGGTTGCGCAGGCAGCGAAAGCGGCCGGACTGCGCATTCGCGGCAGCGTGTCGTGCGCGCTGGGATGCCCGTATCAGGGCGAAGTGCCGGTCGCGTCGGTGGTCGACGTGGTCGAACGCTTCGCGGCGCTCGGCTGCGACGAAATCGATATCGCCGATACGATCGGCGTCGGTACACCGAAGCGCACGCGTGAAGTCTTCGAGGCCGTGACTCACGTGTTTCCACGCGAACGTCTGTCGGGTCACTTTCACGATACGTACGGTCAGGCGCTCGCCAACATCTACGCCGCGCTGAACGAAGGCATCGAGATCTATCACGCGTCGGTGGCCGGGCTGGGTGGCTGCCCTTACGCGAAAGGCGCGACCGGCAACGTCGCCACCGAGGATGTCCTGTATCTGATGAACGGCCTTGGCATCGAAACCGGCATCGACCTCGCGCAGGTCGTGGCGATTGGCGACTTCATCTCGACGGCGACCGGCAAGCCGAGTGGATCGCGCGCGGGCAAGGCGCTCCTTGCGAAAGCGCGCAGCGAAGAGACGCGGTGCGCCTAGCACCACGTTCGCGCCACATTAGCGGCGCACGATTACAGCAAACAGAAAGTAGAACGGAACAGCAACCATGATGGACAGCACCTCCACGACCTCTCACGGATCCGGCAACCTCGACGATCTGCCCGACTCTGCCCGCCGCGTCGCGCTGCTGCTGCGCGAGCATGGTCACGCGAAGCCGGTTGTCATGCTGCCGGAAACGGGCAAGACATCGGCGGAAGCGGCGGCCGGGCTCGGCTGCTCAGTGGCGCAGATCGCCAAGTCGATCCTGTTTCGCCGGCGCGACGACGATGCGCCCGTGCTCGTGATCGCGAGCGGCGTGAACCGCGTCGACGAAAAGAAGGTGGCGGCACAGGTCGGCGCAATCGGACGCGCGGACGCGAAGTTCGTGCGCGAGAAAACCGGCTACGCGATTGGCGGCGTGTGCCCGATCGGCCATGCGACGCCGCCCGTCACGCTGATCGACGCCGACCTGCTCGCGCTCGACAGCCTGTGGGCCGCGGCCGGCCATCCGCACGCGGTGTTCAACCTTTCGCCGCAGGAACTCGTCGCGCTGACTGGCGCGCCGGTTGCCGACGTCGCACTTCGCGAGCCCGCATGACGGCGGGCAGCAACGCCGGAGACAGGGAAAGCGGCAACGCGAACATCGCACCGGTGCCGTCGCCGTGCATCGACGTCTGTCGCATGAACCGTGCAGCGGGATGGTGCGAAGGGTGTCTTCGCACCATCGATGAAATCAGGGGCTGGTCGTCGTTCGACGAACAGCAAAAGCGCGCGGTCTGGGACGCCATCGATGTGCGCCATGCACAACTCATCGCTGAAAAGAAGGTTCCAACGTGAACGCGCCGCCCCGGGTTGTGACCATCGGCGAGACGTTCAGCAGCACGCTCGCGCTATCGGCGGATTCAGTGAAGTCGTTTGCTTCGCTGGTGAACGATCTGAATCCGCTCCATCACGACGACGCGTACGCAACTGCAAGCCGCTTCGGCGGGCTGATCGCATCGGGCACGCAGCCGTCGGCGCATTTCATGGCGCTCCTCGCGACCCATTTCTCGACGTACGCACAGCCGCTCGGCCTCGAATTCGACATCAAGCTGAAGAAGGCCGTCTACGCGAACGACACGCTGACCATCACGTGGCATGTGCGCGATGCGTGGTGGAAGCCGAGCCTCAACGGCGACCTCACGCAACTCGACGGCAACGTCGTGAACCAGCGCGGCGAAACGGTGCTGCTCGGCACCTCCACCATTCTCGTCATGCCGAAACCGGAGCGCGCCGCACGATGATCACACTGCCCGCGTCGATACGCGTCTTCGAACGCGGCTGGCTGTCGTCGAACAATGTGCTGCTCGTCGACGATGCGTGCGCGGCACTCGTCGACACCGGCTACGCGTCGCATGCACAGCAGACGCTCGCGCTCGTTCAACGGGCGCTCGGCGAGCGGCCGCTGGATCTGATCGTCAACACGCATCTACATTCGGACCATTGCGGCGGCAATGCGCTGTTGCAGGCCACCTGGCCGTGCCGCACGGCGATTCCGTCGCTGGAAGCGGACGCCGTGCGCGAATGGGACGAAGCGCGCCTCACCTTCCGCGCGACCGGGCAAACGTGCGGACGCTTCGGGTTCACCGAGACGATCGAACCCGGCACGACGCTTACGCTCGGCGCGCTGCAATGGGACGTGCTCGGCGCGCCCGGACACGATCCGCATTCACTGATGCTGTACTGCCCGGCCGAACGCGTGCTGATCAGCGCCGACGCGCTGTGGGAAAACGGCTTCGGCGTGATCTTTCCCGAACTGGAAGGCGAAAGCGGCTTTGCGGAAGAGCAGACGGTGCTCGAGCAGATCGCGCAGCTCGACGTGCGCGTGGTCATTCCCGGCCACGGCGCACCGTTCACCGACGTCCAGCCGGCGCTCGAAAGGGCGTTTTCGCGCGTCGCGTGGCTGCGCGCCGATCCCACGCGCAATGCGAAGAACGCGCTGAAAGTCCTGATCGTGTTCAAGCTGCTGGACGTGCGTGCGATGACGTTCGACACGCTGCTGGCCATGCTGGATGAAGCGAACGCGATGCGCGCGGCCGCCACGATGCTCGCGCCGCGAACACAATGGCCGGCGCTGCTGGCGGAGCTGGTCGAAGGGCTTGCGAAGAGCGGCGCGCTGAGCGTCGATGGTGAGCGCATTCTCGCGCCCACGGCGTGAGGCGGCCTGTAGACGTGCCCTGCACACGGTGACGCTCAACAGCGGCCGCACAAAAAAGAAAGCCGCTCACCAGCGATGGCGAACGGCGCAATTTTTGACGACGTGATCAACGTCGAAACGGATGATACCGAGCGGACCTTTCGAACGCATCGGTGATTTCCCTACAGAAGCATGACGTCCACTGAAAAACCGCATGCCCTCTGATGGTGCGAACCGCACTCGTAAGCGTTCGCAACATTCATCGTTCTTCGCGACCGGTCATCTTGCGCGGCGAACTGGCGAAGAAGCTGCCGCCGTGGAATTCACGCTTTAAGATACCGAATAACGTCGCTGTGGCACGATACGCCAGCCGAGATTGACGCCCGCGGCGGCGAGCAGAATGAGCGCGGCACCCGCCACCTGCACCCAGGCGAGCTTCTGCCCGAACGCCACGCGATCCACGATGATGGCGACGACCGGATAGATGAACGAAAGCGCGCCGGTCATCGCGGTCGGCAGCTTCTGGATCGCGCCGTAGAGCAGCACGTACATCACGCCGGTATTGACGATCCCGAGCGTCGCCAGCTTCAGCCATTGCGTGCCGCTCGCGGGCAGTGCGTCGAAATGGACGAACGGCGCGAGCATCAGCACGCCGAGCCCAACCTGGATCAGCGCGATCAGATGCGGCGGCGTGCCCTTCAGATGCTTCGTGATGATCGACGACACCGCGTACAGAAACGCCGCGCCGACTGCGAGCGCGACGCCATCGAGATACTCGCCGGGCACGGCGAGCACCGCCGGCTCGACCTTGACGACCAGCACGAGCCCGGCGAACGCCACAAGCAGCCACACCACGACAGATGCCGTAATGCGCTCGCGAAACACGACCGCCCCGAGCGCGACCAGCATGAACGGCTGGGTGTTGTAGACGGCGGTCGCCATCGAGATCGACGCACGCGAATACGCCGCGAACAGCAGGATCCAGTTGGCGACGATCGCCGCGCTGCCAAGCGCCGTGAGTCCCAGCATGCGCCAGGAGAACAGGTCGCGACGGAACAGGCCGAGTGCCGCGCACACGATGGCGAGCGTCGCCGAGCCGAAGACGCACCGGAAGAACACCACGTTTTCCGACGATTGATGCGATGACACGACGAGCCAGCCGATCACGCCCGACATCAGCATTGCGATGGTCATTTCGGCAGCGCCGCGCCGGATTTCGCTTGAAGCCATGATTCGATCCTTCCTGCCAGTTCCTTACTTATCAGGAGTGTAATTAATCCGGCGAGTCGAATACATGGATAAACTTAAGCCGGAGACAGAAATCACCTTTCGAACGAAGGTTGACATGACGAAACGCCTTTTCTCCGACGTCGCGCCCGTCACGCTCGACGACATCGACCGCGTGCTCATCACCGCACTCGCCGAAGACGCGCGCATTGCAGTGAGCGAACTCGCGCGCCGCGTGGGACTTTCGGCGCCGAGCACCGCGGACCGTTTGCGCAGGCTCGATGCGCAGGGCGTGATCGAGCGCTTCACCGTGCAGCTCGACCCGCGCGCACTCGGCTACACGCTGCAGGCAATCGTGCGCGTGAAGCCGTTGCCCGGCCAGTTGCATCTCGTGGAAGACGTGATCCGCCGCATTCCGGAGTTCGTGGAATGCGACAAGGTGACGGGCGACGACTGCTTCGTCTGCCGGCTGTTTCTGCGCTCGATCGATCAGCTCGACGCGATCCTGTCGAAGGTGACGGAGCGCGCCGAAACGAGCACGGCGATCGTGAAATCGACGCCCATCGCACGCCGGCTGCCGCCGCTCGCGTTCACCGACCCGTGATCGACACCTGACGGCTAACGACTAACGACTGGCGAAGACACGCGCGCGGCGCCGTTACTGCTCGATCGCTTCGAAGAACGCGAGCATTTCGGTGACGAGCGCATCCGGCGCTTCTTCCGGGATGTAATGCCCGCACGGCAGCGCGCGTCCGCTGACATCGCGCGCAACGTGCCGCCACTCATCGAGCGGCGCGAAGCATTTTTCGACGACGCCCTCCGCGCCCCACAGCACGCGCAACGGACAGCCGATCTTGTGACCGCGCTCGATATCCGCGCGATCGTGCGCCAGATCGATCGTCGCGGATGCCCGGTAGTCCTCGCACATCGCGTGGACCGCGCCCGGCTGGCGCAACGCGTCGCGATATGCGGCGAGCGCTTCGGGCGCGAACGGCGCCAGCCCGGCATGACGGCCGCCCATCACGCGATCGACGTATACATCGGGATGCGCGCCGATCAGCGTCTCCGGCAGCGGCTCGGGCTGGATCAGGAAGAACCAGTGGAAATAGAGCGTGGCGAACGTGCGGTCGGTGGCTTCGTACATCGCGAGCGTCGGCGCGATGTCGAGCAGCATCAGACGCTCGACGGCGTCCGGATGATCGAGCGCCATCCGGTGCGCGACGCGCGCGCCGCGATCGTGCGCGCACACGAGAAAGCGTTCGAAGCCGAAGTGCTTCATGACGGCGACCTGATCTGCCGCCATCGCGCGCTTCGAATAGGGCATGTGCGACGCGTCGCTCGCCGGTTTCGCCGATGCGCCGTAGCCGCGCAGGTCGGTGGCGATCACGGTGAAGTGTTCGGCCAGCTGCGCGACGCAGCGATGCCAGATCATGTGCGTCTGCGGATGGCCATGCAGCAGCAGGAGCGGCGGCCCGGAGCCGCCCTTGACGCCGAAAATGTCGATATCGCCGGCGGCGACGCGAAACGGCGTGAATTCCTCGAAGGACATGGCAGGCCTCTTGTCATTTTGTGTGTCCTGCATTGTAGAAGCGGGAGGTGTCCCGGGGAGGTGTCCCAGACCACCATTTCATGAAAACCGAACACTCCCTCAAACACGCATCCTCGCGCACGTCCGTGCTATTCCCCTATAATCGAACGATCGTTCTGAAAATGATGCGCTGAGATGCTGATGACGAACGGCGCGTGCCGCGCCGGCCTCGCCCGCCCCGTTCAGCCGCTACACTCACAGGACCGGGCGCGCCCAGCACCGCGTGCACCGTTCCGCCCACAAGGAGACTTGCGCCATGGCATTGCCCGCCGTCCTGCAGAATCTTGCGTTGCCTGTCGTCGCCTCGCCGATGTTCATCGTCAGCTATCCCGAACTCGTGCTTGCGCAATGCAAGGCCGGTATCGTCGGTTCCTTTCCCGCGCTGAACGCGCGCCCCGCCGAACTGCTCGACGAGTGGCTCACGCAGATCCAGACGTCGCTGGCTGAACACAAGGCGGCGAATCCGGATGCGGTGATCGGGCCGATCGCGGTCAACCAGATCGTCCATCAGTCGAATACGCGGCTGGAGCACGACGTGCGTGTGTGCGTCGAACACAGGATTCCGATTTTCATCACCAGCCTGCGCGCGCCGTCGAAGGAAATCATCGACGCCGTGCATAGCTACGGCGGCATCGTGCTGCACGACGTGATCAACCTGCGGCACGCGGCGAAAGCGCTGGAAGCGGGCGTCGACGGCCTGATTCTCGTCGCGGCCGGCGCCGGCGGGCACGCGGGCACCACTTCGCCATTCGCGCTGACCGGCGAAGTGCGAAAAATGTTCGACGGCCCGATCGTGCTGTCGGGCGCGATCGCCAACGGCGGTTCGATCCTGGCTGCCCAGGCAATGGGCGCCGATCTCGCCTACATGGGCACACGCTTCATCGCGACGCGGGAAGCGCACGCGGTCGAAAGCTACAAGCACGCGATCGTGAATTCCAGCGCGTCGGACATCATCTACACGAACCTCTTCACGGGCGTGCACGGCAATTACATTCGCGAGAGCATCGTGAACGCCGGGCTGGATCCGGACGCGCTGCCGGAATCCGACAAGACGAAGATGAACTTCGGCGGCGACAAGGCCAAGGCGTGGAAAGACATCTGGGGTGCGGGCCAGGGCGTCGGCCTGATGGACGACGTGCCTTCGGTGGGCGGGCTTGTCGCGCGTCTGAAGCAGGAATACGAAGCGGCAAAGTCGCGGCTGCGCATCTAGCGCGGCTTGACCCGTCGCGCGCGGGGCGGGCAAGGCTCACTCAGCGTATGGCGGCGGCCTTGATCTGATCGAGCGTCGGCCAGAGCGTTTCGCTCGCAAACCGTTCGGCGAGAAAATCGACAAACGAACGCACCTTCGCCGACAGATGCCGCCGGCTCGCGTACACGACGTGAATCGGCAACTCGCGCGGCGCCAGTTCATCGACGAGGAGCGGCACGAGCCGGCCGGCCGCGAGATCGTCGCCGATCACTTCGGTGCCGAGCATCGCGATGCCGGCGCCCTGCAGCACGACCACGCGCTGCGCCTCCAGATGGTTGACGATCATGTTGCCGGCGAGGCGCAGGCGCGCGCCGGCCGCATCGACACCCTGCGCGAGTTCCTGTGCCGACACGCCGGTGTACTGGATAAAGTTGTGCTTTTCGAGGTCGGCGAGCGTCTTCGGCGTGCCGTGGCGACGCAGATAATCCGGCGAAGCGCACAGCACGATATGCGCCATCGCGATCTGCCGCGCAATCAGCGAAGACGACTTCAAGCCGGTCGGCGATGCCCGGATCGCCACATCGAACCCTTCGTCGATCAGTTCGACGACGCGATCCGACAACGTGATATCGACCGTGACCTGCGGAAACCGCGCTGCGTAATCGGCCAGCGCGCTCATCACGTGACTCAACCCGAATGCCGTGAGCGACGAGACCCGCAGCTTGCCTTGCGGCACCACGCTCGCCGCCCCGACAGCCTGCCCGGCTTCGTCGAGTTCGGTCAGCACCTGCGAGAGTCGTTCATAGTATTCGCGCCCGGCCTCGGTCAGGGCAACCCGGCGCGTCGTGCGGTTGAGCAGGCGCGCACCGAGCTGCTGCTCGAGATGCATCACATGCTTGCTCGCCATCGCAGCCGAAATGTCCATCCGCTCCGCCGCGGCGACGAAGCTGCCCGCTTCGACGACGTGGCGAAATACTTTCATGCTGACGAGGGTATCCATGGTTAATCGCTCACAACAGGAATGAATCGGGACTGCCGGAAGGACTTTATCAAGGATCAGTGTGGAAAGCGCGACAGGATCCAGTACAGCGCACCGCAAAAAAGCCTCACGTTCCGAAAGCAACGTGAGGCTTTTTCAGGACTTCCCGCGATGCCGCTTTCCGGCAGAGCCTCGTTGTGCTGCGAGCGAGACCGGAGATCTACCTGTCAGACGCTGTGACGTTTAGAACTTCGCGCGGATACCGACGCCGAACGTGTCGCCCGACGACTGCGAGCTGATCTTGTCGTACATGTAAGCCGCGTAGACGTCCGTGCGCTTCGACAGCGGGTAGTCGTAGCCGAGCGCCGCCGTCTGGCGCGTCTGGTCGAGGCCGCCGCCGTCACGCGAGTACGCGTACGACGCCATGACCGTGCCCGGACCCGCCGGCACGGTCACGCCGCCCTGCGCCGTATTGACGTGCCAGCTGCCAAACGCGCCCTGATCGTTCTTCGTGTACATGTACTGGCCGAAGAACTTCACGTACTTCAGGTCGTACGTCAAACCGAGCTGACCCACACCCTGGCTCTTCAGGCCGAGGACACCCGACGCACCCGGATCCGTCAGGTCGCCCGGGGCGTTGTTGAAGTTCACGTACTGGTACACGGCGGTCGCCGCGAACGGGCCGTGGAAGTACAACACCTGGCCGCTCCACTTCTTCGCGCCGTTCTCGGTCGTGTTGCCGAGCGCGTACATCGCGCTCGCCGACAGGCCGTTGAAGTTCGGCGACTGATACTGCACCGCGTTACTCCAGCCCGAATCGCCGGTCACGCCCTGATCGGTGTTGTACGTCGGGAACGTGCCGAGGCCGAGATAGGTGTGGTACACCATCGGCGAGAATACGTACGAGTCGGTGAACGGGTTGAACAGAATCGTCGAGACGAACAGCGACGTCGTCAGACGGCCGGCGGTCAGCGTGCCCCACGGCGCTTCGATACCGACGTACGCGTTACGCGAGAACATCGTGTCGCCGGTGAAGCGGCCGTACTGACCGTTCTGCGCGAGGAAGAAGCCTTCCAGCGTGAAGATTGCCTTGTAGCCGTTACCCAGGTCTTCCGCGCCCTTCATGCCCCAGTACGAAGTCGACATCCCGCCACCCGACACAACCCACGAACGCTGGTTGCCTGGGAATTTCTGCGAGCCGACCCACTCGTCTACCTGTCCATAGAGCTGAACGCTCGACTGCGCGAACGCAGTCGAGGCGCCTGCCAGCAGGCCGGCGATCACGCTTGCCTTGAGAGCGGTCTTCAGCGTGCGGCTGACGTTTGTTTTCATGGGTTCTCCTGTCTTTGTCAAAAGTAAGCGTGGCTGGCGCGGCGGGTTCACTCGCGCAAACGGTTGTTGTTGTCCGTCAGGTCGTCGAGCTGATCTGGGTCAGTGGGCGGAGACCATCTTTGCGGACCATTTTTATGAAAAAAAATATGTCTGGTTATTGCCGGTATATGGGTCTGCCTAGTTTCTTCGGATAACGACTTGTTAAAGCACGGTCGTATCCGGCACCGGCTGCAGTGCGACATGCGTTCCAGTTCGTCGCGAGCACGGTGGCCATTGCCCCGCAGACAGGCGACATGTGCAAACCGGGTGCGCATGATGCGTTGCCGCAACCGGCACTTCATCGAAGGTCGAATCGTGCCCTGAAGATTGGGGGTTTCAAAAAAGTGTGGTGCGCACGCGTCATATCGACGGGCGGCAAGCGCTCCGCTGCAGCAATCAGCTGCAGTCAGTTGCGATCAATTGCGATACGGCGAGGGCGGTGGAGGACGGGGAACGTCATCCGGCGGATGGGGAATGGAGCGCACGGCCCCGCGTTCTTCGTTATAGCGGGCGACGTCGGCACGGATCGATCCGGTGCGGACAACAGGTGCGTTGACGGGAGGACGCGGCACCGGGCGACCTTCGGCACTCACCGGCGTGATCGCACCCGCGTAACGGACCGGTTCGCCGTCGGCGCGGAACGAACGATCCTGTGCGGCGAGGTGCGGCAAGCCGCTATACGCCGATGCCGGGCGACGAGCCGTGCCGAAATTGCGGTCGCCCGGGCTGACGCGTGTACCGGGTTGCAGGCCGTACCAGTGACCGCCGCCCGGTGCACTCTGCTGCACCGGGCGGAAGAACCCGCCGCTGTGAGCAGTACCGCGAGGTACGTCGCCGCGCGGGGCAGACGAAGGTTTCGCAAAGGCGAGCGTAGCCATGAGCGCAAACAGCACGCCCAGCAGCCAGCGCAACCCTTTCGAATACCCTGCGTTCACGATCCTTCACCTGCTCGACAACCCGCCACAGGTTCGCCGTTCGAGCATCGGCGGAACCTGATTTGAGAGTCGGATACGCCAGCGACGCAGCGCCGGGCCTGACGACTTCCCAATAGCCTGTGAGCAGTAATTTATGGGCGGCCATCCGACGTGTCGAGCCAAAAAATGTTATGCCACCGGAAGGGTTGTAACACCATGTTACGGCAGGGTTTTTCGTGAAAAAGCGCATACGGCAAGGCTCTCCGGGAAGTGAACTGCGGGCGCCCAGCACCCCTGATACGGCACGCCAGAACCAGTCAGTAAATCCGACCGAATGCATTGCGTCTGACGAAATCGCACCTGCAACCAGAGAGGCGTCGTGCGCTTGCAACATGCTCAATACGCATTAATCGATTCATCAAATGAATTTGCATATTCAATCGAAAACGCCGGACAATAGGCGTTTCCATTGTTTGCCTTTCGTGACCGGCGCTCCTGTTCACGCGCCAGCGTTTTTCGCGTCACACTGCATCTATTGCTTCGAGATTCCCGAGATGGCCCGCCCTAAACTGCTTCCCGACAATTTCACGCTGTGCCTCGTCAGCACCGTCATTCTGGCTAGTCTGCTGCCTGTTCACGGCCAGGCAGCCATTGCGTTCAACTGGCTAACGAACATTGCAGTCGGGCTGCTGTTTTTCCTGCACGGCGCGAAACTGTCGCGTGAGGCGATCGTTGCGGGCGCAACGCACTGGCGGCTGCATCTGGTGGTACTGCTAAGCACGTTCGCGTTCTTTCCGCTGCTCGGCCTCGCGCTCAAACCGCTTCTTTCGCCGCTCGTCACGCCGGCGCTCTATGCGGGCGTTCTCTTCCTCTGCACGCTGCCATCGACGGTCCAGTCCTCCATTGCGTTCACCTCGATTGCGAAGGGCAACGTGCCCGCCGCGGTGTGCAGTGCGTCTGCTTCGAGTCTGCTCGGAATCTTCATCACGCCCGCGCTCGTCAGCGTGGTCATCACGAACCAGGCTGCCGGCGGCACTTCGGCCTGGCACACGGTGTGGAGCATCGTGCTGCAACTGCTCGTGCCGTTCGTGGCCGGGCAGCTGCTGCGCCCGATGATCGGCCGGTGGATCGAGCGTAATCGCGGCGTGCTGAAGTTCGTCGACCAGGGCTCGATCCTGCTCGTGGTGTATGCCGCCTTCAGCGAGGCCGTGAACGAAGGCCTCTGGCATCACATTCCGCTCGCCGCCCTGGCAGGCCTCCTCGTGGTGTGTGCGGTGCTGCTCGCTATCGCGCTCGCGCTCACGATGTTCGTCAGCAAGCGGCTTGGCTTTAACCGCGCGGATCAGATCACGATCATCTTCTGCGGTTCGAAGAAAAGCCTCGCGGCCGGTGTGCCGATGGCCAAGGTGATTTTTGCTTCGCATTCGGTGGGGGCGGTGGTGCTGCCGCTGATGTTGTTCCATCAGATCCAGCTGATGGTGTGTGCGGCGCTCGCGCAGCGCTGGGGCGCCCGCGATATCAGCCCCGAGAAGCGCGCCGCCAGCAAGGAAGCCCGACCAGCCGCGGTTGCGCGCCGCTGAGCGGATGGATGCGTCGAACAGATGAACCATGAGATCTCCTGAGCGAGAGTACGACGAGGCAACAACCCCTCGTGAAACTGGAAAGCCGCCGTGTGCGGCTTTTTTGTTATTTCACGCGACGCCGCGCCCGCCGTCACCTCGGCCGGATGGCATAGTCAGTGACATCCATCACGCACCATTGCAGTGCAAAGCTTCACCAAAAATTCACTTAATTGCTACCCGCCGCGGCCGTTAAGCCGACAGTCCACTCGTTTCGGCAACCCTGCTCATGTCTGTTCGCTCGCCCCTCGGCCAGCCCTCGTCGGGCATCGAAGATCTGATTGCCCGTCGCGATCTGTCCGCGGTGTTCCAGCCCATCGTCGATTTCGACGACGGGACGATCCTCGGCTACGAAGGTCTGATCCGCGGTCCGTCCGGCTCGCCGCTGGAAGCGCCGCACGCGCTCTTCGCGCAGGCGACGGCCGAAGGCTGCGCGATCGCACTCGAACGCGCCGCCGCGCACGTATGCATCGACGCATTCGCGCGCCTCGAATGCGAAGGCAAGCTGTTTCTCAACTTCAGCGCCGGCGCCATCCGCGCGCTCGCCGACGCACGTGAAAGCACGCTTTCGCTTCTGCGACAGTCGGGCGTCGCGGCGAACCGGATCGTGATCGAACTGACAGAACAAAGCGCGATTCCGGACATCGGCAGCTTCCTGCCGATCATCCAGGCGCTGCGTTCGTCCGGCGCGCAGTTCGCGCTCGACGACTACGGCACGGCGAACGCGAGCATGAACCTGTGGGTGCGCCTGCAACCGGACGTCGTGAAGATCGACCGCTTCTTCATTCACGACATCGCGAGCGATCCGCTCAAGTTCGAAGCCGTCAAGGCGATGCAGCATTTCGCGAACGCGAGCGGCGCGCGGCTCGTCGCGGAGGGCATCGAGAACGAAGCGGACCTGATCGTCGTGCGCGACATGGGGATCGGTTGCGGGCAGGGGTATTTCTTCGGACGTCCGCACGCGCAGCCGTCGCGCCTTGTCAGCGACGACGCCCGCGAGGCCATCCGCGCGCATCACATCGCGGTGTTCCCGGAGACGACACGTACCGTGAGCGCATCGCCGTCGGGCGGCATGGCGTCGGACAGGATGCTGGTGCATGCGCCCGCGCTGCCGCGCGAAGCGACGAATAACGACGTGCTCGATCTCTTCAACCGCCTGCCGGACCTGCACGCCCTTGCCGTCGTCGAGAACGACGAGCCGGTCGCGCTCATCAATCGCCGCGCATTCATGGACCGCTACGCGCTGCCGTATCACCGCGAACTGTTCGGCAAGCGCCCGTGCCTGCTGTTCGCGAACGCGTCGCCCTTCGTCATCGAAAAATCGATGACCGTCGAGCAGATGGCGAAACTGCTCGCGAGCGACGACCAGCGGTATCTGGCCGACGGCTTCGTCATTACCGATAACGGCAGATATGCCGGCCTCGGCACCGGCGAGAAACTCGTGCGCGCGGTCACGGAAGTGCGCATCGAGGCGGCGCGCTACGCGAATCCGCTGACGTTCCTGCCGGGCAACATTCCGATCAGCTCGCACATCGGGCGGCTCCTCAACAACAACGCCGCGTTCTGCGCGTGCTACGTCGACCTGAACCACTTCAAGCCGTTCAACGACGAATACGGCTACTGGCAGGGCGACGAAGTGCTGAAGTTCGCGGCCGCCGTGCTCGCCGACGTCTGCGACCCGACGCGCGATTTTCTCGGGCACGTCGGCGGCGACGATTTCCTGATCCTGTTCCAGAGCGAAGACTGGCTCGAACGCGCGATGGACGCGATCCACGCCTTCAACGAAGGCGCGCAGCGTTTCTACGCACCGGCCGACCGGCTGGCGGGCGGCATCCACGGCGAAGACCGGCGCGGCAATCCGACGTTCTTCAGCTTCGTGACGATGGCGATCGGCAGCGTGCGCGTGAAACCGGACAGCGATGCCGCGCTCTATACGAGCGAGGAGATCGCCTCGGTTGCGGCACTGGCGAAGCGTCGGGCGAAACAGGAGCCTTCGGGTTTCGTGCTGATCGACAGCGCCGAGAGCGAGGCGCTGCTGCGCGGGCGCATCGAATCGCCAGCATGAGCGGCAGCTGAACGGCCAGGGCCACCCGAAGTTACCCGCACGCACCCACGGCAAGCGCCACGAACGCGCTGCCGTCCGACCCGGATATCACATCAGACTGACACGACAACCCGGCATCGTGGGGATGCGCCCGCCTGCACACGCCCGTCGAAAATGCACTGCAACAGCTCGTTTAGTTGATTTTACTAAACACATAAAAGCTTGATATCAGCCATTAAATACAGTGCTTTACACGGGTTAACACCGTGACGAACGGGTTTTCCTGAGTCCGTTTTACTATACAATCTCCGGACTCGAAACCAGCGGCCTTCCCGGCCAGCCATACGTACATGGGGACTACCATCCGTGACGTCGCGCGCGCTGCCAGCGTGTCGATCGGCACTGTCTCACGCGCGCTGAAGAATCAGCCCGGTCTCTCCGATGCCACGCGTCTGCGTGTCGTCGAGGCCGCGCGACAGCTCGGCTACGACGCCGCGCAACTGCGTCCGCGTATCCGCCGGCTCACGTTCCTGCTGCATCGCCAGCACAACAACTTCACCGTCAGCCCGTTCTTTTCGCACGTGCTGCACGGTGTCGAGGACGCGTGCCGCGAGCGCGGCATCGTGCCGTCGCTGCTGACGGCCGGCCCGACCGAGGACGTGATCCAGCAGATGCGTGTCCATTCGCCGGACGCGGTCGCCGTCGCCGGGTTCGTCGAACCGGAGACGCTTGCCACGCTCGTCGCGATGCAGCGGCCGCTCGTGCTGATCGATCTGTGGGCACCCGGCCTGCGTTCGGTGAATCTCGACAACGCCGAAGGTGCGGCACTCGCGATGCGGCATCTGTTCGCGCAGAAACGCACACGCATCGCGTTCATCGGCGGCTCGCTCGCGCATTTCAGCATCGCGCAGCGCGCGCTCGGCTACCGTCGCGCGTTCTTCGAGGCGGGGCTGCTGTTCGACCCGTCGCTGGAAGTCGCGATGGACGCCGGCCTCGATCCCGACACCGGCGCCGCGCAGGCGATGGAGCGTCTGCTCGACGCACCGGGCCCGCGCGTCGACGCCGTATTCGCCTACAACGACGCCGCCGCGCTCGCCGCGATGCGCGTCTGTCTGGCGCGCGGCCTGCGCGTGCCGGAAGACATCGCCATCATCGGCTTCGACGATATTCCCGCTGCGGCGCATGCCACGCCGCCACTGTCAACGATCGCCGTCGACAAGGAAGCGCTCGGCCGGCGCGGCGTCGAGCTGCTGCTCGAAGACGCGCCAGCCGAAACGGAAGTCCGCCTGCCTGTTCAACTCATCGCCCGTGCCAGCACTTCGGTGAAAAAGCCATGACGCAACCCGACCTGAATCACGCCAACCCTCACGCCGAAGCCCCGGTGCCCGTGCCGCCCGTCGCCAGCTTCCGCGAACCGGAATTCCTGCTTTCGCACATCAAGGACACGCTGCGCTTCTACGCGCCGAACGTGCTCGATCCAGGTGGCGGCTTCTTCCACTTCTTCCGCGACGACGGTTCGATCTACGACAAAACCACGCGCCACCTGGTAAGCAGCTGCCGCTACGTCTTCAACTACGCGATGGCATACCGCCAGTTCGGCGACCCGCAGCATCTGGAATACGCACGCCACGGCATGCGTTTTCTGCGCGACGCGCACTGGGACGCCCAGCACGAAGGCTACGACTGGGAGCTCGAATGGCGCGACGGCCACAAGCGCGTGCTCGATTCGACGCGCCACTGCTATGGCCTCGCGTTCGTGCTGCTCGCGTATTCGCATGCGGCGATGGCGGGCATCGAGGAAGCGAAGCCGATGATCGCCGCGACCTTCGAACTGATGGAACACCGCTTCTGGGACGCCGCCGCCGGTCTTTACGCCGACGAAGCATCGGCCGACTGGCACGTATCGAGCTATCGCGGCCAGAACGCGAACATGCACACTACCGAGGCGCTTCTGACCGCGTACGAAGCGACCGGACATCTCGTGTATCTCGACCGGGCGGAGCGCGTCGCGTCGAATATCACGCTGCGGCAGGCAAAGCTGTCGCAAGGTCTGGTGTGGGAACATTTCCACGCGGACTGGTCGGTGGACTGGCATTACAACGAGGAAGACAGCTCGAACATCTTCCGTCCGTGGGGTTTCCAGCCGGGCCACCAGACAGAATGGGCGAAGCTGCTGCTGATTCTCGAACGTCATCGTCCGCTGCCGTGGCTGCTGCCGCGCGCCATCGAACTCTTCGACGCCGCGATGACGCACGCATGGGACGAAAACCACGGCGGCCTGTACTACGGCTTCGGCCCGGACCGTACAGTCTGCGATCATGACAAGTACTTCTGGGTGCAGGCCGAAACCTTCGCGACGGCGGCGCTGCTCGGCAAACGCACGGGCAACGAGCGCTTCTGGGACTGGTATGACGAAGTCTGGCGTTACAGCTGGGCATACTTCGTCGACCATCGTCATGGTGCGTGGTATCGCATTCTCACGTGCGACAACCGCAAGTACAGCGACGAAAAGAGCCCGGCCGGCAAGACCGACTATCACACGATGGGCGCGTGTTACGAAGTGCTGACGCACGCACTGGCCGACGCGCCTGTCGAATCCGCACGGTGACCACCATGACAACGAGCACCGAATTTCCCCTCTTCG
Source organism: Paraburkholderia gardini (assembly GCF_907164545.1). Lineage (NCBI taxonomy): Bacteria > Pseudomonadati > Pseudomonadota > Betaproteobacteria > Burkholderiales > Burkholderiaceae > Paraburkholderia > Paraburkholderia gardini. Next base: position 12,936 of record NZ_CAJQZB010000002.1, on the reverse strand, counting down.
TTTCCGCCGGCGACATCCTGACCGACATGGTCCGCACCGACGACTCGCGCTGGCTCTCCGTGCCAGGCGGCGCCGGCTGGAACGTCGCGCGCGCCGTCGCGCGGCTCGGGCTGCGCACGGCCTCGGTGGGCGCGCTCGGCAACGACTGCTTCTCCGACGCGATCTGGAACGCGAGCGTCGCGGCCGACCTCGACATGCGCTTCATGCAGCGCTTCGACCGCTCGCCGCTGCTGGCGATCGTCCACGAGACGCATCCGCCGACCTACTTCTTCATGGGCGACAACAGCGCCGATCTCGCGTTCGATCCGTCGCTGCTGCCGCAGGGCTGGATGGAGCAGGTGAAGTGGGCGCACTTCGGCTGCATCAGCCTCGTGCGCCAGCCGCTTGGCGACACACTCGCGACGCTCGCCGCCGACCTGCGCGCGCGCGGCGTGAAGATCAGCTACGACCCGAACTACCGCAACCTGATGGAACACGGCTACGAGCCGATCCTGCGCAAGATGTCCGCGCTCGCCGACCTGATCAAGGTCTCCGACGAAGACCTGCGTCTGCTGTTCAAAACGGATGACGAAGCCGCCGCGCTCGCGCAGCTGCGCGCGCTGAATCCGTCAGCGACGGTGCTCGTCACGCGTGGGCCGGAAACGTCGACGCTCCTCGTCGGCGATGCGGTGTATGAAGACCAGCCGCCGCGTGTCGAAGTGGCCGACACCGTCGGTGCCGGCGATGCGTCGATCGGCGGCCTGCTGTTCAGCCTGATGACCGCGCCGAGGCGCACGTGGCCCGAACATCTGGCGTTTTCGCTGGCGGCGGGCGCCGCGGCATGCCGGCATTCCGGCGCGCATTCGCCGACGCTCGACGAAGTCGTCGCGTTGCTGAAAGAATAGGAAGAACCGCACCGGCGACAGATCACGCGCGTCCCGGTGCGCGCATGGTTACGCGCCGGTAAGGCTGCGATCTGCGTGCTACGATGGAATCTCCCACTTGCCGGAGTTGCATCATGGCCGAGCTCACCTACACCAAGGGTATCTACACGGCGATCGCAACCGTTCGTGAGCTGAAACGCGACCAGTATCAGGGCGTCGTCTCCCTCGCGCGCGACGACGGCGACGAGCAGGAGAACACCGTCTACGAAGTCGATGCCACGTCAGCGACGCCCGAAGAGGCGCTCGAGGAGGCCAAGGCGCTCGCCCACCGCATCCTCGGCGAACTTGAACTCTAGCCGCGCGAACTCTGGACGCCGCAAAAAGTCACATGGTCTATGTAGCCCCGGCGCCGCGGCCTCCCTGCCGCTGACGCCATTTCCGGACGAACCGGCTGGAGGCGAAGATGGCTGAACAGCTCTTCCTCTACGGTGTGTACGCGATCCATGTACGCCCGCTCGAACTGCAGGGCGCGCGATGGGACGCGGAATACGAAATCCGTCATCGCGACAAGCCTGTCCAGCCGTGGACCACGGTGGGCGGCGACGCGGGTTTCGGCGAACCCGGCGAAGCGGTCGAATCCGCGCATCGTCAGGCCGTCGCCGATATCGAGCACGGCGCGGGCATTCCCAAACCACGTTCGTTCCCGTAAGCGCGTTTTCCTGCAGCGCACATGCGTGACCGTATCCGGCAGACCCGGGGTCACGTAACCGCGCTCACAGCCACTGCGCGCGCGTTGCGTCGAAAGACACACGTGCCGCCACCGCGCGGCGAGGCGCCCTTGCGTGCTACGCTTTGCACGTTTCCACAGCCGCCGCAACGCGATGCCTCACGACCCGTCAGAACGCGTCACGTCTTCCGCTTCGCAAGACGGTTCCGTGCCGCCCGCGCGCGACCTGCGCGGCCGTCCGGGGCGCAGGATACGCAACGGCCAGCGCATCGTGATCGCGCACGGCCTGCCGCTGCCGGTCTGGAAGGATCTCTACCACCGCGCGCTGATGGTCACGTGGCCGATATTTTTCGTGTCGCTCGCCGCGCTGTTCCTGCTGCTCAATACCGCGTTCGCGTCGCTCTACATGCTCGGGCATGCGTCAATCGCCAACCAGGCGCCGGCGGGCTTCGCCGGCGCGTTCTTCTTTAGCGTCGAAACGCTCGCGACCGTCGGCTACGGCGACATGCATCCGCAAACGGTCTACGCGCACAGCATCGCCACGCTGGAAATCTTCGTCGGGATGTCGGGCATCGCGCTCGCGACCGGGCTGATCTTCGCGCGCTTCTCGCGGCCGCGCGCGAAGATCATGTTCGCGCGCTACGCGGTGGTTCATCCGGTCGACGGCCTGGAGACGCTGATGGTGCGCGCCGCCAACGCGCGTCAGAACGTGATCTCCGAAGCACGCGCGCGATTGCGTCTGATGCGCCGCGAAACCACGTTCGAAGGTCTCTCGATGCTCAAGATTCACGACATGAAACTGATGCGCGATCAGCATCCGATGTTTCTGCTCGGCTGGAACATGATGCATGTCATCGACGAAAACAGCCCGCTCTTCGGCGAAACGCCGGCGAGCCTCGCGGCATGCGATGCCTCGCTCCTCCTCACCATCGAAGGCTCCGACGAAACGACCTCGCAGACCATGCAGGCGCGCCACACGTGGCTGCACCAGAATATCCGCTGGCGCCACCGCTACGCGGACGTACTCTTCGAACAGGACGGCGTAACGCACATCGACTACGCGTTCTACGACTCCGTCATTCCGTTTGAAGAACCGGCAACGGTGAAAACGCAGCCCGCCGCCGACGCGCCCGTACCGAAAACGCGGCCGCACTGAGCGGCGCGCCGGGGTGACGCCGGTAGAACTCACTCAAAAGGGCTAGAAATCGCCCAAGGGCTCGCGCGAATACATACCCGCCGCCCCCAGTTAGTAAAAAAACACTCCAATCGGCGATAAAAAATAGAGTCTCTTTCGCTGCGGCGGCGTTGCGCTGTCTTTTCCGTTCCAGCGAAGCGATAACAAGGAGACTCCCCCCAATGACCGCACGACTGCCTGTCGACGGCACGCCCGCCCTCGCCGATTACCGTCTTTCCGACAATCTGACTGCCACGCGCGGCCGCATCTTCCTGACCGGCACGCAGGCGATCGTGCGCCTGCCGCTGATGCAGCGCGCGCTGGACAAGGCAAACGGACTGAACACAGCCGGCTTCGTCAGCGGCTATCGCGGCTCGCCGCTCGGGATGGTCGACCAGCAGTTGTGGAAGGCGCAGAAACTGCTCGACGCCAGCGACATCCGCTTTTTGCCGGCGATCAACGAGGAACTCGGCGGCACCGCCGTGCTCGGCACGCAGCGGGTGGAATCGGATCCGGAGCGCACCGTCGAAGGCGTGTTCGCGATCTGGTATGGCAAGGGTCCGGGCGTCGACCGGGCCGGCGATGCGCTCAAGCACGGCAACGCGTACGGCTCGTCGCGGCATGGCGGCGTGCTCGTCGTGGCGGGGGACGATCACGGTTGCGTGTCGTCGTCGATGCCGCACCAGAGCGACTTCGCGATGATGTCGTGGCACATGCCGGTCGTGAACCCGTCGAACATCGCGGACATGCTGGAATTCGGCCTGTACGGCTGGGCGCTGTCGCGCTTTTCCGGTGCGTGGGTCGGCTACAAGGCGATTTCCGAGACGGTCGAATCCGGCTCGACCGTCGATCTCGACGCGCTGCAAACCGAATGGATTCCGCCGGCTGATTTCGTCGCGCCCGCCGATGGCCTGCATAACCGCTGGCCCGATCTGCCGAGTCTGTCGATCGAAGCGCGGCTGGAAGCGAAGCTCGACGCCGTGCGCCACTTCGCGCGCACGAACAGCATCGATAAATGGATCGCGCCGAGCCCGCATGCGAACGTCGGCATCATCACGTGCGGCAAGGCGCATCTGGACCTGATGGAAGCGCTGCGCCGGCTCGATCTCACCGTTGCCGATCTCGAAGCAGCCGGCGTGCGGATCTACAAGGTCGGCCTGTCGTTTCCGCTGGAAATGGGTCGCATCGATACGTTCGTCGAAGGGCTGTCGAACGTGCTCGTGATCGAGGAGAAGGGTCCCGTCATCGAGCAGCAGATCAAGGACTATCTCTACAACCGCCGCGAAGGCGCGCGCCCGGCGATCCTCGGCAAATACGCCGAAGATGGCTCGATGCTGCTTTCCGCGCTTGGCGAGCTGCGCCCGTCGCGCATCCTCCCGGTGTTCGCGAACTGGCTCGCGCGGCACAAGCCCGCGCTCGACCGGCGCGAACGCGTCGTCGATCTGGTCGCGCCGCAAATACTGTCGAACGCCGCCGATGCCGTGAAGCGCACGCCGTACTTCTGCTCGGGCTGCCCGCACAACACGTCGACGAAGGTGCCCGAAGGCTCGATCGCGCAGGCGGGCATCGGCTGCCACTTCATGGCTTCGTGGATGGAGCGCGACACGACCGGCCTCATCCAGATGGGCGGTGAAGGCGTCGACTGGGCATCGCATTCGATGTTCACGAAAACGCGCCACGTGTTCCAGAACCTCGGCGACGGCACGTACTTTCACTCGGGCATTCTCGCGATCCGCCAGGCGGTCGCGGCGAAGACCAACATCACGTACAAGATTCTCTATAACGACGCCGTCGCGATGACGGGCGGCCAGCCGGTCGACGGCAGCATCTCCGTGCCGCAGATCGCGCGTCAGGTGGAGGCGGAAGGCGTATCGCGCTTCGTCGTGGTCAGCGATGAGCCGGAAAAGTACGACGGCCAGCACAACCTCTTTCCGTCCGGCACGACGTTTCATCACCGCGACGAACTCGACACGGTGCAGCGCGCGCTGCGCGACATCGACGGCGTGACCGTGCTGATCTACGACCAGACATGCGCCGCCGAGAAACGTCGCCGTCGCAAGAAAGGTGAGTTTCCCGATCCGGACAAGCGTTTGTTCATCAACGAAGCCGTCTGCGAAGGCTGCGGCGATTGCGGCGTGCAGTCGAACTGCCTGTCGGTCGAACCGCTCGAAACGACGCTCGGCCGCAAGCGCCGCATCGACCAGTCGTCGTGCAACAAGGACTATTCGTGCGTGAACGGCTTTTGCCCAAGCTTTGTCACGGTCGTTGGCGGCAAGCTGAAAAAGGCCGCGGGTAACGCGTTCGATCCGGCCGCGCTCGCCAGGCGCGTCGACGCGCTGCCGATACCCGCGACGCACCTCGACGCCGCGCCGTACGACATCCTCGTGACGGGTGTCGGCGGTACGGGCGTCGTGACGGTCGGCGCGCTGATCAGCATGGCCGCGCATCTGGAAGGCAAGAGCGCGTCGGTGCTCGACTTCATGGGCTTCGCGCAGAAGGGCGGCGCGGTGCTGTCGTTCGTGCGCTTCGCGGCACGCGACGAATGGCTGAACCAGGTGCGCATCGATACGCAGCAAGCCGACGTGCTGCTCGCGTGCGACATGGTCGTCGGCGCCAGCAGCGATGCGCTGCAGACAGTGCGCCACGGCCGCACGCGCATCGTCGTGAACACGCACGCGATTCCGAACGCCACGTTCGTGCAGAACCCGGACGCGAACCTGCACACCGATGCGCTCATCGACAAGATGCGTCACGCGGCGGGCGGCTCGAAGGAAGCCTCTCCGGGAGTGGAGGAATACCTGTCGATGTGCGATGCGCAGTTGCTGGCGGGCCGTTTCCTCGGCGACACGATTGGCGCGAACATCCTGATGCTCGGCTTCGCGTGGCAGCTCGGCCTCGTGCCGGTCTCGTTCGCGGCGCTGATGCGCGCGATCGAACTGAACAACGTCGCGATCGAAGCGAACAAGCTGGCGTTCGCGATCGGCCGCATCGCCGCCGACGATCCAGCCGCACTCGATACGCTGCTACAGACCCGCGCCGATGCAGTCGCGTTGCCCTTCGCCGTCGCCAGCGACGCAGCGCTCGACGTCGATGCCGTGATCGCCGATCGCGAAACACGTCTCGCCGCGTACGGCGGCGCGGCGTATGTGAAGCGCTTCCGCATGCTCGTCGACCGGGTTCGCCAGGCCGAACGGCAGCGCGCGCGCGGAGCAAGCGAGCCGCTCACTCGCGCGGTCGCGACGACGTTCTACAAGCTGCTCGCCGTGAAAGACGAATACGAAGTCGCGCGCCTCTATTCGGACGACAGCTTCCGCCGTGTCATCGAAGCGCAATTCGAAGGCACCGCGGGCCGCGACTTCCGGATCGGCTTCAACATGGCGCCGCCGACGCTCGCGCGCGCGGAGCATGGCGCGCGTCCGAAGAAGGTGAAGGTCGGTCAGTGGATGTGGCCGGTGCTCGGCGGTCTCGCGAAGATCCGCGCATTGCGCGGCACGGTGCTCGATCCGTTCGGCCACTCGCTGGAGCGCCGCATGGAACGCGCACTCGCCGACGATTACGAAACGACGATCGACACACTGCTGGGCGCGCTCACGCCCGCAACGACGGAAAGCGCGATCGAGTTCGCGCAGGTCATGCAGCGCGTGCGCGGCTACGGTCCGGTGAAGCTGAACAGCCTCGTCGCGGCAAAGGCGCGTGAGCGCTCGCTTGCACGGCCTCTGAACATTGAACCGGCAACGTCCGCCGTCGTGCAGGAAGCGATCGCCAGCGTGCGCGGCGGCAGCGCATTGAGCGGCATTCCGGTGGTGGTGGCGAAGTAAGTAAGTGAAGTGCGGTACGCCGCGTTGCGATGCGGCGTACCGGTTCTAGATCATCGCGTGCGTGGAGGCCGCTTCTTCGCTCTCGGGATGCCAGTCGATATCACCGCACAGCACCGCCGTGCGTTCGCCGATGCGCGTGGCAATCGAAAGCGTCACGCACAACGTCGCCTCGTTGATCGACAGATACGGCTGCGTCACCTGCACGCGCTGCGGTTCACGAATCGCCGCGCGAAAATACGGCCTGCGCAACCAGCTCGCCCCCTTCGCGTCCGACAGTGGCAGAAAGCGCGACATCTGCACCGCGCGGTCCGCGCGCAGCACGACGTTGCGCTCCGACTGACGGCCGTTGTCGTCGAGCAGGAAACAGCGCGCCGCATCGTCGAGCGACAGAAAATTCCAGCAGACTTCGTCGAGCGCCTCGCCTGCGGCAAGCCGCTCGGCGGCGCGCTCGAACGCCCGCACATACGGCGCGAGTCGCGACGCGTCGCGCTTCTCGCGCATTTCGGTGAGCCTGCGATTGCGTTCCGTCAAACCGGCGATCACCGCGGTGCTCGCGCACGCATCGGCGAGCACCGCGCTCGGCCGGCCGAAGTAAAAGCCCTGGACGAAATCGGCGTCGCAAGCGAGCGCCATCAGCGCTTCGCTTTCCGTCTCGATGCCTTCGACCAGCACGAGCTTGCCCGCCTCGTGCAGCAACGACACCAGACCCGGCAGTATCGACGAGCCTTGCGGCCGGATCGGGCCTGGCGCCAGCAACGAGCGGTCGAGCTTGACGATATCGGGATTCAGTTGCCAGACGCGCTCGATGTTCGAGTGGCCCGCGCCGAAATCGTCGAGCGCGATCAGAAACCCGCGCTCGCGGAACTGGCGGACCGCGTCCGCCAGCCGTTCGAGATCGTCGGCGCGCTGCTCGAGCACTTCGAGCACGACGCGGCGCGGCGGCAGATCGAGACGCCGCAGATTCGCAAGCAGCGCGGCGGCATGATACGGGTCCGTCAGCGCACCCGGATGCACGTTCAGGAACAGCCATTCGCACCCGGCGTCCAGCGCCTTGAAGTTCTCCAGATGCAGCGACTGCGCGAGCCGGTCGACCTGCAGCACATCGCCGATGCGGGCAGCCTGGCCGAATACGTCGAGCGGCGAAACGGGCCGGTCGAGTGAATCGTGCGCGCGCAGCAGTCCCTCGTAGCCGACCGCGCGCATGTGCGACAGACTGAAAACCGGCTGGAAGACGCTGGTCAGTTCCAGATCCCCGTGGTGCGTCGAATACCGCTCACGCCCCGAGGTAAAACTGACCTCGAAGCCGTGCGGCGCGACCGCTGTAGTGTCCTGCTGCGCAATGCTCATGCAATCCTCTCACGCGCGAGTGGAACGATCCTGCCGGGGAACGACCGGGCCTGGTCCCATTCTCAAAATGTGCGTCATGGCCACTTCATAAGCAAGCTCCGTGCGCACGCTGGCGCACGTATCGCGCTAATTCGCGCGCCAGCTTGCAGCGACCGTAAGCTTCGTGCGTCGAGCAGGGGCGCCCATTGCACCGCGACGGTGCATCAGGATTAGCCGAACCAGCCAAAATATGCGCCGGACGACAGTTTAGTAAGCGCCGGGCTACACTCCGGGCTGATGTTCCCGTACCGCGAAAAGTTGCCGCCGCGCACCGAAGTCACCTTCCCACCTCCGCTGTCCGAGTCTGATGGAAATCGTTTTTACTGTTCTGATCCTGCTTCTCGCCGTGGCTGTTTCGGGTCTCGCGATCCGTCTGCTGCCAGTCAGGCTGCCGCTCCCCCTGATCCAGATCGCGATCGGCGCACTGCTCGCGTGGCCGACGTTCGGCCTGCACGTCACGTTCGATCCCGACATCTTCATGGTGCTGTTCATTCCGCCGCTGCTCTTCGCGGACGGCTGGCGAATTCCGAAGCGCGAATTCTTCATGCAGCGGCGCTCCATCCTGATGCTCGCGCTCGGGCTCGTGTTCATGACGGTGGTCGCGGTCGGCTACTTCGTACATGCGCTCGTGCCGGCGATTCCGCTGCCTGTCGCGTTCGCGCTTGCCGCCGTGCTGTCGCCGACCGACGCCGTCGCGCTGACCGGCATCGCCGGCAAGGGAAGAATCGCGCCGCAACTGATGCATATCCTCGAAGGCGAGGCGCTGATGAACGATGCGTCGGGCCTGGTCGCACTCAAGTTCGCGATCGCGGCGGCGCTGACCGGCGTGTTCTCGCTGCGCGCGGCGTCGCTCAGCTTCGTGATCATCGCCGCCGGCGGACTGGCGACGGGCGCCGCGGTCGGCTGGGTCTTCAGTTTCGTCTCGTCGCGCTTTCTGAACATGACCGAGGAAGGCGACCCGGCGCCGGGCGTCGTGATGACGCTACTGATTCCGTTCGCGTCATATCTGTTCGCCGAGCACTTCGGCTGGTCGGGCATTCTGGCGGCCGTCGCGGCCGGGATGATGATGAACTACACCAGCATCACGCACGTCGGGCCGGTCTCGTCGCGCATGCGTGCGGCGAGCACGTGGACGATGATCGAGTTCGTCTTCAACGGGATGGTGTTCATTCTGCTCGGGCTGCAGTTTCCCCACATCCTCGGCGATGCGCTGCTCGACGCCCATCACACGAGCGACGCGCAGGCGCTGCAGCTGATCGGTTACGTCGCGGCCGTGCTACTCGTGCTGTATGTGCTGCGCTACGTGTGGGTGTGGATACTGCGGCTCGTCGCAAGCCGCGGCGCCAAACGCAAGGGCGTCACGAACGCCGTGCCGGGCGTCCGGATGGTCGCGGTGACGACGATCGCAGGCGTGCGCGGCGCCGTCACGCTGGCGGGCGTGCTGTCGCTGCCGGTCACGCTGGCGGGGCGCGATCTGGCGATCTTCATCGCATCGGGCGTGATCCTGGCGTCGTTGCTGGTGGCGGTGATCGTGCTGCCGTTGATTACGCACGGCAACCGTCGCGATCCGCACGAAGCCGAGGAAAAGCTCGCGCGGGCGCAGGCGGCGCAAGCGGCGATCCGCGCCGTCGACGATATGCATGACCCGGTGAACGCCGGTCTCGACGAATCGGAGTCGGCCTCGGCCGCGGACGTGACGGCACGCGTGATGGACATTTACCGGCGAAGGCTCGCGACGCTCGGCGAGGAAGGCACGCCGCGCGAAATGGCGCGACAGGCGGAAGCGCTGGAATTGCGGATGCGGCTCGCCGCGATTCATGCCGAGCGCGCGACGCTGGTCGCGCTGCGCAACGCCCAGAAGATCAACGACGAAACCCTGACGCGGCTGATGCGCGAGATCGACCTGTCGGAAACCGCGCTGACGACGCGCGGCCGCATGCGCGGATGACGGGCAATCGGGGGCGGTGAACGCCGCGCGCGTCACGGGTTGAACCGGGGCGCGGCGGGCGGCTGTTGTTGCTTTCGCTTAAACGACCGGCTGCTGTGCCGGCTTGCGACGCAGCAGCGCGTACAGGATGATCGCGCCGAACGTCGCCGTGCCGATCCCGCCCAGCCCGAAGCCGCCGAGTTTCAGCGTGAAGTCGCCCGCGCCGAGCACGAGCGTGACGGCCGCGACGATCAGATTGCGGTTATCGGAGAAGTCGACCTTGTTGACGACCCAGATACGCGCGCCGGTCACCGCGATCAGTCCGAACACGACGATCGACACACCGCCCAGCACCGGACCTGGAATCGTCTGGATGACCGCACCGAACTTCGGCGAAAACCCGAGCACGAGCGCGATCAGTGCGGCGATCACGAACACGAGCGTCGAATAGATCTTCGTGACGGCCATCACGCCGATATTTTCGGCGTACGTCGTGACACCCGTGCCGCCGGCGAATCCCGACACGATGGTGGCGAGGCCGTCGCCGATAAACGCGCGGCCGATGTAACGGTCGAGGTTCTGACCGGTCATCGCGCTCACTGCCTTGATGTGTCCGAGGTTTTCCGCGACGAGAATCACGGCGACCGGCGCGAGCAGTGTCATCGCCTGCAGGCTGAAGACGGGTGCCGTGAAGTGCGGCATGCCGAACCACGCGGCGTTCGCAACGACCGCGAAGTCGATCGGCTTGCCCATGCCCAGACCGTTCGTGACGATCGCATAGATCACATACGCGATCAGCAGGCCAACGAGAATCAGCAGACGCTGCAGCATGCCGCGCGCGAACACGGCGACCGCGCCGACGCACAGCACCGTCACGAGCGCCATCCATGCATCGAACGCGTTCGCGCTCACGCCCTTCACCGCGATCGGCGCGAGATTCAGCCCGATCACCGCGACAATCGCGCCGGTAACGACGGGCGGCATCAGCGTCTCGATCCATTTCGTGCCGATCGCCGACACGATCAAGCCGATGATCGCGTACACGACGCCACACGCGATGATCCCGCCGAGCGCCACGGGAATGTTCAGGTTCGGACCGTGTCCGCCGTAGCCGGTCACCGCGATCACGAGGCCGATGAACGCGAAGCTCGAACCGAGGTAGCTCGGCACGCGCCCACCCACGAGCACGAAGAAAAGCAGCGTGCCGATGCCCGACATGAAGATACAGAGATTCGGATCGAAGCCCATCAGCAGCGGTGCGAGCACCGTCGAACCGAACATCGCCACGACGTGCTGGATACCCATCGCGAGCATCTGCGGCCAGGCGAGCCGCTCGTCGGGCCCGACGACGCGCCCCCCGATGGCTTGCGGCTGGACGCGCCAGCGGGGGAAGTAGGAATCGGCCATGGCGGGATGTCTCCTCTAATCGGCGTGAAGGCTGCGGGAAGCGACGCAAAAGCGGCACTGTTCGGGAATTACGCGCGAGTGTACGGAGCAGGCCTGCCGATGACAAGCCGTCAACGAGTTGCCGCTTGCCGCGCCTGCACGTCGAGGTCCCGGATGAAACCACTCACCTGGCCTTGCGGCGCGGTTTTGGCGGTTCCACCGAAGGCGCCGCTGACGTTGATGCTGGCGCCGCGCAGATCAGCGCGACGCCAGCCGCCGCCGTCGCGCGCAGCGTCGCGCGCGTGTCGCCCGCGCGCGAGCGCAGCGCGAGGCTGTGCATGATCGCGGACGCGACTCTTGCGAGCACCGCTGTGTCGGCGGCGGGATCGAGTTCACCCTGCGCCTGGGCGCGCAGCAGACGCCGCTCCAGCGCGCCATCGAAGATCCGGAGCCCATCGGCGAGCTTCGCGCGAACGTCCGCATCGCGCTTCGCTTCGACCACGGCCGTGCCGATCAGGAAGCATCCGCGCGGCTCGCCGCCGGCCGGGAGATAAATCGCGAGCGCCGTATCGTAGACGCGCATCAACGCCTGCGCGAGCGGCAGGTCGCCGCCGAGCGCCACTTCCATCGCCTTGAGTCCGGCGTCGATGTAACCGTCGAGCGTGTCCAGATAGAGCGCGTGCTTGTCGCCGAACGCGCCGTAAAGGCTCGGACGGTTCATGCCCGTCGCGACGCTCAGGTCGTCGAGCGACGTGCCCGAGTAGCCGCCTTGCCAGAACGCCTCCGTGGCACTGGCGACTGCTTCGGTTGCGTCATAGGCGCGTGGCCTTCCGCGAGGACGTTTTTCTGTTTTTGTACCGGTATGCATAAAAATATCTGGCGCCATTTAATTTTGTTCACTATAGTACAAAACTCAAACCACCGACTGGAGACACCGGAATGGATCTGTATTTTTCTCCCATGGCCTGCTCGCTCGCGACCCGCATCACGTTTTACGAAGCGGACGCGGGCGCGAACTTCATTCAGGTCGACACAAAGAAGAAGCGCATTGCCGACGGAACGGATTTCTATCAGGTCAGCCCGCTCGGGCAGGTGCCGGTGCTGCGCACGAACGAGGGATGGCTCCTCACCGAAAACACAGCGATCCTGCCGTACGTCGCCGACCAGTTCCCGCAAGCGCAGCTGATGCCGCCAGCCGGCACGGCGGAGCGCGCGAAAGTGCAGCAGTGGCTCGGTTTCATCAGCACGGAATTGCACAAGGCTGTGTTCGTACCGCTGCTCGATCCGGGTGCATCTGAAGACGTGCTGAATTACACGCGCAAGCGGGTGCCGTTGCGTCTCGCGGTGCTGGACGCGCATTTCGCCGCGAACGCGTTCTTGCTGGAGCGATTCACGGTCGCCGATGCCTATCTTGCTACCGTGCTGAACTGGGCACAGTACTCGGGTGTGAGTCTGGCTGCATGGCCTTCGGTGGATGCGTATTACCGGCGAATCGCGCAGCGGCCCGCGGTCGCAAAAGCGCTCGCCGAAGAGATGGCGTTGTATCTCGAGGAACAGGCGCGCGAGAAAGCGGCTGCCTGAGCTGAAACGTGACGCCGGGCATGGAGCGAAGTGCGTCCATGCGCGGCGCGGGCGACGAAACGTTCATGCTTCGT